>CAMPGW010000085.1 GCA_946885735.1 uncultured Gammaproteobacteria bacterium
TTTCGCTCGCCGGCCGCATCGCCGACGTCAACGCGAAGATCCACACCGACGCGGGCGGCGCGCATGCCGGGCGCACCATCAAGCGCCTCGCCGTGAAGGGCGCCTTCCACGGCCGTACCGAGCGCCCGGCGATCTTTTCCGACTCCAGCCGCAAGGCCTACGTGCAGCACCTGGCCAGCTTCCGCAACGAGACCAGCCTGATCACGGTCGAGCCGTATTCGATCGAGCAGCTCAAGCAGGCCTTCGCCGACGCCGATGCCAACGGCTGGTTCATCGAGGCGATGTTCCTGGAGCCGGTGATGGGCGAAGGCGACCCGGGCCGCTCGGTGCCGCCGGCCTTCTACGCCGCCGCGCGCGAACTGACCCAGGCGCACGGCAGCCTGCTGCTGGTGGATTCGATCCAGGCCGGCCTGCGCGCGCACGGCGTGTTGTCCATCGTCGACTACCCGGGCTTCGAAGGCCTGGAAGCGCCGGACATGGAAACCTATTCCAAGGCGCTCAACGGCGGTCAGTACCCGCTGTCGGTGCTGGCGGTGAACGAGCGCGCCGCCGGCCTCTACCGCAAGGGCGTGTACGGCAACACCATGACCGCCAATCCGCGCGCGCTCGACATCGCCTCCACGGTGCTTGCTTCGCTGACGCCGGAGCTGCGCGCCAACATCCGCCAGAAGGGCAAGCTCTTCCTCGACCGCCTGAATGCGCTCAAGGACGAAACCGGCGGGCTGATCACCAAGGTGCAGGGCACCGGCCTGCTGTTCTCCTGCGAACTCGACCCGAGCTTCAAGTGCTTCGGCACCGACTCGACCGAGGAGTTCATGCGCGAGCACGGGCTCGGCGTGATCCACGGCGGCACGAATTCGCTGCGGTTCACCCCGCACTTCGGCATCACCGACGAGGAAGTCGACCTGGTGATCGCGCACGTGAAGCACGCGCTGCTGCACGGCCCGCGCAAGTCCCAGGCCGCGGCGGCCTGAACCGCCACCGCGCGCCCGGCGCGCGGTTTGCCTGACACACGGGCTCGGCGTGCGCATCCGGCCCCTGCCCCGCACCGTCTGGGCCCTCGGCCTGGTCAGCCTGCTGATGGACGTCTCCTCGGAGATCGTCCACGGATTGCTGCCGCTGTTCCTCGTCGGCACGCTCGGCGTCAGCGCGCTGATGCTCGGGCTGATCGAGGGGATCGCAGAAGGCACGGCTTCGATCGTGAAGATCTTCTCGGGCGCGTGGTCCGACCGCATGGCGCGGCGCAAACCGCTCATCGTGCTCGGCTACGCGCTGTCCGCGTTGACCAAGCCACTGTTCCCGCTTGCCGGGTCCGCTGGCACGGTGTTCGTGGCGCGCTTCATGGACCGGATCGGCAAGGGCATACGCGGCGCGCCACGCGACGCGTTGATCGCCGACGTGACCCATGCCGCGGATCGCGGCGCGGCGTACGGGTTGCGGCAATCGCTGGACACCGTCGGCGCCTTCGCCGGTCCGCTGCTGGCGGTCGGGCTGGTGGCAGGCCTGGCCTACGACATCCGCGCCGTGCTCTGGTTCGCCTGCCTCCCCGCGCTACTGGCCGTCGCCGTGCTCGTGGTCGGCGTCGACGAGTCGCCGCGCGCCAACGACGGCGCGTCGCGCGCGCGCAATCCCTTCGCCGGTTTCAGGCGTCGCGACTATCCGCTGCGCTTCTGGGGCTTGGTGGGACTGGTGCTCTTGTTCACCCTGTCGCGATTCTCGGAAGCCTTCCTGGTGCTGCGCGCGCAGGACGCCGGGCTGGCGACCGGCTGGGCGCCGATCACCCTGGTGGTGATGGCGGCGACCTACCTGCTCACCGCCTACCCCGTCGGCAGGCTCTCGGACCGGATGTCCCGGCACGCGCTGCTGGCGATCGGCTGCGCGGTGATGGTGGCGGCAGACCTGCTGCTCGCCTTTGGATCTTCAGTGGTGTGGGTGATGGCGGGCGTGGCGCTGTGGGGCGTGCACATGGGCATGACCGAGGGCTTGCTGGCGGCGCTCACCGCCGACTATGCACCGGCACCCCTGCGCGGCACCGCCTTCGGCATCGTCAACCTTACCCGCGGCCTCATGCTGCTGCTGGCCAGCGTGCTGGCGGGCGGGCTGTGGACTTTCTTCGGGCCGCAGGCGACGTTCATGGGCGGCGCCGCGTTCGCCGTGCTCACGGCGATCGCAGCCTTGTCGCTCCGCGCGCCGCGCGCGGCTAGACTGGGCGCATGACCCTGCGCAGCAAGCTGGCCGAGCACGGCTTCGAATCCAACGACGACTATGACCACGCGCTGCGTTGCCTCTTTGGGCAGCCGATCGCGCACCTGCGGGTATTGCACGTGGACGGCACGGCGGGGCGGCGCAAGACCGCCTTCGCCCAGGCCCTGGGCCGGGCGCTGGATTATCCGCAGGTGCTCTACCACGACTTCAGCGCGGCCGAGGCGCCGGCGCCGCTGCAGCCCATCGTGCTCGAGGACGGCAGCCTGGGCACGCCCGAGGCCCCGCCCTCCGGCTTCGAGCGCGTGATGACCGAGGCCTGCGCCTATTCCGAGGCCAGCCCGACCCTGCTGATCCTCGACCAGTTGCAGGCCGCGCACTTCGCCGACCAGCAGCGGCTCTACAACTTCGTGATGAAGCGCGAGTGGAGCGGCAGCACCGGGCCGGCCACGGCGAACGCGAAGAACCTGGTGCTGGCGCTGATCTCCGAGCAACCGCTGTACCACTCGCTGGCCAAGTGCAGCTACCGGGTATGGACCGATGCGCAGCGTGCCTTCCTCGACTATCGCCCGCAGGATTACGGCCTGGGCGCGGAGGCGCAGGGATTCTTCTCGGCGATCGCCGCGGTCTGCACCGCCCTGCCGGCGGCGCCGACGCCGAGCGAGTTCGCCAACCTGGTCTCGGACCTGCTCAACTTCGCCCGCAGCGAGGAGCAGATCCGCCAGAGCCTGTTCGGCCGCATCGAAACACTCGAGCGCGCCCGCCTGTACGCGCCCGAGCTGGCGCCGGCCCTGCGCGAGCTGCTGGGCGAACTCGAGCGCCTGCTCGGCGCCGACCACGTCAGCCTGGGCGACTAGTCCGCCCGGCTCGCGACCGCGATCAGCCGACGTTGCCGGCCACGGAGAACTGCATCGCGTAGCCGGCGATGGCCAGCAGCGACATCGCCACCAGCAGCAGCCAGGTGAACGCGGACCCGAGCATGCGGCCGCGCGAGGTCCCGCTGCTGTGGCTCAGGCCCCAGGCATGCGCCAGGCGCGAGACCAGCAGCACCGAGCCGAAGGCATGCACCGTCGTGCTGGAGAAACCGTTGAGTTCCATCCCGCCGAGCAGGATCAGCGCCAGCGGCATGTTCTCGATCGCGTTGGCGTGCGCACGCACGCGCTTGAGCAGCTCGCGGTCGCCACCGTCGCCGAGGCCGATCTTGTGGCGGAAGCGCCATTGCGCGACGCGCACGGCGAGGAAGACGACCAGCAAGGCGCACAGGCCGGCATAGAGCAGCGTGATCATCGTCGATTCCCCCGTGGTGCGCGCAGTCTACCGGCGCGACGATCAGGCCGCCAGCGGGTACCCGCGCAGCTCGCCCTGCTCGTCGGCGGTGGAATAGCGCCCCTTGGGATCGCGCTGCACCGCGGCCATCGCGCATTCGGTGTCGTGGGTGAAGAACAGGTGCACGCCGCGCGCCAGCATGTCGGCCAGGAAGGCGTTCTTCTCATCGATGAGAAGCTCGGGGTAGCGGTCGTAACCCATCGTCACCGGCAGGTGCACCCAGGGCCGGCCCGGTATCAGGTCGGCGCAGAACACCACCCCGCCCTGCCCGTCCGACCCGACGATTTCGGCCAGCATCAGGCCCGGCGTGTGGCCCTGGCTGGCGTGGAAGCGCACGCTGCGCCCGAGCGCCTCGCTGTGCGGCCCGGCCACGATCTCCAGCCGCCCGCTCGCTTCCAGCAGCGCCGGCAGCTCGGCAATGAAGCTGGCGCGGTCGCGCGCATGCGGCTGGCGCGCGCGCTCCCAGCATTGCGCGCTGACCAGGAAGCGCGCGTTCGGGAACAGCAGCCTCGGCGGCTGGCCCTCTTCCCAAGCGGCGAGCAAGCCGCCGGCGTGGTCGAAGTGCAGGTGCGAGAGCACCACCACATCCACGTCCTCGTGGCTGAAGCCGGCCTCGGCCAGGCTGTCGAGCAGCACGTGCCGCGACTCCTGGACGCCGAAACGCTCGCGCAGCTTCGGCTCGAAGAAGGCGCCGATGCCGGTCTCGAACAGCACGAGCTTGCCGTCGAGGCCGTCGGCCAACAGCGCGCGGCAGGCGAGTGGGATGCGATTGTCCGCGTCCGGCTCGATCCAGTGTTCCCACATCGCCCGCGGCACGTTGCCGAACATCGCGCCGCCGTCGAGCTTCTGCGAGTTGCCGAGCAGAGACCAGAGCTTCATGGCGTCGCGGCCTCCGTGTCCTTGACCGCTTCCTTGACCGCTTCCTTGACCGATTCCTTCGGCACCACCGTCGCCGACCCGCTCGGATTGCGCGGGTCGGCGCCGGCGCGCACGGAGTTGTCGCGCAGGTTCCAGTCGGCGGCGTGCAGCAAGGCGGTCCAGGGCGTCCCGCTTTCCTGCACCTCGTGGCCCATGGCCGCGAGCTTGCGCAGCGCCTCCGGCGAGATCGAGCCGGGCTCGGCGACGATCCTGTCGGGCAGGTACTGGTGGTGGTAGCGCGGCATGGCCGCGATCTGGGCGGGGTCCATTCCTTGCTCGATGCCGAGCAGGCCCAGCAACACCATCGTGATGATCCGGCTGCCACCCTTGGCGCCGACCACCGCGATGCGATCGCGACCGATCATGAAGGTCGGGGACATCGAGCTGAGCATGCGCCGGCCCGGCGCCACCGCGTTGGCGTCGAAGCCGATCACGCCGAAGTCGTTCGGCGTACCGGGCTTGAGCGCGAAGTCATCCATCTCGTCGTTGAGCAGGATGCCGGTGCCGCGCACGACCATGCCCGAGCCGTAGCCCAGGTTCACGGTCTGCGTGGCCGCCACCAGGTTGCCCTCGGCGTCGATGATCGAGAAGTGGGTGGTGTTGCCGCTGCCCTCCTGCATCGGTTCGCCCGTGGGCAGCAATGCGCTCGGCGTCGCTTTGGAAGGATGGATCGAGGCGCGCAGGCCGGCAGCGTAGTCGTCGCTGGTCAGGCGCTCGATCGGCATCTGCACGAAATCCGGGTCGCCGAGGTACACGCCGCGGTCGCGATAGGCCCGGCGCATGGACTCGACCACCAGGTGCACGCGCGTGGCCTCGTCCAAACGCGCCAGGTCCCAGCCTTCGAGTATCTGCAGGATTTCCGCCAGCACCACGCCGCCGGACGACGGCGGCGGCGCCGTCACCAGGTCGAAGTCGCGGTAACGGATGTGCAGCGGCTCGCGTTCCTTCACGGCGTAGCCGTCGAGATCGGACTGCGACCAGTTGCCGCCGTAACGCTTCACGTCGGCGAGCATCAGGCGCGCGGTCTCGCCGCGGTAGAAGCCGTCGCGACCCTGCGCGGCGATGCGCTCGAGCGTACGCGCCAGTTCCGGCTGGCGAAACGTCTCGCCCACCTGCGGCGGGTCGCCGTCGGCGAGGAACACGTCGCGGGTGCCGCGATAGCGCTCCATCACCGCCTGGCGCGAGGCGTAGGCGCTCTCGAGCCGCGGATAGACCTTTAAGCCATCGCGCGCCAACCGGATCGCCGGCGCCAGCGAAGTCGCCAAGGGCAAGCGCCCGTACTTCGTGGCCATATGCACCAGCGCCGCCGGCAAACCCGGGATGCCGGCCGAGGTCGGGCCGTTGGTGGCCTTGTCGGTGTCGAGCTCGCCGTCGGGCCGGAGGTACATGGCCGGATTGGCGGAGGCTGGCGCCGTCTCGCGCGCATCCACGAACACGTCGCGGCCGCTGCGCGCCTCGCGCAGCAGGAAGAAGCCACCACCGCCGATGCCGGAGCTCACCGGCTCGACCACCGACAGCGCAGCCGACACCGCGACAGCCGCATCGAAGGCGTTGCCGCCCTTGCCCAGGATCTCGTGGCCGGCGGCGGTTGCGGCGAAGTGCGCCGTGGAGATGGCGGCGCCCGCCGGTCTGGAAGCCGTCGAAGGCTCCTTCGCGAAGCCGGGAACCACCACCAGCAGCAAAGCCAGGCAGGCAACCCGCGCGCGGGTGCGGATCGTTGCGTTCACTGTCATGTCGTCTCCTGCTGCAGGACCAGCAGCTTTGCCAGAAGCTGGCCCTCGGTTTCCGGATATGCGGGATCCTTGTCGATGCACTCGACCGGACACACCACCACGCATTGCGGTTCGTCGAAATGTCCCACGCACTCGGTGCAGCGCGCGGGGTCGATCAGGTAGATGGTCTCGCCCTGGCGGATCGCCTGGTTCGGGCACGCCGGCTCGCAGACGTCGCAGTTCACGCACAGCTCGTTGATCAGCAGTGCCATGGCGTGCTCCGGCGGCCCGCCGCCCTCGACCAGGGCGGGGCCGCCGTCCGGACTTTCACCGGCTTACTTTGCCTCGACGAAGATGTACTTGCCGCCAACGGACTCGACCGCGGCCTGCACGCGCGGGCTGTCGGCGGCGCTGCCGATGAACAGCACCTGCGAGCCCTTGAGCGCGTCGGCGGCGCCACCGGTGAAGGACGCCACCACCAGGTCGGCCATGCGCGTGCTGTTGGGCGAGCCGAACACCAGCATGTTGCCCGGCAGCACCGTGCGCAGCACCACCGTCTGCACGTTCTCGAGCTGGCGGTCGTACTTGCTGCGGCCTTCGGGATCCTCCGGCGTCGGCTGGTCGCTGTCGGCGGGCAGGTAGTAGGCCATGGTGCGGTCGGTCACGCCGGCCTGGTTGCGACGGATGACTTCCTGCAGGTAGGCCTGCCACTGCTTGTCGTCGGCGGAGGTGGGCGCGTGCAATTCGGCCAGCGGCGCCTTGGCCTTCTGGGCGTCGGAATCTTCAGGCTCCGGGGTCTCGCAGCCTGACAGCGCGAGGGTGAGGCCGATGGCAAGGACGGCGAACAGGGAACGGGACATGGCGTACCTCATGACTTCAGGGAAACCGGGTGGGAATGGCCCCAACGCGCCGACAACGCGGCGGCGACGGCGGGGTGGACGAAACCGGATACGTCGCCGCCCAGGCGCGCGATCTCGCGCACCAGGGTCGAGGACAGGAAGCTGTGCTGCTCGGCCGGCGTCAGGAACAGCGTCTCGACGTCGGGAATCAGGTGGCGGTTCATGCTGGCCAGCTGGAATTCGTACTCGAAGTCCGACACCGCGCGCAGGCCGCGCAGCAGCACGCCGGCGCCGACCTCATGGACGAAATGAGCCAGCAGCGAATCGAAGCCGCGCACGGTGACGTTCGGGATGTCCTCCAGCGCGACGCGGGTCAGGGCCACGCGTTCTGCCAGCGGCAGGGCCGGGCTCTTGCCGGGGCTTTCGGCGACGCCGACGATGATCGCGTCGAACAGGTTCGAGGCCCGGCTCACCAGGTCCACGTGGCCGTTGGTGATCGGGTCGAAGGTGCCTGGATAGACGGCGATGCGGTTGCGCGGCGCGGTCATGCCTGATCGTTTCCTGCCCCGGGGAGACTGCCCGCCAGTGTAGCAGCCGGGTCCGGCGTTTCCGCGCGCAGCAGCAGGTGGCGCGCCTCGCGGGTGGCGCCCTCTCGGTGCAGACGCCAATGCGGCGGCGCCGTGAAGGCGGCATCGCGCGGCAACTCGACATGGACCCAGGCTTGCGGCGCCAGCCGCGGCAGCAGGGCGGCCACCGCCGGCGCCAGCAGCTGCGTCCCGAAGGGCGGGTCGAGGAAGGCCAGGTCGAAGCGCTCGCTGCGGGTCGACAGCCAGGCCAGCGCATCGGCGCAGGCGACCTGGACCGTCCCGGCGTGCAGCCGGGCCACGCTGGCCGCGAGGCTGCGCGCCTGGGCGGGATCGCGCTCCACCAGCCATACCTCGGCGGCCCCGCGCGAGGCCGCCTCCAGGCCCAGCACGCCCGATCCGGCGAACAGGTCCAGCACCCGCGCGCCGGCGATCTCGCCCTGCAGCCAGTTGAACAGCGTCTCGCGCGCCCGGTCGCCGCTCGGCCGCAATCCCGGCAGGTCCGGCACCGGGAGTTTCGAGCCGCGCAGGCGGCCGCCGATGATGCGTACCTGGCCCGCGGGGCGATGCGCGTTCATCGGGGGCTTTCGAGGGCGGGTGCTACCATTCGCGCATTGTCTCCCGGTTCGTCCCGATGTTCGACTTCTTCAAGAAAAAGCCGCCGAATCCGCCACCCGCGAGCGCGCCGCCCGCATCGCCGGAACCGCCGGCGGACCCGACGGTGCGGGCGCCCCAGGTCGCGCCCGTCGCGCCCACGCCGCGCACCGGATTCAGCCCCGACGACCTCGCCCGCGCCTTCACCGACGTACAGGCCGAGAAGGCCGCCCGCGCCGAGGCCGAGAAGGCCCAGGCCCGCGTCGCCGTGCGCGAAACCCTGGGCGGCAGCCTGCTCGCCCGCAGCCTCGGCGGCCTGTTTTCCGGCAATCCCAGGCTCGACGAATCGCTGCTCGAGGAACTCGAGACCGCGCTGATCGGCGCCGACGTCGGCGTCACCGCCAGCACCGAAGTGCTCGGCCGCCTGCGCAAGCGCATGAAGGCGCGCGAGTTCGCCGATGCCGCCGCCCTGCATCGCGCGCTGCGCGCCGACCTGCTGGGCCTGCTTGCACCGATCGCCAAGCCGCTGGTGATCCCGGACGACACGCGGCCGTTCGTCATCCTCACCGTCGGCGTCAATGGCGTCGGCAAGACCACCACCATCGGCAAGCTCGCGCGGCGTTTCCAGGACGATGGGCTGAGCCTGATGCTGGCCGCCGGCGATACGTTCCGCGCCGCAGCCGTGGAGCAGCTGAAGGTCTGGGGCGAGCGCAACAACGTCGCCGTCATCGCGCAGGGCCAGAACGCCGACGCGGCGTCGGTGAGTTTCGACGCACTGCAGGCGGCGCGCTCGCGCGGCATGGACGTGCTGATCGTGGACACCGCCGGCCGACTGCACACCCAGGCCGGCCTGATGGCCGAGCTCGGCAAGATCCGCCGCGTGCTCGGCAAGCTCGATGCCGGCACGCCGCATGAGGTGTTGATGGTGATCGACGGCACCACCGGCCAGAACGCGATCAGCCAGCTGCGTGCCTTCCACCAGGCGGTGGACGTGACCGGGCTGGTGGTGACCAAGCTCGATGGCAGCGCCAAGGGCGGCGTGCTGTTCGCGCTGGCGCGCGAGTTCGGCATCCCGATCCGCTTCATCGGCCTGGGCGAGAAGCTCGAGGACCTGCGCATCTTCGATCCCGAGGCCTTCGTGGATGCGCTGTTGCCGGCGCCGCCGGCGGCCTGATGCCAACCACGCCGCGCGCCCGTCGCCGGTGGGTGATCCTCGCAGCCTTCCTGCTGCTCGTCGGCGTCGCGGCCTGGTGGGTGGACCACCAGCTGGAGCCCGCGCGGCTGACGCGCACGGTGCTCGATCGGGCCGGCGAGGCGCTGCAGCTGGACCTGCGCGCCGGCGGTGAACCGCATTACGCGTTGCGGCCCGAGCCGCGGCTGCGCCTGCCGGATTTTTCCGCGCGCACCCTGGACGGCAAACTGCTGCTGTCGGCGAAGCGCCTCGAGGTATCGCTGCCCTGGGCCACGCTGACCGGCGGCGAGCCTGTCATCACGCGCGTCGAACTCGATGCGCCGCAGCTCGACCTCGGCGTGCTGCAGCGCTGGCTCGATACGCGGCCATCCGAGCCTTTCAAGGTCCCGACCCTGTCGCGGGGACTGTGGATCCGCGACGGCCTGCTGATTGGCGATGGCTGGCGAGCGAGTCATCTCGTGCTCGACCTGCCGAGGCTCGCGCCGAACGAGCGCGCGCGGTTTCCGCTGACGGGTCGCTTCGTATACGGCGACTCCTCCGTGTCCTTCAACACCCGCGTGGACATCGCCCGCGCGGGGCTGAGTTCCGACTTCGGCCTGCGCGCGGACCTTGCGCTGGCGCGCATGCCGCAACCCCTGCGCGCCTCGATCGGTACGCGCGGTCGCTACGCGCTGGACGCCACGCCGAAGACCCTGGTGTTGCCCGTACTGGCGGTGCGCGCGGATTCGCCCTTGCCGAACTTCGACGGACACGCTGCCTTCGCCTACGGGCGGTCGCTCGCCGCCAACGCCACGCTGCAGCTGGCCGATTGGCCGGAGGCCTGGCCAACCCTGCCGGGCACACTGGCCGGCAAGGGCGCCGGATTGCCAGTCACGATGAGCTACCGCGGCGGCCGAGATCTTGGCGGCCCGCTGACCGTGCACGCCGAACGCGAGGGCACCGTGCTCGACGCGACGCTGCGTGTGCCCGAGTTGGCAGCCTGGATCGGTGACCGCAAGGCCTCGCCCTTGCCGCCGCTGGTGGGCACGCTGCGCACGCCGGCACTCGAACTCGACGGCATGCAGTTCGAAGGCGTCGAGCTGGAGATGCTGGCCGACGACATACCGTCCGACTCGCCCGCCCAGGCAACGACGCCGTGAGCGACTTCGCCCGCCACCTGCTCGGCTGGTTCGACCAGTGCGGCCGTCACGATCTTCCCTGGCAGCATCCGCGCACGCCCTATCGCGTGTGGCTGTCGGAAGTGATGCTGCAGCAGACGCAGGTGCAGACCGTCATCCCCTACTTCGAGCGATTCATGGGCGAGTTGCCGGACCTGCCGTCGCTCGCCGCCGCCGACACCGACCAGGTGCTCGCGCTATGGTCGGGGCTCGGCTACTACGCGCGTGCGCGCAACCTGCATCGCGCCGCGCAGCTCTGCGTCGAGCGGCACGATGGCGATTTGCCGCGCGACTACGAGGCGCTGGCGGACTTGCCGGGCATCGGCCGCAGCACCGCCGGGGCGATCCTGGCGCAGGCGCACGGCCTGCGCTTCGCCATCCTCGATGGCAACGTCAAGCGCACGCTCAGCCGCTTCCATGGCGTGGAAGGCTGGCCCGGCAGCGGCCCGGCGGAGAAGCAGCTGTGGGAACTGTCACGATCGCATCTGCCCGAGGACCGGCTGGCCGACTACACGCAGGCGATCATGGATTTCGGCGCCACCCTGTGCACGCGCAGCGATCCGGCCTGCGTGCTGTGCCCGCTGCAGTCTTCCTGCGTGGCGCTGCGCGATGGCCGCACGCTGGAGTTGCCGCAGCCCAAGCCGGGCAAGCCGATGCCCGAGCGCCGCACCCTGATGCTGCTGCTGCGCGACGCCGAAGGCCGCGTGTTGCTGGCACGGCGGCCGCCAAGCGGCGTGTGGTCGGGACTGTGGTCGCTGCCGGAGGCCAGCGACCACGACGCCGCGCGCGATTTCCTGCGCCTGCACGTGGACACCGATTTCGAGGGCAACCGGCCGTTGGCGCCGATCGACCATGCATTCAGCCACTACCGATTGCAGATCACGCCGCTGGCCTGGGATGGTGTGCGGGAGCGCGCGCGCATCGGCGATAATCCGGACCTGCGCTGGCAGCCGCTGGACGCGTTGGTCGAGGTCGGCCTGCCTGCGCCGGTTCGCCGGCTGCTGGAATCGCTGACTGCCGCAGTACCCAAGGAGCCCGCATGAGCCGCACCGTCTTCTGCCAGAAGCACCAGGTCGAGACCGAAGGCCTGCCCTTCGTGCCCTGGCCCGGCCCGCTGGGCAAGCGCGTGTTCGAGAACATCGGCCGCCCGGCCTGGCAGGAATGGCTGGCGCACCAGACCATGGTGATCAACGAGAACCGGCTGTCGCCGCTGGATCCGGCGCACCGCGCCATCCTGGAGGCGGAGATGGAACGCTTCCTGTTCGGCGGTGGCGCGCAGGCCCCGGCCGGTTACGTGCCGCCCGAGGCCTGAGCTGGCGCGGCTTGCCCTGCCCCCTGCCCCGCCGGTATCATTCCGCCCTCGCACCGGCCCGGCCGCGGCGATTCCAGCCTCATCGGCCGAGTAGCTCAGTTGGTAGAGCAGGGGATTGAAAATCCCCGTGTCGGCGGTTCAATTCCGTCCTCGGCCACCACATCGCAAGTGACACCGGAAGCCGCACGCGTTGCGGCTTTTGTTTTTGTCAGCGACAGCTACTCGGCACCCAGTTTTCCTTCAGCACCACGCCGCCGCCGATCAGGAAGCGCTTGCACTCCCACGAGATCGACCCGGCGTGCGTGGTGGGTTCGAACAGCAGCGCGGCGCCGTCGATGCCGGCGTTGGCCTTCTGCGGCGGGTCGCTGCTGAATATCGCCAGGATGCTGCCGGGCCGCAGCGACGCGGCGCAGCCCTCCCCCGCCACCTGGACCTGCGATACGTAGGAACCGCTGATCGAAGCCGCGCTGGCCAGTCCGATCGAGGCGTTTCCCGCCAGGCAGGCGCCGCTGGGGAAGTGACCCTGCTTGGCGTGGAATTCGGCGACCGAGCTCTTCACGCCGTCCGCCAGGCCCATGCCCTCGGCGATCTGCGCGCGGATGACGTAGTCCTGGTACTGGCTGAAGGCGATGGCGGCCAGGATGGCGACGATCCCGACCACGATCATCAGTTCGATCAGTGTAAAACCGCGTGCGCCACGCATCTCGCCACCCCTCGTGCAATCGACTGGACGCCGGGCATCGGGGGGCTGCCGGCGCACTACTATCGCACGCCGGTCGGGCTCATGGGCAGGATGGGCGGCTACTCGCTGACGAGCACCCCCGCGGCGTCCACGCGATGGGACCGGCCCTGTATGACGACCGGCTCGCCGCAGCACGGGCAGGTCAGGTCCACGCTCAAGGGGCCGTGGATGACGGCGCCTTTCGGGAAAGTCAGGGCGAGCATGCCGAGCGTGCCACGCTGGCAGGCGTACTGGCTGGACGCGGTGACGAACCCGTCCGTGGAGGTGGCGCCTTCGCCGCTACCTGGTTCCTCGGTCATCTCCCGCTCCTGTCGTCAACGCGCGTGGGGGTTCGTGCAGTTC
>CAMPGW010000086.1 GCA_946885735.1 uncultured Gammaproteobacteria bacterium
GCATAGTCCATGGCGGCGCGGCGCAGGTTGGTGCCGGCGTTGTTGACCAGGATGTTCAGGCCCTCGCCCAGATCCTCGACCCAGTCGAAGATCTCGCGACGCTGCTCGGCGTCGGCGACGTCGGCGGCGAAGCTGCGCACCTCGCGTCCCGGGTGGACCTCGGCGAGCTCGGCGACCGTCGCCTCGAGCACGCCGGCGTCGCGCGCCACCATCAGCACGTCGGCGCCGCGGCCGAGCAGTTCATCGGCGATCGCGCGGCCGATGCCCAGGCTCGCGCCGGTCACCAGCGCGACCTGGCCGTCCAGGCGCCAGCGTTGATCCTGCATGGGCGACTCCTTGCGGGTTCTCGTCGGGGCCGCTCTCGTCACGGCCGGTCCAGGCGTAGGATAGCCCCAGCCCGCCGCCGACGAGGATCGACCATGCGCAAGACCTGGATGCTGGTGACATCGCTGGCGGTGCTGGCCGCGGGCTGCGACCTCGCCGGCCCGATCGAGCGCCAGAGCGAAGCCTCGCGCAAGGCCGCCGAGGCCAACGAGCTCAAGGATCACATCCAGCAGCCGATCGACCGCGCCAAGAACGCCAACGACCCGGTGATCGAGGCCGACAAGGCGCGCGCGCAGGCGATCGACGACGCCGGCGGCTAGCCGCTGCGCGCGGGCGGCGCGGACCGCCCGGCGTCAGCTCAGAACGCGCAGAGGCAGTGGGCGATGGCCTGCACCGGGGTCGCGCCCTGGCGAGCCTGCAACCAGCCCAGCTCCTCCTGCACGCGCGCGACGGCGTCCTCGCCGAACAGCGCCGAGGACGGCCCTAGGGTGCGCACCAGAGCCGCGGTGCGCGCGCTGCGGCTCATGTCGAGGAACAGTTGTTCGATCGCCGACAAGGGCTTTTCGATGTATTGCACGTCGTAGTCCTTGCCCAGCTTGGCCAGCGACGCCGCCGCCGCCTGCGCCTCGCGCAATCCGCCGAGTTCGTCCACCAACCCGCGCTCCTTGGCCTGCGCGCCACTCCAGACGCGGCCGCGCGCGATGGCGTCGACCTTGGCCGGATCGCTGTCGCGGGCGCTGGCGACCTTGCCGATGAACTGCGCGTAGCCGTGCTCGATCACCGACTGGATGACGCTGCTCACGTTCGGGTCCAGCGGCCGGGTCAGGTCGAAGGCGCCGGCCAGCGGCGTCGTGCCGACGCCGTCGCTGTGCACGCCGATCTTGTCGAGCGCGCGCGGCGCGCTCATCCACAGGCCGAAGATGCCGATCGAGCCGGTGACCGTGGACGGGTCGGCGATGATGCGGTCGGCATCCATTGCGATCCAGTAGCCGCCGGAGGCGGCGACATTGCCCATGGACACCACCACCGGCTTGCCGGCCGCGCGCGTCAGCGCGACCTCGCGCCGGATCTGCTCGGAGGGATAGACGCCGCCGCCGGGCGAGTCCACGCGCAGCACGAGCGCCTTGACCTTGTCGTCCTCGCGGGCC
Source organism: uncultured Gammaproteobacteria bacterium (assembly GCA_946885735.1). The sequence continues at coordinate 1,473 of CAMPGW010000086.1, forward strand.
TGGCGGATCAGCGCCGAGGTCGACTCGCCGCCGACCGTGCCGGGAGGCTGGTCGCCATCGGTGATCTCGCCCTGCGCCACCACGACAGCGACTTCGCCGTTGCGGTCGAGCAGCCCACCGCCGCCGCGACGCTGCAGCAGGTACGGGTACATCCCGACCTGGCGGAAGCTGTGGGCTTCCTCGTCCCAGGCGCCCTTCTCGCCGAGCAGCTTCTCGAACTCGTGCTGGGTCTTGAGCCCGTCCACCAGCCCGGCATCGAGCGCGAGCTTCGCGAGATCGCCGCGCACCGCCTGCAGTCGCGCGGGCAAGTCGTTCACCATCGCGGTGAGTTCGGCGACCGGCAGCTTGCGCGCGGCGGCCACGTCGGTGAGGTAGCGCTGCCAGAGGTCGTTCATCCAGAACAGGTCGGCTTCGCGCGATTCCGGGGAGGCGGCATCGAGGATGTAGGGCTCGGCGGCCGACTTGTACTCGCCGACGCGGAACAGGTGCACGTCCACGCCGAGCTTGTCCTGCAGGGCCTGGCGGTAGTAGAGGCGGTAACGGCCCAGGCCCTCGAGCAGGATCGCGCCGTCGGGGTCGAGGTAGACCTCATCGGCCTGCGCGGCCAGGTAGTAACCCTTCTGCTCCATGCCCGCACCGTAGGCGATGACCTGCTTGCCGCCGGCGCGGAAGTCGCGCAAGGCCGCGCCGAGCTCGCGCATGGCGGCGAAGCCGGCGACGCGGAAGCCATCGGTCAGCAACACCACGCGACCGATCTTTGGATCGTCCTTCGCCGTGTCGAGCGCTTTCACCACGTCGCGCAACTGGATCTCGCGGCCGGCGTCGCGGCCGCCGGTGGCCTGGGCGATGGCGCGCGCGATCGGCTCGCTGGTGTACTGCTCGACGAGCGTGCCTTCCAGGTCGATCACCAGCGCGGTCTTGTCGAGCACCGGGCGCAGGCCGCCACCCTCGGCGCCGCTGCGCGCCGCCATGCCGATCGCCAGGATGCCGAACAGCAGCAGCAGGAACAGCAGCATGAAGACGTTGAAGACCAGGTGGTTGATGAAGTTCACCACCTTGCCGACGCCGACGATGAAGCGCCAGAAAGGGTTGGGGCGGGTTTCGCTCATGCCGTGCTCCGGGAATCCATGGCCCAAGGATACCCGGGGCCGCGAGAAGGCCGCATGCGCCTTAGGTCACCCCGGCGCGTGGCAGGGGATGCAACTGCCGCCACAGCCGCAAGGCCAGCAACACCGCCGCCACCGACAGGCCCAGGATCAGCCCGATCCACAGCCCTGGCGCGCCCCGGCCCAGGTGCAACCCGAACCACGCGCCCAGCGGCAGGCCCACGCCCCAGTAGGCGAACACCGTGATCAGCATCGGCACCCGCGTGTCCTTCAGGCCGCGCAGCGCACCGGCCGACAGCACCTGGATGCCATCGGGCAACTGGAACACGGCTGCGTAGAGCATCAGCAGCACCGCCAGCCCGGCGACCGCGGCGTCGTCGGTGTACCAGCCGGCGATGGTGGCGCCGCCGAACACCAGTATCGCCCCGGCCAGCGCCTGGGTCAGGCCGCCGAGCGCGAAGCCGGCGCCGGCCGCGCGACGCATCGCCGGCCGGTCTCCCGCGCCGGCGGCATGGCCGACGCGCACGGTGGTCGCCATGGCGATGCCCAGCGGCAGCATGAAGCACACGCTCGCCACGTTCAGCGCGATCTGGTGCGCGGCCACGTCCACCGCGCCGATCCGGCCGATCAGCAAGGCCGTGGCGACGAACAGGCTGCCTTCCATGAAGATGGACACGCCCATCGGCAGGCCCAGCGCCAGCAAGGCGCGGATCTGGTGGAAATCGGGCCGCTCCCAGCGCGCGAACAGGCCGAGGTCGGCGAAGCGCGGCGATCGCCACAGGTACAGCGCGAACGCGGCGGCCTGCAACCACAGCACGATCGCGGTCGCCAGGCCCAGGCCACGCGCGCCGAGTTCCGGCAACGGGCCCGCGCCGTACATCAGCGCGTAGCCCAGCGGCGCGAGCACGACCAGGCCGGCGAGCCCGAACACCATCGTCGGCGGCGTCCACGCCAGGCCCTCGCTGAGGTAACGCAGGGCGATGTAGACCATCAACGCCGGCGCGCCCGCGGCGATCGCGCGCAGGAACTGCGTCGCCTGCGGCCGCACTTCCTCGACGATGCCGATGGTGTCCAGCAGCACCGGCGAGAACCACACCGCGACCGCCAGCAACAGGCCGAGCGGCAATGCGATCCACAGCGCCTGGCGCCACAGCGGACCGATCTCGCCACGGCGGCCGGCGCCGTTGAGCTGGGCGACCGAGGGCGGCACGGCCAGCATCACGCCGACGCAGACGAACAGCGCGACGTTCCAGATCGAGCTGCCGACGGTGACCGCGGCGAGCGTGTGCACGCCGTAGCGACCGGCAAGCAGCGAATCCACCACGCTCATCAACATCGCCGCCAGCTGGCCGAGCACGAGCGGGAGGGCAAGCACGAGGCTTACCCGCATTTCCCGCCCGAGCCGGACGAGGCGGTGTTCGCGGTGACTCATGGGTGGGGGCGGCGGCGGATGCGGTCGCTTATAGTAGCCGCCAAACCCGACGGCGCCGGCCACGGCGCCCTCCGAGAACCGCCCGCATGGCCGTCGCCGAGTCCGAGTCCGCCCCCTCCTCCACGCCGCCGACGGCAGCGCCCGCCGCGCCTTCGGCCGGGCCGGCGCGGCGTTGCGAGAACTGCGGCGCGCCGCTGATGGGCGAGCATTGTTTCTCGTGCGGGCAACCCACCAAGGGCCTGGTGCGGCATTTCTCCAGCATCCTCGGCGACTTCTTCGACACGGTGTTCAACATCGACTCGCGGGTGTTGCGCACGCTCGGCCCGCTGCTCGCCAGGCCCGGCTGGCTGACGCTGGAATATTTCGCCGGCCGGCGGGTGCGCTACGTGACGCCGATGCGCCTGTTCCTGTTCCTGAGCCTGCTCGCCTTCTTCGCCATCCACGCGCGCATCGAGGTCGGCGACGGCACGGTCACGGTCGGCCCGCAGGGCGAGATGGTGACGGCTCGCTCGTCCTCGATCGAGGAAGCGACGACGGTGGCGGCGGTGGAGGCCGCGCGCGCCGAGGCGTTTCGCGAACTCGACCAGAGCATCGCCAACTTGCGCGGAGTGGCGGGCGCCGCGGCGGGCGTGACCGCCATGGAGAAGGCGAAGGAAACGATCGCCGAATCGGCCGCCGCGCGCATCGCCTGGATCCGCGCCGCCGATGCCGCGCGCGCCAAGGGCGCACCCGCACCCCCGGAGCCGGCGAATGCCAGCAAGCGCGGCTCGGTCAATTTCCCGGTGAACGGCAAGCCCTGGGATCCGGTCAGCAACCCGATCGCCATCGGCTGGCTGCCTGCCGGCGTCAATGCCTCGCTCAACCGCAGGCTGGCGCATGCGCGCGAGGAACTCGATGGCGGTCGCGGCGAGCGCACCCTGGTCGAAGCGCTGTTCAACGTGTTGCCGCAGACGCTGATCGTGCTGATGCCGATCTTCGCGCTGATGCTCAAGGCCGCCTACGTGTTCAAGCGCCGCCTGTACATGGAGCACCTGATCGTGGCCCTGCACAGCCACAGCTTCATCGCCCTGGCGCTGACGCTGGTGATGCTGTTCTCGTGGCTGCAGGAGTGGCTCGGCGCGTCCTCCGGTTTCCTGCAGAACCTGTTCGGCTGGTGCATCGGCCTGACCTCGGCCTGGATCCCGGTCTACCTGTTGCTGATGCAGAAACGCGTCTACGGCCAGGGTTGGCCGATGACGCTGGTGAAGTTCGGCGCGCTCGGCTTCCTGTACTCGATCCTGCTCGGGCTCGCACTCGCCGCGGCGATGCTGATCGGCCTGCTGACGCTGCGGTGATCGTCTACGAGGTCAACCTGTTCGTGCAGCGCGCGGTGGAGGACGCGTTCCGCGCCTGGCTGCGCGGCCACGTGGCGGAGATCCTGATGCTGCCCGGTTTCGTCGACGCACGCGTGTTCGAGCGCGAGGATCCGCCGGCGGCCGAGGGCGAGTTCGTGCTGTGCACGCACTATCGCCTGCGTGACGCGGACGCACTGGCGCGCTACCTGCAGGAGCATGCGCCGCGGCTGCGCGCCGATGGACTGGCGCGCTTCGGCGGTCGCTTCCGTGCCGAACGTCGCGTGTTGCGCGAACTGCCGGACTAGGGTCTGCGAGAGGCTAGAGGCGCGCGCGGATGAGTGCCGCGCGCTCGGCGGGCGCCGCGGCGATCAGCTCGCGCCGCAGGGCCTGCCGCTGCGCCTCGTTCAGGCGCGGCGCCAACAGGCTCAGGTCGGCGCGCGCGTCGGGGTCGAGTTCGCGCAGGACCTGCAGGAGGGCCGGACGATCGGCTTCGGGCAGGTAGGCGAACAGCGACGAGAACGGCGCCAGTTCCTGCCCCATGCCAGGCCCCAACCACCACAGCGACTGGGTGTCCGGCGGCGACTCGGCGAACTGCGCACGCAGGGCCTGTTGTTCGCCGGCGGGCAAGCTGGCGACCCGAGCCGCGGCCTGCCGCACCCAGGCCTGGTCGGTGGCGTCGAGGCGATCCCAGGCCGCCATCGGCGTGCGGCGGCGGGCATGCTCGGGCGCGGGGAGCCTGTCCCAGGTCAGCAGGTCGGCGCGAAGCCGCTCGCGCTCGGGGGCCGTGCGCGCGATCCAGTCGCGGGCCTGCTGCAGCAGGCCGCGGCGGGTCGACAAATCGAGTTCGGCCCAGACTTCGCGGGCGGACGTCAGCAAGGCCTGCTCGCCCACCGCCAGCTGCTCGAAGGCGGCCGGGGGCTCCGCTGGCGACGGCGGGGCCGGCTCGGTCGGCGCCGGCAGGGTGGCGGCCGCCATCCAGCTCAGGAAGGGCAGCTCGCGAGCCAGGGCCTCGTCCGCGGGCCGCGCCACCAGCAGGTAATCCGGGTGGGTGACGGCGATCGCATCGGTCATCGCCGGGGGCGGCGCCACCCGATCCACGACCGCCGGTGGCGGGCCGGTTCGGAGCAGTCCGCTCCGCCACGCGCCCCAGGCGCCAGCTGCCGCGACCGTGAGCGCCAGCGCCGCGACGAGCCATCGGCGCCCGCGGCCAGGCGAGTCGCCTGCCCGCGGCGCAGGCAGATCCGCCAGCGACAGCACCGCCTCGTCCCGCCAGGCCGCCAGCAACTGCCGCTGCGCAGCCGGCGCGTCGTGGATCTGCGCCTGCAACTGTGCGCGCAAGGCCTCCACCCCCGGCGGATCCAGGCCGGGGGCGCCCAGCGCCCGGTGCAGGGCCTTCTCGTAGGCGTCCTGGGAAACGCCCAGCGCCTGCGCGGCGTGGGCGACATCCAGCCCGGCGACCAGCCGTAGCAGGAGCGCAGCCCGCGGGCCGGCCGGCAAGGCCGCCAGTCCGCCACCGTCCGCGGCCACCCCGCTCGCCAGGCCAGGCTGGCGCAACAGGCAGCTCCAGAAGCGCATGGGCCAACCGCCGAGCGGGGTGGCCCGGGCCTCGGCGAGGAAGTCGTGGAAAGCACGCGCCAGCCCGGCTTCGGCGCGGGCTTCGTCGCCCGCCTGGCGCAGGGCGAACACCCAGGCCCGCACTTCGATCCCGCGCAGGAAGGCGGTGAGGGCGGCGTGCCGGGCGGGGTCGGCGGGATCGGAAAGGTCAGGGTTCACGGGCCCATTCTAGACAGGCAGACGCGTGGAGCACGACTTGACAGGCGGCGATTCCGCGCTCCGCCAAGCGTGACGCGGGTTTGCGCGTGGAACGTTGTGCACAGCACCGGTTTGCGCGGCAAAAATCCAGCTGAATCCACGCCAACAAGCCATTTTAACGACATGAACATGCACAAGTGATTGATCCGCAAGGAATATGACAGGCTGGTTAAAAAATCGCCAAGGCGAGGAAAGCGCCCTTTCCATGGGGCGCGCGCACCCTTGCGCGAGCGCCGGTCCACAGACTTATCCACAGATCGTGTGGATAAGGGGTTTTCTCTTTTTGACTCAATCGTTTAGAGGCACTTTCTGACACCAAATTCAGCACTGTGCCGCAAGTGAATCCACAGGGGCCGCGGGAGCGGGTTCAGCTAGACTTTGACCATGCCAATCGCCGCCGAACCGGTCCTGCGCGTCGCCCTGCCGGTGCCCCTGCCGGGACTGTTCGACTACCGGCCGCCGGCCGGGGCGCCGGCCGACCCGGCTTGGATCGGCTGCCGCGTTCGGGTGCCCTTCGGCCGGGGCAGTCGGGTGGGCATCGTGCTCGAGACCGGCCCGGCCCAGGCCGCCCCGGACACCCTGAAGGAAATCTCCGAGCGACTGGACCCGCAGGCCTTGCTCCCGGAGGAACTGCTGGGCGTGCTGCGCTTCTGCATCCGCTACTACCATGCCCCGCCCGGCGAAGCCCTGGCCACCGCCCTGCCGGTCGCCCTGCGCGATGGCCAGCCGCTGCCGGAAACCGCCGTCCACGGGTGGGAACTGACCGCGCTGGGGCGCGCGGCCCTGGCAACACCCGGGCGCAGCCAGAGCCGCCCCCGGCGGCTGCTGGAACGACTGGCCCGGGGCGCGGTGGCCGAGGACCTGCTGGAGGACTTCGAGGGCTGGCGCACGGCCGCCCGCGCCCTGCAGCGCCAGGGCAAGGCCGAACGCCGGGTACTGCCGGCCGAGGGCCTGCTGGCGCTCGGGCCGCCGCCGCCCGAACCCACCCCGGCGCAGGCCCAGGCCCTGGCAGCCCTGCGCGCCGGCGAGGGCTTCCGGACGATGCTGCTGGAGGGCGTCACCGGCAGCGGCAAGACCGAGGTCTACCTGCGCGCCATCCTCGACTGCCTGGCGGCGGGGCGGCAGGCGCTGGTGCTGGTGCCGGAGATCGGGCTCACCCCGCAGATCCTGCAGCGCTTCCGCGCCCGCCTCGGCGTGCCGGTGCTGGCGCTGCACTCGGGCCTGGCCGACGGCGAGCGCGCCCGCGCCTGGCTGGCGATGGCGCGCGGCGAGGCGCAGGTGCTGGTCGGCACGCGCTCGGCGATCTTCACCCCGCTGCCGCGCGCCGGCCTGATCGTGGTGGACGAGGAGCACGACGCCTCCTACAAGCAGCAGGACGGCATCCGCTACCACGCCCGCGACCTGGCCCTGGTGCGCGCGCGCGCGCTCGGCGTGCCGGTGCTGCTGGGCAGCGCGACGCCGTCGCTGGAGTCGCTGCACAACGCCCTGGGCGGACGCTACGCGCTGGCACGCCTGCCGCAGCGCGCCGGTGGCGCGAGGCCCGCGCGCGTGCGCGTGGTGGACCTGCGCAAGCGCAAGCTCGAGCACGGCTTGTCCGGCGACGCGCTGGAGGCGATCGCGGCCTGCCTGGCGCGCGGCGAGCAGGCGCTGGTGTTCAAGAATCGCCGCGGCTATGCCCCGGTGCTGCTGTGCCACGACTGCGGCTGGAGCGCGGCCTGTTCGCGCTGCGATGCGGCGATGACCGTGCATGGCGCCGGCCGCACGCTGATCTGCCACCACTGTGGCGCGCGCGGGCGTCGGCCGCTGGCCTGCCCCGACTGCGGCGGGCTGGGCCTGGAACCGCAGGGCGTGGGCACCGAGCGCCTGGAGGAAGCGCTGGCCGGCGCTTTCCCGGATGCGACCCTGCTGCGCATCGATCGCGGCAGTACGCGCAGGCGCGGTGCGCTGGAAGCACAGCTCGCGCGCCTCGGCGACGCGCCCGGCATCCTGGTCGGCACCCAGATGCTCGCCAAGGGCCACGATTTGCCCAGGCTCACGCTGGTCGTGGTGGTGGGCGTCGACGAAGGCTTGCACTCGGCGGATTTTCGCGCCGGCGAGCGACTGGCGCAGTTGCTGGTGCAGGTGGCCGGGCGAGCCGGCCGCGCGCAGTGGCCCGGCGAGGTGCTGCTGCAGACCCATCATCCCGACCACCCGCTGCTCGGCACGCTGCTCGCCGGCGGCTACCCCGCCGTCGCCGCGCTCGCGCTGGCCGAACGCGAGGCCGCGCGATTCCCGCCTTTCACCTTCCTGGCGATGCTGCGCGCGGAAGCGATCCGCGAAGGCGACGTGCAGGCGTTCCTGGCCGAGGCGCGCGGCGTATTCCCGGAACAGGCCGGCGTGCACGCGACCTCACCGATGCCCGCGCCGATGGCGCGGCGCGCGGGACGTTCGCGCGGGCAGGTGCTGTTGACCGGCGAGCAACGGCCAGCCCTGCAGGCGGCGCTGTCACAATGGATTGCGCAACTGTACGGCCTGAAATCCGCGCGCAAGGTGCGCTGGTCGCTGGACGTGGATCCGGTCGACCTGTACTGAGGCGGCTCAGCCCGAGGGCGCTGCGCGCCGGCGTGACCAGCGCGCCGCCAGCAGCGCCAGCGGCACGCCCGGCGCGGCCAGCATCGCGAACCAGACCAGCGCCAGCGGCCACAGGTTGCCGACCTCGCCGTTGCGCAGCCAGACGCCAAGGAACTGGCCGAGGAATACGGCGAAGGGCCAGCGCCAGGCGCGCGCCGGATACGCCCATGCAAGCGCCATCGCGCCGAGCAGTGAGAGCGGATACACGAGTTGCCAATACATCGACGAGTCCCAAGGCTCGCGGCGGCCGGTCACGGCCGAGGCGAGCAGCCACAGCGCGATGCCCAGGCCGATGGCGAGGCCCCAGGGCCGGACGCTGGATCGTGTCGACGTATCGCTCATGGTTGTGTCCACGATGTCCTTGCGGCGTTTGTCGCGATCGCCTCGCGTGATCAGACGCGCGCGCGCGCCCAACGGCGGCGCAGGCGGGCCGCCAGCGCCCACAGGGCCCAGGCCGCGAGCCCCAGCGCGAAGCCGGCAACGACGCCGAAGCGATAGGCCGCCTTCGAGTCGCCCAGGTAGCGCCCCGTCACGTGCCAGCGGCCGTCGCGACGCACCCAGGTATCGACGATGCCGGCATCGAGTTCAAGCGGAACCGGTGCAAGGTGGAAGTACAGGCGCGAATGCACCGTCGCATGGTCGCCATGGACCCGGGGCATGAGCGCCTCGTAGCGGAATCCGCTCCAGTCGCGGGCGACCGCATTGTGCAGCCACTCCTCGCGCGGGGTCGTCGGCGCCTCGCCCGGTGCGACCAGTTCGAACTCCGGCGCCAGGAAACTCTCAAGCGTCGCGCGGTCCTTCGCCTCGATCGCGCGCATCCATGCCTGTGAGGCCGCGCGCAGCGCATCGGCTTGTGCCCTTGCATCCGCCGACACCGGCGCAGCCGCCAGCGATGGGCTGACGACCCAGGCCACGCTCGCGGCAAGAATCCAGCTGGCGATCCGATTGCGCATCCCCATCCCCCCGATGGCGCCCGCCGCAGTGTGCGTCCGGCCACCCGGCGTGGCAAGCGGATCAGGCCGGACGCCGTGCTCCCACCCCGCCGATGCGTGTTTGCAGCCACTCGTCGACGCGTGCGCGCACCGCAAACGGCGCCAGGTCCAGGCTCTGCACGCAGGCGAAGGCGGTCTCGGGGTCGGCGTCGGCGGTGGCGATGCGGCGCTCGATCGTCGCCAGGCTGTCGCTGTCGCATTTCAGGCGCAGCGTGCGCAGGCGGTTGTCCACCCGCGCCGTGCCCGCCGCGAGCTCGAGGTGCGCCGCCAGCGCGGTGGTGACGAACTGATCGACATGCCGCAGGCGGTGGGCGAGGTTGCGCTCCAGCAGGCCCGGGTGCGCGTCGAAGAACGCACGCAGCACCGACACCCGCATCGGATGCGGCAGGTGCGGCGCCTGCAGGTAGTGCCCGCACACGCCCGCCAGTCGCGCCGACAGCGCCTGCGCGGCATGGTTGCCCGGCCGCGCGTCCCGGCCCAGCTTGTGTGCCAGCGCCGTCCACGCCGCGCGCGCGCGCCGGTAGACGCGGCCATCGGCGCGCCACTGCCCACGCAAGACCAGGCCGCCTTCGGCATCGAAGAAATCCGTGGGCGCGACCGGCCGCAGCAGCGCGAAGTCGTCGTTGAAATAGAGGAAGCGCTCGGCCAATCCGGGAATCCGCCACATCAGGCATTCGATCGAGCGATTGCTGAAGGTCGGCAGGAAGCGCTCGTAGCCGCCGAAGAATTCCGCGTGATCCACGACTCGCACGCGCGCCTCCAGCGGCGTGCCGCGCAGGCGATCGAGGAAAGCGGGGCGCTGGCGGTCGGACACGACGTGGATCGTGCGCAGCCACGGCGCCTGCCGCAGCAGAGAAGCCACGCAGTACTCGATCTCGTTGCAATCGCCGAAGCGGGTCGGCGCCGCGCCACCGGTTTCGGCGTGCCCGCTCTCGCGCAGGAAGTCGCGCAAGCGCTCGCGGTGGGCGGGATCGCTCCCGTCCACCCAGGTGATCACCGCATCGATCGGCGGGGTGGCGTCCACCCCGGAAGTCTAGCGCGCGGCCGGAGGCCGCGGAGGTCCGAAACCTCAGGCCGCAAACAAGGCCCGCATCTTCTTGAGCGCGTTCGCCTCGAGTTGGCGGATGCGCTCGGCGGACACGCCGTACTCGTCGGCCAGCTCCTGCAGGGTCGCCTTCGGCTCGCCCAGGAACCGCCGCTTGAGGATGTCGCGCGAGCGCGCATCGAGTTCCGACAGGCCGTCGCGCAGGATCTCGAGCTGGCTGTCCTCGTGGTTCTCGCGCTCGTACATCGCCGCCGGGTCGGCATTGGGCGCGACTAGGTAGGCGGCCGGTGACGGCGGCGCGTGGTCGTCGTCCTCGTCGCTGGGCGCGTCGAAGCCGATGTCACGGCCCGACAGGCGCGACTCCATCTCCAGCACCTCGCGCTTGGACACCTTCAGGTCGGCGGCGACGGCGGTGACCTCGGCGTCGTTCATCCAGCCCAGGCGCTTCTTCGACTTGCGCAGGTTGAAGAACAGCTTGCGCTGCGCCTTGGTGGTGGCGACCTTGACGATGCGCCAGTTGCGCAGGATGAACTCGTGCATCTCCGCCCGCACCCAGTGCACGGCGAAGCTGACCAGGCGCACGCCCTGGTCGGGGTCGAAGCGCTTGACCGCCTTCATCAGGCCGATGTTGCCTTCCTGGATCAGGTCGCCCATGCCCAGGCCGTAGCCCTGGTAGCCGCGGGCGACGTGCACGACGAAGCGCAGGTGCGAGAGCACCAGCGACTTGGCGGCGTCCAGGTCTTCCTCGTCGCGGTAGGCGCGGGCGAGCGCCTGCTCCTCCTCGACGGTGAGCACCGGCACGCTGTTGACGGC
>CAMPGW010000087.1 GCA_946885735.1 uncultured Gammaproteobacteria bacterium
AACTACGACCAGCTCTGGTGCACCACCTCGCTGCGCGGCCTGGCCGGCGGCAACCTGCGCGTGGACGTGCTGACCGAGGGCGTGCACTCGGGCGACGCCTCGGGCATCGTGCCCTCGAGCTTTCGCGTCTTGCGCCAACTCCTGTCGCGGCTGGAGGACGAGGGCAGCGGCCGCATCCTGATCGACGGGCTGTCGGTGGACATCCCCGAGCAGCGCCTGCAGCAGGCCGCCCGTGCCGCCGAGGTGCTCGGCGATGAGGTGCACGACAAATTCCCGTTCCTGCCCGGCATGTCGCCGATGGCCGGGGACCTGACCGAACTCATCCTCAACCGCACCTGGCGGCCGGCGCTGTCGATCACCGGCGCGGACGGCATTCCGGCGCTGTCGAGCGCGGGCAACGTGCTGCGCCCCTTTACCGCCGTGAAGCTGAGCCTTCGGCTGCCGCCGACCCTGGACCCGCGCAAGGCCACGGAGTTGCTGCGACGCGAACTCACCCGCGATCCGCCCTACGGCGCGAAGGTGCAACTGGAGGTCGAGAAGGCGTCCACCGGCTGGAACGCGCCCACGCTGGCGCCCTGGCTCGAGCACGCCATCGACCAGGCCAGCCTCGAGTTCTTCGGCGCGCCGGCCATGTACATGGGCGAAGGCGGCACGATTCCCTTCATGGGCATGCTCGGCGAGAAATTCCCCGGCGCGCAGTTCATGATCACCGGCGTGCTCGGCCCGCACTCGAACGCACACGGCCCGAACGAATTCCTGCACATCCCGACCGGAAAGCGGGTGACGGCGGTGGTGTCGCGGGTGATTGCCGAGCACTACCTGGCCGCGGAAAAGGGCCTGACCCGTGGCGTCGCGGCGCAGGCCGGCGGCGCCGGCTACGGCGAGGATCACGGCTGCTGCTGAGCGGCGCGCTCAGCTCGCCAGCACGGCCTTCACCACCCGCTGCGCCAGCACGTCGGCCGGCGTGTCGGCGGAGTCGAGCACGAGTTCGGCGTGCTCCGGCGGCTCGTAGGGCGAGTCTATGCCGGTGAAGTTCGGGATCTCGCCCGCGCGCGCCTTGGCATAGAGGCCCTTGGCGTCGCGCGCTTCGCACACCGCCAGCGGCGCATCCACGAACACCTCGAGGAAGTCCCCCGGCGCGAACAGGCTGCGTGCCGCCCGCCGCTCGTTGCGGAAGGGCGAGATGAAGCTGACGATGACGATAAGCCCCGCGTCCACCATCAACCGCGCCACCTCGGCGACGCGGCGGATGTTCTCGACGCGGTCCTCGTCGCTGAAACCCAGGTCACGGCTCAGGCCGTGGCGGATGTTGTCGCCGTCGAGCAGGTAGGTGTGGTGGCCGCTGGCGAGCAGGCGCTTCTCGACCAGGTTGGCGATGGTGGATTTGCCGGATCCCGACAGGCCGGTGAACCACAGGCAGCGCGGCGCCTGTCCCTTGATCGCCGCGCGCGCGGCGCGGTCCACGTCCAGCGCCTGCCAGTGCACGTTGGCGGCGCGGCGCAGGGCGAAGTCGAGGGTGCCGCAGGCCACCGTCGCCAGTGTCTGCCGATCGACGAGGATGAAGCTGCCGAGCGCGCGGTTGTCCGCGTACGGTTCGAAGGCGATCGCCTGGTCCAGGCTCAGGTTGCAGGCCGCCACCTCGTTGAGCTCCAGGCGCTTGGCCGCGATGTGTTCCTGGGTGTTGACGTCGGCCTTGTACTTTATTTCCGTGACCTGGGCGGTGACCGTGCGGGCGCCCGACTTGAGCAGGTAGTGGCGACCCGGCAGGAGTGCGTCCTCGCCCATCCACAACACATGGGCGGCGAACTGGTCGGAAACGGCGGGGGGCGCCGCCGCGGCGGCGAGGACGTCGCCGCGGCTCACGTCGATCTCGTCGGCCAGCGTCAGCATCACCGACTGGCCCTGCTCGACCGCGTCCACCACGCGATCACCGACCTGCAGCGAGCGTATGGCCGATCGCCGCCCGGAGGCGGCGCACACCAGTTCATCGCCAACGCGCGCGCGACCGCCGGCGACCATCCCGGAGAAACCGCGGAAATCCTGCGAAGGACGGCATACCCACTGCACCGGCATGCGGAACGCGCCGGTCGCCGCATCCGTCTCCAAGGCCACCGTTTCCAGGTGCTCGAGCAAGGCCGGGCCGCGGTACCAGGGCATCGCCGCGGAAGCGGTCATCACGTTGTCGCCGACCAGGCCCGACAGCGGGATCGCCCGCACCGAGACGATGCCCAGGCGCTCGCACAGCGCCAGGTAGTCGGCGACGATCGCGTCGAAGACCTGCTGCGAATAGCCGACCAGGTCCATCTTGTTCACCGCAAGCACCACCTCGCGGATGCCGAACAGCGAACAGATGTAGCTGTGCCGGCGGGTCTGCTGCAGCACGCCCTTGCGCGCGTCCACCAGCACCACCGCGAGGTCGGCGGTGGAAGCGCCGGTGGCCATGTTGCGGGTGTACTGCTCGTGGCCCGGGCAGTCGGCGACGATGAAGCTGCGCTTGTCGGTGGCGAAATAGCGGTAGGCCACGTCGATGGTGATGCCCTGCTCGCGTTCGGCCTCGAGCCCGTCGAGCAGCAACGCATAGTCCGGCGCCTCGCCCTGCGTGCCATGGCGCCGGCTGTCGCGCTGCAGCGCGAGGACCTGGTCCTCGAACAAGGACTTGCTCTCGTGGAGCAGGCGCCCGATCAGCGTGCTCTTGCCGTCGTCCACGCTGCCGCAGGTGATGAAGCGAAGGCGCGGGCGGGCTTCGTGGCGGGCGAGTTCGGCGGCAACGTCGGCGGGCGGACGGGCGTCCATCAGAAATAGCCCTCGCGCTTCTTGCGCTCCATCGACGCGGTCGGGTCGTGGTCGATCATCCGGCCCTGCCGCTCGGAGGTCCGCGCGACCAGCATTTCGGCGATGATCTTCTCCAGCGTATCCGCGTCGGATTCGAAGCCGCCGGTCAGCGGATAGCAGCCGAGCGTGCGGAAGCGCACCCGGCGCAGCACGGGCTGTTCGCCCTCGCGCAGCGGCAGGCGCTCGTCATCCACCAATATCCACGCGCCGTCGCGCTCCACCACCGGGCGCTCGGCGGCGAAGTACAGCGGCACCACCGGGATCTTCTCGCGGTAGATGTACAGCCACACGTCGAGTTCGGTCCAGTTCGACAGCGGGAACACCCGCACGCTCTCGCCCGCCTGGATGCGCGTGTTGTAGAGGTTCCAGGGCTCGGGCCGCTGCTGCTTGGGATCCCAGCGATGGGCGCCGCTGCGGAAGGAGAACACCCGTTCCTTGGCGCGCGACTTTTCCTCGTCACGGCGGGCCCCGCCGATGGCGGCGTCGTAGCCGCCGGCGTCGAGCGCCTGCCGCAGGGCCTGGGTCTTCATCACGTCGGTGTGCACCGTCGCGCCGTGGGTCACGGGCGAGATGCCCTGCCGCAGTCCCTCGGGATTGACATGCACGCGCAGCTCGAAGCCGCCCTCGCGCACCGCGGCGTCCCGGAACGCGATCATTTCCTGGAACTTCCAGGTGGTGTCCACGTGCAGCAAGGGAATCGGCGGCCGCGCCGGATGGAAGGCCTTCTTCAGCAGGTGCAGGAGGACCGTGCTGTCCTTGCCGATCGAGTACAGCATCACCGGATTGCGGAATTCGGCCGCAACCTCGCGCAGGATGTGCAGGCTCTCCGCTTCCAGTCGGTCGAGATGGGACAGGGGCAAGGACGTGGACCCGGGATGCGCCCGAACGACGCCCGGGCATTCTAGCGGGCTGTTCCGCCGGCCGTCGCCTCAGCGCCAGCCCACCGAGTTGGACAGTGCCGGCGACGATCCTTCGTCGGCCCGGCCGCGCGTGGCCGCGCGCTCGCGTAGCCAGCCCTGGAGCATCAGCACGTCCCAGAGCTCGATGTGGGCGTCGCGGCGCCCCGAGAGGTGTTCCTGCCAGCAACGCCGGATCGGTTCCGGATCCAGCAGCCCTTCGCTGCCCAGGGACTCGACCGAAAGCAGGTCTTCCGCCCATTCGCGCAGTGGACCCCGCAGCCACTGCGCCGTGGGGACGCCGAAGCCGCGCTTGGGGCGATCCACCAGCGCCGCCGGCACGTGGCGCCGCAACAGCGCGCGCAAAGGCCACTTGCCCTCGCCGTCCCGCCATTTGTATTCGGGCGGCAGCGACTGGGCGAACTCGACGACCCGGTGGTCGAGCATCGGGATGCGCGTCTCCAGGCCGACGGACATGGCCGCGCGATCGACCTTCACCAGGATGTCGTCGGTCAGGTAGCCGTCCAGGTCCAGGCGGCCGAGCAGTTCCGGGAACTCCGCCTCGGCCTGGTTCCAGTCCACGTCGTCGTAGACGCTGTGCAGGCGCTGCGCCCCGGGCACCAGCAGCTCGCCTACTTCCCAATGCGTGACCATGCGGCCGTAGGTGCCATCGGGCTGGTCCGATTCCAGCGCCGACGCCAGCCGCAGCATCCGCTCCTTGCGCAGGTCCGGGCCGCGCCGCAGCGCCCGCGCGGTCGCGTCGGCCAGCGAATACACCGGCGCGGGCAGCGAGCGCAGGAAGCGCGCGAGTGCGCGCCGGCCGCCCGGCGGCACCCGCGCGGCCATCCGCCGCAATGCCGCGGCGGAACGATAGCGGTGGTAGCCGAGGAAGAGTTCGTCGCCGGCATCCCCCGACAGGCTGACGGTGACGTGCTGGCGCGCCATCCGGCTGACCAGGATGGTCGGGATCTGCGAACTGTCGGCGAAGGGCTCGTCGTAGATGCGCGGCAGGTCGGGGATCACCGCCATCGCTTCCGCCGGACTGACGTACAGCTCGGTGTGGTCGGTGCGCAGGTGCGCGGCCACCGCGCGGGCGAAGCGCGCCTCGTCGTACTGCTCCTCGTGGAAACCGATGCAGAAGGTCCGCACCGGCTGCGAACTCTGCCGCTGCATCAGCGCGACGACGGTGGACGAATCCACGCCGCCGGACAGGAAGGCGCCCAGCGGGACGTCCGCCACCATCTGCCGGCCGACCGCATCGCCGAGCAAGGCTTCGAGCGCATCCACGGCTTCCTCTGCGCTGCCCGAGAAGCGTGCGGCCCGCCCGCGCTCCATCGCATCCACCGCCCGCCAGTAGGCTTGCGAAGGGGGCATTTGCCCCGCTTGCAGGTCGCTGGCGCGGATGCGCATCCAGTGGCCGGGGCGCAGCTTGCAGACGCCGGCGTAGATCGAGTGCGGCGCCGGCACGCTGCCGCGACGGAAGAACAGCGCCACCGCATCACGGCTCGGTCCCTCGAGGAAGCCGGGCACCTGCGCCAGCGACTTCAGCTCCGAGGCGAACAGCAGCCGGCCATCCTTGAGCCCGTAGTACAGGGGTTTCTCGCCCAGGCGATCGCGTGCCAGCCACAGGTCGCGGTCGCGGCGGTCCCAGAGTGCGATCGCGAACATGCCGATGCAGCGCTCGAGCGTCGCCGGCAGGCCCCAGCGCTCGATCGCCGCCAGCAGGGTCTCGGTATCGGAATGGCCGCGCCACGCCGGCGCCGCACCCGCGCGCTCGAGTTCCTGGCGCAGGTCGAGGTGGTTGTAGATCTCACCGTTGAACACCAGCACGTAGCGCCCGCTGTCGGACAGCATCGGCTGGTGGCCCTGGGGGCTGAGGTCGACGATGGCCAGGCGGCGATGGCCGAGCCCGATGCCGGCCTCCTGGTCGAACCAATGCCCGTCGCTGTCGGGCCCGCGGTGCGCCAGCGCCACCGTCATCCGCGGCAGCAACCTCCGCAGATCCTCGGCGTCACGCAGCGTCCAGCCGCCCGTCAGTCCACACATCGTCCACGTCCCGTCGCCGCATCCGTGCGGCCGCAACCTGCCAGCGTGCATGGTCGCGTCAAAGCGGGCAAAAAGACAGACGCAACGGCCGCTGCGTTCACCGGCGCTTCAAGTGGCGGCAGTGGCCTCGACACGGTAGTAGTCGCGGTACCAGTCGACGAACCGCGCCACGCCCTCCTCGACCGAGACGCGAGGCCGGTAGTCCACGGCGGCAATGAGTTCCGACACGTCCGCCTCGGTGTCCGGCACGTCGCCGGCCTGCAATGGCAGCATCTCCATGCGCGCCTTGCGACCCAGGCACTCCTCGAGCACCTCGATGTAGCGCAGCAACTCGACCGGACGCTCGTTGCCGATGTTGTACAGCCGGTACGGCACGGCGCTGGTGGCCGGATCGGGGGAATCGCCGTTCCAGGCGGGATTGGCGGTCGCGGGGCGGTCGAGCGTGCGCAGCACGCCTTCGACGATGTCGTCCACGTAGGTGAAGCTGCGCTTGTGTCGCCCGTGGTTGAACACCTTGATCGGCTCGCCGGCCAGGATCGCCTTGGTGAACAGGAACAGCGCCATGTCCGGCCGGCCCCAGGGCCCGTACACGGTGAAGAAGCGCAGGCCCGTGCAGGGAATGCCGTACAGGTGCGCGTAGCTGTGGGCCATCATCTCGTTGGCCTTCTTGCTCGCCGCGTAGAGGGTCAGCGGATGTTCGGTGGACCCATGCTCGGAGAACGGCATGTTGGTGTTGGCGCCGTACACCGAACTGGTCGAGGCGAACACGAGGTGGCCGACGTCGTGGTGCCGGCAACCCTCGAGGATGTGCAGGAAGCCGGTGACGTTGCTGCTGACGTAGACGTGCGGGTTCTGCGCCGCGTAGCGCACGCCCGCCTGCGCCGCCAGGTGGACCACGCCCTGCGGTGCGTGGGTGGCGAACACCGCCTCCACCGCCGCACGGTCGGCCAGGTCGGCCTGCACGTGGGTGTAGCCCGGCCGGTCCAGCAGCCGCGCCAGCCGCGCGCGCTTGAGCGAGACGTCGTAGTAGTCGTTGAGGTTGTCGAAGCCGATCACCTCGTCGCCGCGCTCGAGCAGGCGCTGGGCGACGTGCGAACCGATGAAGCCGGCGGTGCCGGTGACCAGGACGCGCATGTTCAGAGCCTCCCGTCCACCGCGTCGAGCGGCAGCACGTACTTGACGTCGTACAGCACGGCGCCGGGCTTGCCGTAGGCGCGCAGCCCCTCGGCGCCGAGCGCGGCGAACTGGCGGTGGCCGACGGCGATGATGATGGCGTCGTAATCACCCTGCTTCGGCTCTGCGATCGGGTCGAGGTCGTACTCGTGGCGGGCGGATTCGGCATCCACCCACGGGTCGTGCACGTCCACCTGGGCGTGGTACTCGCGCAACTCGCGCACGATGTCCACCACGCGGGTGTTGCGCAGGTCCGGGCAGTTCTCCTTGAAGGCCAGGCCCAGCACCAGAATCTTCGCGTTGACGATGCTGATCCCGCGCTGCGACATCAGCCGCAGCACCTGGGTGGCGACGAAGCCGCCCATGCCGTCGTTGATGCGCCGGCCCGCGAGGATCACTTCCGGGTGGTAGCCCAGTTCCTGCGCCTTGTGCGTGAGGTAATAGGGATCCACGCCGATGCAATGGCCGCCGACCAGGCCCGGACGGAACGGCAGGAAGTTCCATTTCGTGCCCGCGGCTTCCAGTACCTCGAGGGTGTCGATGTCCATCTTGTTGAAGATCAGCGCCAGCTCGTTGACCAGCGCGATATTGACGTCGCGCTGGGTGTTCTCGATCACCTTGGCCGCCTCGGCGACCTTGATCGAGCTGGCCTTGTGGGTGCCGGCCTCGATGATCGAGCCGTAGAGCGCGTCCACGAAGTCGGCGACCTGCGGCGTGGAGCCCGAGGTGACCTTGAGGATGTTGGTGACGCGGTGTTCCTTGTCGCCGGGATTGATCCGCTCGGGGCTGTAACCGGCGAAGAAATCCTGGTTGAAGCGCAGCCCGGAGCCGCGTTCCAGGATCGGCACGCAGATCTCCTCGGTGCAACCCGGGTAGACGGTGGATTCGTACACCACGATGTCGCCGGGCTTGAGTATCTTGCCCAGGGTCTCGCTGGCCGACACCAGCGGACGCAGGTCGGGGCGACGCGCGGCGTCGATGGGCGTGGGCACGGTGACGATGTAGACGTTGCAGTCCGCCAGGTCCCCGGGGCGCGTCGTCATCCGCAGGCGCGTGGCCTGTGCCAGCTCGTCCGCCGACACCTCGCAGGTGCTGTCCTCACCCTTGCGCAGGGCGGCGACGCGCCCCTCATGGACGTCGAAGCCCACCGTGTCGTAGCGCTTGCCGAACTCGACCGCCAGGGGCAGGCCAACGTATCCAAGGCCGACGAGGCCGATCCGGGCCTGGTCGAGGGTGGGCGGTACAGCCATGCGTGGGGGATCTCCTTCAGGGAAGCTCAACAGTAACGCCAGCGGCGGTCGGGTTGAAGGCCGAACTTGAACACGGCCCGAACCGGCAAACCCGCCACCTGGCGCGGTCGCCACCTGTCACGCGCCGGGCGTCCGGCGCAGGACAGCCCGCGGTCAGCTGGCGTTGCGCCCGTACACGTCCTCGAAACGCACGATGTCGTCCTCGCCGAGGTAACCGCCGGATTGCACCTCGATCAGCTCCAGTGGCTGCCGGCCCGGGTTCTCGAGCCGATGCTGGCTGCCGAGCGGGATGTAGGTGCTCTCGTTCTCCGCGAGCAGGAATACCTTGTCGCCGCAGGTCACCCGCGCGGTGCCCTTGACCACGATCCAGTGCTCGGCGCGGTGGTGGTGCATCTGCAGGCTCAACGCAGCGCCGGGTTTGACGATGATCCGTTTCACCTGGAAACGATCGCCGCTATCGATGCCGTCGTAGCTGCCCCAGGGACGATAGACCTTGCGGTGCCAGGTCGCCTGGGTGCGCTTGTCGCGCTTGAGCGCGGCCACGATTTCCTTGACGTCCTGCACGCGGTCCTTGTGCGCGACCAGCAGGGCGTCGTCGGTATCGATGGCGACCACGTCGGTCAGGCCGATCAGCGCCAGCAGCCGCTTGTCGGTGGCGATGGCCAGGGTGTTGCGGCAGTCGCGCGCGATCACGTCGCCGCGATGGGCATTGCCGTCGCCATCCTGCTCGACCACCGACCACAGCGCCGACCACGAGCCGACGTCGTTCCAGCCCACGTCGATCGGCACCACCGCGGCGCGGTCGGTCTTCTCCATCACCGCGTAGTCGATCGAATCCGAGGGGCAGGCGGCGAAGCTGGCCTTGTCCAGGCGCAGGAAGTCGGCGTCGCGGCTGGCCTTGTCGAGTGATTCGCGCGCCAGTTCGACCATCCGCGGATTGTGCTTGTCCAACTCCTCGAGGTAGCGCGAGGCGAGGAAGGCGAACATGCCGCTGTTCCAGAAGTACTCGCCGCTGGCCACGTAGCCCTGCGCGGTTTCCAGGTCGGGTTTCTCGACGAAGCGCTCGACCGGGCGGACGTGGCCGCCCGGGCCGGCCTTGATGTAGCCGTAGCCGGTTTCCGGCGCGTTGGGCACGATGCCGAAGGTCACCAGCTGGCCCGACTGCGCCGCCGGCAACGCCAGCAGCACCGCCTCGCGGAAGGCGGCTTCATCGGCGATGACATGGTCGGAGGGGAGTACCAGCAGCACCGGATCGGCGCCGCCCGCCTGTGCGCGCAGCGCGGCGACGGCGATGGCGGGCGCGGTGTTGCGGCCGACCGGCTCGAGGATCAGCGCCGCCGGCGTCACGCCGACCTGGCGCAGCTGCTCGGCGACCATGAAGCGATGCTCCTCGTTGGCCACCACCAGCGGCGCCTCGGCGCCGGGCAGGCCGCGCAGGCGCAGCCAGGTGGACTGCAGCAGCGAGGTGTCGCCGCCGAGCAGGGGCAGGAACTGCTTGGGATGCGATTCGCGCGAAAGCGGCCAGAGCCGGGTGCCGGAGCCTCCGGACAGGATGACGGGGATCAACTCGGACATGGGGGACGACCGCGGCGGAAGGCAGCGCGCATTTTGACACGCGCGGGCGGCGTGGCCCACCGCGGAGCCGGGAGCCGCGGCCTTCGGTCATACTTGCGTTCCCTTCGACTCCGACCGTCCCATGTCCCTGCCCAACCGCGAACTGGCCCGCCTCGAGTGGACGCGCGCCGCGCTCGGCGATCCCGCCCTGGTTCTCGAGCGCGCCTCGGCGGACGCCAGCTTCCGCAGCTACTGGCGCGCCTCATCGGCCGGCGAGACGTGGATCGTGATGGATGCCCCGCCCGATCGCGAGGACATCCGCCCCTGGCTGGACATCGCCGGACGACTGGTGGCCGCGGGCCTGCACGCGCCGCGGGTGCGCGCCGCGGACGCCGACGCCGGCTTCGTGCTGATGGCCGACCTCGGCCATCGCCTCTACCTGCCTGAACTCGACGAAGCCCGGGCCGACGCGCTCTACGGCGACGCGCTCGACGCCCTGCTGGTGATGCAGTCGAAGGTGCCGGCGGCCGACCTGCCGCCCTACGACGAGCAGCGCCTGGTCGCCGAAATGGAGTTGATGCCGGAATGGTTCCTGCGCCGGCACCTGGGCTTCGGGCCGGATTGCGAGGACTGGGACGTGGTGGAGCTCGCCTTTCGCGCGCTCGCCGACAATGCGCTTCGGCAGGAACAGGTGTTCGTCCATCGCGACTATCACTCGCGCAACCTGCTGGTCTGCCCCGGCGACAACCCGGGCATCCTCGACTTCCAGGACGCCGTGCGCGGCCCGATCACCTACGACCTCGTCTCGCTGCTGCGCGATTGCTACATCGAATGGCCGGAGGACCGCGTGCAGGCCTGGGCCGAAGCCTATCGGCAGCGACTCGTGCAGGCCGGGCTCACCCATGTGGACGCGCCGACCTTCCGCCGCGGTTTCGACCTGATGGGCCTGCAGCGCCACCTCAAGGTGCTCGGCATCTTCTGCCGGCTCTGGTATCGCGATGGCAAGGCCGGCTACCTCAAGGACCTGCCTTTGGTCTGGGAGTACACGCGGCGCGTCGGCCTGCGCTATCCCGAAACCGCGCCGATGATCGGCCTGCTCGAGCGCGCGCTCGGCGGGCGCGACATCGCCCTCCCCTCGGCCTGACGATGCGCGCGCTGATCTTCGCCGCCGGCAAGGGCGAGCGCATGCGGCCGCTCACCGAACACACGCCGAAGCCGCTGCTGCCGGTGGGCGGCAAGCCGCTGGTGGCCTGGCATCTGGAAAAACTCGCCGCGCTCGGCGTGCGCGAGGTCGTGCTCAACATCGCCTGGCTGGCGGAACGCTTCGAACCCGTGCTGGGCGACGGCTCGCGCTGGGGCCTGCGCCTGCATTTCTCGCGCGAGGGCGCCGAACCCCTGGAAACCGGGGGCGGCATGCTGCATGCGCTGCCCCTGCTGGGCGACGCGCCCTTCCTGGCGATCAACGGCGATATCTGGACCGACTACGACTTCGCCCGCCTGCCATCGCGCCCGCGCGGCGTCGCGCACCTGGTGATGGTGGACAACCCGCCGCAGCACCCTCGCGGCGACTTCCACCTGGGCGCGGACGGCCAGCTGCAGGCGGACCCGGAACCGCGACTGACCTTTTCCGGCATCGGGGTCTACGACCCGGCGGTGTTGAGCGGCTGGCAACTCGAGCCGGGCGCCGACGCCAGCCCGCCGCGCTTCAAGCTGGCGCCGCTGCTGTACGCGGCGATGGCGCGCGGCGAGGCCAGCGGCGAACACCATCGCGGCGCCTGGACCGACGTCGGCACGCCGCAGCGGCTGGCCGAACTCGACGCGCGATTGCGCGCCTGACCGACCCGCTCAGGCGCCGAGCACGCCCCTGACGAAGGGGACCGTGAGGCGACGCTGGCTGGCGAGGCTGGCGCGATCGAGCGCGTCGAGCAGGCCAGTCAGCCCGCCCAGGTCGCGACCGACGCGACGGAACAGGTAGTCGAGCACGGCGTCGTCGAGTTCCAGGCCGCGCCGGGCGGCGCGCTCGCGCAGGATCGCGCGGCGCAGCCCCTCGTCCGGCGCCGCCAGCGCCAGGCGCGTGCATTGCTCCAGGCGTGATTCCAGGTCAGGCAGCACCAGGCCCAGCGCGGCGGGCATCGCGGTGCCCGCGTACACCAGCGCGCCGCCGGCCTGGCGAGCGGCGTTGTGGAAGTGGAACAGGGCGACTTCGTCATCGCGGTTTCCCGCCAGGGCTTCCACGCCATCCAGGCAGGTCAAGGCGTCGGCGGGTTGGCCTTCGAGCATGCCGGCAAGGCGCCCGGCGAACTGCGGCAACGCCAGGTAGGCGGCTGCGCGGTCCGCCTGCCGCGCGGCCGCGCAGGCCGCCAGCAACAGATGGGTCTTGCCGCTGCCCGCTGGGCCCGCGAGGTAGAGCCAGTCCGCACGCTCGCCGCGGGCCACCGCGCCGACCGTTGCGCTGACGTCGGGAAGGCCGAGGAAGGCGGCGAGTTGCTGGTCGGGCGCGAAGCGCAGCGCCAGCGGAAGTTGCGGGCTCACGAGCCGGGCGCGGCCCCGGCCGAGGTGGACGGGTCCGCCGCGGAAGCCTGCGACGCGGACGGATCCGGAATGGGGACCGGGTCCGCGGAGGCCGTCACCAGGCGATCGTCCTCGCGTGCGCCGTACAACCCGCTGCTCCGGTAACGCGCATGCAACCAGCGCAACACCACCATCGCGATCGCCGCGGTCGGCAGCGCCAGCAGCACGCCGAGGAAGCCGAACAACTGCCCGCCCGCCATGATCGCGAAGATCACCGC
>CAMPGW010000088.1 GCA_946885735.1 uncultured Gammaproteobacteria bacterium
TCGCCACCAGCTGGGTGCTGTTCCAGCGCGCCGAGGCGCTGTATCCGGCGCGCTGAGGCGATGGCCGCGGCGCCTGCCGCTACAATGGCGGCCCCCCGTCCGCGCATCCGTCGCCCATGACCAAGCCCATCTCGCTGACCCGGTTCCTGATCCAGGAACAGCACGCCGGCCACATCAACGCCGACCTGCGGCTGTTGATCGAGGTGGTCTCGCGCGCCTGCAAGTCCATCGCCACCGCGGTCGGCAAAGGCGCCCTCGGCGGCGTGCTCGGCGATGCCGGCACCGGCAACGTGCAGGGCGAGGCGCAGAAGAAGCTCGACGTGCTCTCCAACGAGATCCTGCTCGAGGCCAATGAATGGGGCGGCCACCTCGCCGGCCTGGCGTCGGAGGAGATGGAGCACGCGCACCCGATTCCGAACGCCTACCCGAAGGGCAACTACCTGCTGCTGTTCGATCCGCTCGACGGCAGTTCCAACATCGACGTCAACGTGGCCGTGGGCACCATCTTCTCGGTGCTGCGCTGCCCGGACGGCGTGACCGAGCCGGGCGACGAGCACTTCCTGCAGCCGGGCACCGCGCAGGTCTGCGCCGGCTACACGATCTACGGGCCGAGCACGGTGCTGGTGCTGACCATCGGCCGCGGCACCCACGCCTTCACCCTGGACCGCGAACAGGGCAGCTTCATGCTGACCCGGCGCGACATCCGCATTCCGGCCGACACCCAGGAGTTCGCCGTCAACGCCTCCAACCAGCGCCACTGGCACCCGCCGATGCAGCGCTACGTCGCCGACCTGCTGGCCGGCAAGGGTGGTCCGCGCGGCAAGGACTTCAACATGCGCTGGGTCGCCAGCATGGTGGCCGACGTGCACCGCATCCTCACCCGCGGCGGCGTCTTCATCTACCCGGCCGATCGCAAGGATCCGTCCAAGCCCGGCCGCCTGCGGCTGATGTACGAAGCCAACCCGATGGCCTTCATCGTCGAGCAGGCCGGCGGCGCCGCCACCACCGGGCGGATGCGGATGATGGACGTGGTGCCGACCGGGCTGCACCAGCGCGTGCCGGTGTTCCTGGGCTCGCGCCACGAAGTGGACGTCGCCACGCGCTACCACTTGGAAGCCGACGCCCTGCCGGCGTAGGCAGGGGCCCGGGCCATGGACGCGCTCTGGGACCAGCTGTTGCCGCACCTGAGCTTCTGGCTGGGCTTGGCCTGGGCGCTCTACCTGCTGGGCCTGGCGGGCTGGATCATGCTGCAGAAGCGCGAGCCGGTCGCGACCCTGAGCTGGATCATGTCGCTGGCCCTGTTGCCGGTCGTCGGCCTGCTGATCTACCACCTGCTCGGGCCGACCCGTATCCGCCGGCAGCGCATTCGCCGCCGACGCGCGCGCTCGCTGGTGGACGAATTGCATTACGGCGCCCGCCTCGGAGGCCAGGCCGGCGCGCTGGCGCGCCTGGCCCAGGCCAGCGGCGGCTTCCCGCCGGGCAGTGCCGAACGCGTGCAACTGCTGGTGGACGGTGCGCGCACCTTCGACGCGATCGTCGAGGCGATCGCGGCCGCGCGCTTCCACGTGCATGCCGAGTACTACATCTTCGACGATGACCAGACCGGCGCCCGCATCCGCGATGCGCTGGTGGAACGCGCCCGTGCCGGCATCAAGGTGCGGCTGTTGCTCGATGCGCTGGGTTCGGCGGGCCTGTCCACGGCGTTCCTCGCGCCGCTGCGCGAGGCCGGCGCCGAGGTCGTGTTCTTCCACCGCTTCCGCCTGCGTCGGCTGTGGCGGCCGCGGCTGAACCTGCGTTCGCATCGCAAGTTGCTGGTGGTGGACGGACGCGTCGGCTTCACCGGCGGGATCAACATCTCCGACACCGAGAACGAGCGGGTGCGCCCGGACGACGCCTTCCACGACCTGCACCTGCGCATCGAGGGCGAGGCCGTGCGCTGGCTGCAGCTGGCCTTCGCCGAGGACTGGGGCTATGCCTGCGGACGCGCGCCCAGCGGCGTGGAGCAATGGCCGGACCTGCCGGTCGGCCCGGTGCGCATGCAGGTGCTTCCGGCCGGCCCGGACACGCCTTGGGAGCCGATCCATCGGGTGATGGTGTCGGCGATCCACGCAGCCGACGAACGGGTCTGGCTGGCCACGCCCTACTTCGTGCCCAGCGAAGCGGCGCGCATGGCGCTGACCTCGGCGGCCTTGCGTGGGGTGGACGTGCGCCTGCTGGTGCCGGTGCGCAGCGACTCGGCGCTGGTGTCGGCGGCGGCGCGCTCGTATTTCGAGGAACTCATGGCCGCGGGCGTGCGCGTCTACGAATACCCGCGCATGCTGCACAGCAAGGCGCTGCTGGTGGACGGCTCGACCTGCGTGCTCGGCAGCTCGAATTTCGACAACCGCAGCTTCCGCCTGAATTTCGAACTCAGCGTGCTGGTCGAGGATCCGGCGCTGGCGATCGCGCTGGAGTCGGTGTTGCTCAGGGACTTCGACCACGCGCTGGCGGTGCCGGCCGACCGCAAGCCGCGGCTGCCGGCGGCGCTGGGCGAGGCCGCCGCCCGGCTACTCTCGCCGCTGCTCTGAGGCTGGGCTACACTCGCCGCAGGCTCCCCCGGGCGGAACTTCAGAATGCACTGGCTCTACCTCGTCGTCGCCATCGCCCTGCTCGCCGTCGCCATGAAAGCCAGCGGCTGGCTGGTCGTCCTGCTGGTGCTCGGTGCGCTGGTCGGATTCATCGCCTGGATGCTGGGCTGGGTGTCCAGCCGCATCTCCAGCGGCGCGCGCAACGACACCCAGATCATCAGTCCGGAGGAGTTGCGCCGGATGCGCGAGCAGGCCGAGGCGCGCCGCGCCGCCGCCCAGGCCGGCAGCACGCCGCCGCCGCCCGGCGAGCCGCCGGCCTGAGTCCCGCCTCACCGCCCGTGGCGGTGGACTGGCCGCTGCAACCGCGCACCGATGGGCTGCCGCTGGCCGCCGACGAGTTGCGCCTGCTGTGGTGCCCGCAGGCCGCGTCGCCGCCGCAGGCCCGGCGCGCCCGCGTCGATCGCGTGCTTCGCGCGGCGCTGGCGCCGGTCGTGGGGCGTCGGCCGGAAACCCTGGCGTTCGCCCGCGAGAGCAAGGGCCGGCCTTTTCTGGTCGGTGCCGGGATGCCGGATTTCAACCTGAGCGACACCGACGGCGGCACCCTGGTCGCCATCGTCGGCCAGGGGCGGATCGGCGTGGACCTGGAACGCTGCGACCGCTCGCCGGCGGTGGCGGCGCTGGCGCGGCGCTACTTCCACCCGGACGAGGCGCAGGCGCTCGCCGCGATGGACGCCGAGGCCGCACGCCGCGCCTTCCTGCGCCTGTGGACCGCCAAGGAAGCGAGCTGCAAGGCCACCGGCACCGGCATCTTCGGCTGGTTGCCGCACTGGCGGTTCGACGCGGGCATCGACTCGCCCCGCCTGCTGGCGGCGCCGGCGCACGCGGGCGATCGTTCGCGCTGGCAGCACTGGCGTGTCGCCCCAGCGCCCAGCCACACCGCGGTACTGGCCTTGCGGGACGGCGCCGCGCCGCGCCAGGTTGGCTATCGGTTGGCGCTGGACTGAGGCTCAGGCCGTGGCGTCGGCGGTATCGCCCTCGACGCGATTGCGACCGCTGCGCTTGGCCCGGTACAGCGCGGCGTCCGCGCGCCGCAGCAGGTTCATCGAATCGCCCTGCATGGTCGGCACGAAGCCGGCCACGCCGATGCTGATGGTGGTCTGCTCGACGTGTTCCTGCATCGCCTGGCGGATTTTCTCGCCGCGGCGGATGGCTTCGTCCTGGTGCACGCCGGGCAACAACAGGGCGAACTCCTCGCCGCCATAGCGCGCCAGCAACTCACGCTTGGGATCGTGCAGGGCGTACAGGCGCTGGGCGATCTTGCGCAGCAGCACGTCGCCCTCGAGATGGCCGTGGGCGTCGTTATAGCGCTTGAAGTGGTCGACGTCGATCATCAGCACCGACAGCGGCCGGCGCTGGTCCAGGCAGCGATACCACTCGCGCTGCAGGCCGTTCTCCAGCGCACGGCGGTTGGCCACGCCGGTCAGCGCGTCCTCGGTGGCCAGTTCGGCGAGCTTGCGGTTGACCTCTTCCAGCTCGTGCGTGCGCTCGCCGATGCGCGACTCGAGACGGCGATTGGCCTCGACGTAGCGCTGCGTGCGGCGACGCACGAATTCCTGCACCAGCAGCGCGATGATGCCGAGCAAGGCGGCGCCCAGCAGCGCCCGCACCCAGGTCTGTTCGTACCAGCGCGGCAGGATGCGGTAGCGGTAGCTCGCCGGCGCGGCGACGCGCCCGCTGCGGGTGCGTGCCTCCACCTGCAGCAGGTACTCGCCGGGCGTGATCGCGCGGATGAAGAGATCGCGGTCGGTCCAGTTCGACCAGTCGTCGGTCAGCCCGGCGCCATTGAGCCGATAGCGGAACTCCAATCCGCTGTCCATGCTCACCAGGCCATAGCGGAAATGCAGGCGATAGCCGGACGGGATCTCCACCGGCGTGCTACCGGTGCTGGCGATCGGCAGTCGGCGCTTCTCCTGGCCATCGGGGCTCTCGGCGGTGGCGAGCTCGAAGCCGAGCACCAGGGGCGCGGGCCGCGGCTGCTTTTCCTCCGGATTGAACTGCAGCAGGCCCGACCAGGTCGCCAGCCGCAGCACGCCGTCGCGGTTGAAGCGCACGCGGTTGTATCCGGCCGCCAGTTGCGAACCCAGGTGCACGGGTTGCCATTTGGCGGTGCGCTGCGGCCGGAACCACAACTGCCGGCGGGTGAAGGCGTAGCTGCCGAAGGGCGTCTGTTCGACGACCAGCTCGTTGGGCCGGTCCACCAGGGTGAGCGGCGGGCCGACGTCGCGCTGGAAGCGGCCTTCGTGGAAACGGAAACCCAGGTCACCGCTGATGACGTGGACCTGGCCATCGAGCGCGTAGAGGAAGGTGCCCGAGGCCGGATCCAGTTCCAGGCCGTGGGCCTTGCCGAAGACTTCCTTGCGCAGGGCGCGACGCTGCAGCGGATCCAGGGTCCAGCGCTGCGGGCCGCCGCGCGAATCGCCCAGCCACAGTTCCTCGGACCCGGTCTCCAGCAGCGTCTGTGCACTGGCGCCTTCCAGCGGCAGGGCAAAACCCAGGGCCCAGCGGTCGCCATCGCGCTCGATCACGTACAGGGTGCTGTCGCCCAGCCCGTAGATGCGGTCGTCGTGGAAGCGCGAGACGACCAGCTCGAGCACGCTCTCGGTCTCGGTGGCGACGATCGGCCGCGGCTCCTGCGCGCCGGGGTCGAGCACCATCACGCCGTTGCGGTGGGCGACCACCAGGCCGGCGTCGGTGCCGGCGAGGGCGAAGCTTTCCAGCTCGGACCATCCGGTCTGCCGGGCCTCGATGCGGCCATGCGCGCCGGGGCTCAGGCGGGTCACGCCGCGCGTGCCGGCCACCCACAGCGCGTCCTGGTACCACTCGAAGTCGTAGGCATTGCCCGGCAGGCCCTGCGCGGCGCCGATGAAGGACCAGGGCGAGGGCAGCGACATCCGCACCAGGTCGCCTTCGGTGGCCGCCCACAGGCCGCCCTCCTGGTCGCTGCCGAGGGCGACGATGCTGAAGCTGCCGAGGTTGACGCGCTCGCGCAGGCGATAGTCCGGTCCGTAGCGGAACAACTCGCCCTTCAGCGTGCCGACCACGAAGCTGCCGTCCTCGAGCGATTGCACGACGTAGGGGCTGTTGCCCGCCAGTTCGCGACCGGCGCCGTCGGGCAGGGCCGTGAGCCCCTTGGCGTCGGCGCGGTGGAAACCGGACTCGCCGATCAACAGGCGCCAGTCCTTGCGGTCGAGCATGCCGGGCAGGCTTTCCTCGGCGAAGCGCTCGCCGCCCGGCTCGAGTTCGAAACGCCCGTCCTCGAAGCGGCAGAAACCCTTGCCGGCGATCCGCGCGTACAAGCGGTTGCCCTGGACGAACAGGCTGCGCTGGTTCTCGTCCAGTGGCCAATGGCGCACCGTCTTGCGGTCGTAGCTGAGAAAGTGCAAGGCGCGCTCGGCGCGGAAGTACATGCCCTCGCCGGTCGCGAGAATCTGCCAGACGTTGCCGACGTTGCGGTCGCGGCCCTTCAGGCCGGCCGCGGTCAGCAGTTCCTGGTAGACCATCTGGCCGTCGGGCGCGGTGCGCAGCCAGCCGAAGGTGTCGTAGCTGCCGACGTAGATGCTGCCGTCCTGGCCCTTCACCACGTCGCGGCCGGTCTGCTTGCCGGGCAGGCTGATCAGGTCCCACTTCTCGCCGTCGTAGCGCAGCACGCCCTCGCCGTTGCCGACGAACAGGCGACCCTCGCGATCGGTGGCCACGGCCCAGTGTTGCGGGGTGGCGTTGTAGTCCTCGGGCAGGAACCGCCGCAGCAGGGGCGTACCGCGCAGGGTTTCGGCCATCGCCGTGCCCGCGAGCGACAGGCACAGCAAGAGCAGGCACAGGCGTCGCAGCGAAACCGCGCGGAACATGGCCGGAGTATGCTCCGGCGGTCGCGCGCGGTACTGTGCGGCCCAGCCCAACTCGCCGCCTGGCGCGGCGGTCCCGGAAACGTCCAACGAGTCACTCCCCATGACCGTACTGAGCGTCAATGTGAACAAAGTGGCGGTCCTGCGCAACTCTCGCGGTGGCGCCGAGCCCAGCGTGGTGGCCGCCGCGCAGGCCGTGATCGCCGCGGGGGCCGGCGGATTGACCGTGCATCCCCGCCCGGACCAGCGCCATATCCGTCCTTCCGACGTGCGCGAACTGGCGGTCCTGGCGCGGGGCCGCGTGGAGTTCAACATCGAGGGCAATCCCTTCGCGCCGGCGCGCGGCGACTACCCGGGACTCATCGCACTGGTGGACGAGACGCGGCCGCAGCAGGTCACCCTGGTGCCGGACGCGGACGGGCAGCTCACCTCCGACCATGGCTTCGACCTGGCGCGGGACCGCGCGGCGCTCGCGCCGCTGGTGGCGGGGATCAAGGCCTTCGGCGCGCGCGTCTCCTTGTTCGTCGACGCCGGCGTGCCCGACCTGGAGATTGCCGCCGAGTTGGGGGCGGATCGCATCGAGCTCTACACCGGGCCCTACGCCGAGGCCTTCGCGGACGGTCGCGAGGACGCGGCGCTCGCGGCCTGCGCGCGCACCGCGCGCGAGGCGCAGTCACTCGGGCTGGGCGTGAATGCCGGCCACGACCTGAGCCAGGCCAACCTGGGGCGCTTCCTGTCGGCGGTGCCGAAGGTGCAGGAGGTTTCGATCGGCCACGCCTTGATCGGCGAGGCGCTGCACGCGGGACTGGCGGCGACCGTCGCCGCCTATCTGCGTGTCATCGCCGCGGCGCGGGCGGCCTAGCGCCCGGCGTGTGCGCGGCGCCTGCGGGCGCGCATGCGAAAACGCCGCCCGGAGGCGGCGTTTCGCGAGGCTTCGGGGGCGCGGCGGTCAGCTGCCGCTGTCGACGAAGTTGATCTTCACCAGGTTGGCGTTCTTGGCGCGCGAGAGCACCTTGGCCAGGACTTCGTACTCGGCTTCCGGATCGGTTTCGATCTCGATCGCCGGCTGCTTGGTCGCGTCGATGGTGCCGGTCGGCGTGTCGCCACGCGCGCCCTCCACGTCGAACTGCGACTGCAGGATGTTGAGATCCACCGGGCTGCCGTTCCAGCTCACGCCGCCCGCGGCGTCGATGCGCACGCGCACCGGCGGCGGCGGGCTGCCCGGCGGCGGCGGCATGGTGCTTGGCTGCGGCAGGTCGACCTGGATCGGATAGGACAGCGGCGGCACCGTCACCATGAAGATGATCAGCAGCACCAGCATCACGTCCACCAGGGGCGTGACGTTGATGTCGGCCATCGGGCCACCACCGGAATTGGACGTGAAAGCCATGGTCTGTTCGCTTCCTTAGTTGCCCGGGCGCTCGGGGCCCGAGACGAAGCCCACCTTGCGCACGCCGGCGCGGCGCAGGGTCTGCACCGCGTCGTTGATGGTGCCGTACTTGGTCGTCGCGTCCGCGCGGATGTTCACCTGCGGCTGCGGGTCCTGCTGCACGATCACGCCCATGTACTGGTCCAGCTGGGTCGCGTTGACCGGCTGGTCGTTCCAGAAGCGCGAACCGTCGGCCTTGATCGCCAGCGTCACCGGCGGGATGTTCACCGTCGGCTTGGTGGCCAGCGTGGCCTCGGGCAGCTTGACCACGACCTTGTGGGTCATCAGCGGCGCGGTGATCATGAAGATGATCAGCAGCACCAGCATCACGTCCACGAGGGGCGTGACGTTGATGTCGGCCATCGGGCCGCCGCCGCTGGAGTTGGAACTGAAAGCCATGGCAGTCCTGCCTTGTCCGGGGGCTTAGCGCTTGACTTCGCCGACGCGCGAGCCGGTGGCGAAGAAGTCGTGCAGGTCGTGCGCGAAGGTGTCGAACTTGGCGTAGGTATCGCGGTTGACGCGCACGAAGTAGTTGTACGCCAGCACCGCCGGGATGGCGACGCCGAGGCCGATGGCGGTCATGATCAGCGCCTCGCCGACCGGGCCGGCGACGGCGTCGATCGAGGACGAACCGGTCGCGCCGATGTTCAGCAGGGCGTGGTAGATGCCCCACACGGTGCCGAGCAGGCCGACGAAGGGCGCGGTCGCGCCGACGGTGGCGAGCCAGGTCAGGCCGTTCTCGAGGTTGGCCGACTCGCGGGTCACGGCCTGGCGCAGGGCGCGGTCGATGAACTCGGAGCGGTTCAGGGCCTCGACCAGGCGCGAGCCTTCATGGCGCTGGTGGTGGGCGGCGGCCTGGGCGCAGTCCAGGGCGATCTTGGAGAAGGGCTCGTTGGCCTTCTGCTCTTCCATGAAGCGGATCGCGTCCTGCGCGTTCGGGGTTTCCCAGAAGGTGCGCATGATGCGGTCGGCGCGCGAGCGGATCATGGTGTTCTTGACCAGGTTGACGATCGTGTACCACCAGGAGCCGACCGACATGATGACCAGGAAGATCAGGACGCCGGCGCTCACGATGTCCAGGTTCTGGATCATGTGGCTGAAACCCAGCTGCTGCAGGGCTTCGGCGTTGCTCGCGGCGGAGCTACCGGCCGGGGCGGCCGCAGCGGCGGCGGCAGAGGTGAGGAGGATGTCCTGCAGCATAAATATGACCTTCTAGAGTTTAGTCAGTGGGTATCAGTTGAGAACGAACACGACATCGGTCTTGGCGACGCCAGCGACCCTCACGCCGTTGCGCACGGCGGGGTTGATCTTCCAGCGCTTGGCGGCCTTGACCGCGGCGCGGTCGAGGTTGCGGTTGCCGCTGGACTTGATCACCTGCACCTCGAGCACGTTGCCGTTCGGGTCGTACGACAGGCTGATGGTGACGGTGCCGGTGACGCCGCGGCGTTGTTCCTCCGGCGGGTACTGCGGCGGATTCATGGCGCGGCCGGTGGCGTCGATCTCGCCACCGAAGTCCTGCACGACCGGCGCGGGCGCGGGCGGCGCCGGCGGCGGGGCCTCGTAGGCCACCGGGCTCGGGTCGTTGTAGACGATCGGCGGCGCTTCCGGCGGCGGCGGGACCGGCGTCGGCTTGGGCTGCTCGACGATCTTGGTGATCGTCTTCGGCGGTTCCTTCGGCGGCGGCGGCGGCGGCGGCGGCGGCTTCGGCGGTTCGATGAAGCTGACGAGGGTGACGTCCTCTTCCTTGTCCACCTTCTGCTGGCCGCTGATCGGCGCCATCAGGGCCATGAACACCACGACGTGCAGGGCAATGGCAAACGACGTGCCCGCGATGCGCGGCCAGCTGATCGTCTGCCTGGGGGTATCGAAGCTGGTGTTCGTCATGCGGCGGCGGCTCGGTCGATCGTTCTCGTGGCGCTCGGGCGCAACGACCCGCCCTTTGAGCGGCGGGAACGTATTAGCTTATACGAAGCAGTGGGCATGTCCAACTGTCACTTCCCGCCGGCATTGCGAAGTATGGAGTCCGACCACTTTTTGGTTTCCGGGAACTTCCCGGCCTCCCGCGCGGCCGCCGTCGCGGCGGCCTTGTTGCCGAGGCCGGTTTCGGCGAGGTAGAGCACCTGCCAGGCCACGCCGGGCTTGCTCACGCCCTTGTCGAGCGCGGCGCGCGCGGCGGTCTTGGACTCGGCCCAGCGCTCCTTGTCGCTGAGGGCCTGCGAGAGCGCGAGGGAGGCCTGGCCGTCCTTGCCCAGCGGCGCCGCCTTCTCCCAGGCCGCGATGGCCTTCTCGGTGTCGCCGGCGGAGTACCAGGTTTGGGCCTGGTAGATGTAGGTGTCGTAGCTCGGCTTGAGGATGCCCTTGCCGACGCCCTCGTCGATCACCGCCAGGGCATCCTTCTCCCGGCCTTCGCTGGTGGCGAGCAGGCGCCAGGCCGCCTCGTAGTGCGCGGGCTCGGTGAACTTCCCGGCCTTGCGCAGCTTCTCCAGCAGGGCGATCGCCTGGGCTTCCTTGCCGGCTTCCAGGTAGGTGCTGGCCAGGTTCATCTGCATGCGGGTGTCATCGGGCTTGGCCGCCGCCTGCTTCTCGAGGAACTCGAGCGCCAGTTCCGGCTTGTCCATGCTCAGCAGCACCTGGTTCTTGATCGCCAGCGCGGTGGAGTCGTCGGACTGGGTCTCGGACAGGAAGCGGTCGACCCAGGTCAGCGCCTCTTCGTGCTTGCCGTCGGCGTCCAGTACCTGCGCGAGTTGCAGCATCGCCAGGTAGTGGTTGTTGTTGTCCAGGCCGCCCAGCTCGATCGCCTGCCGGAAGTAGCGCGCCGGGGTGGCGTTGTCCTTGCTGTCCAGGGACATGGCGGCGCTGCCCGCGAGGTAGGCCGCGGTGCTCTTGTCGAAGGCGTTGGCGCGGCTGTTGCCGAGGATGCTGTCGGCCTTGGCGATGATCTCCGCGTCGACGCCTTCCTTGCCCTGCAACTCGATCAGGGAGTTGAGCGTCCTTGCCAGCGCCGGCTCACCGGCCTGCTTGGGCGACTCGCGCGTGGCCTTCGGGTACTTCTGGGGAATGTTCGCCGCCGGGTTCTTGGCCTGTTCACGGGCGCGCCGGGCGGCGCGGGTATTGGGCTCGGTCTGGTGCACGCCTTGGGCATGGGCCACCTCGACGGGGACGATCTGCAAGGTGGCGACGAGGGCGGCGGACAGAAGCAGCGACTTCTTCATGACAGGCTCCGGGACGGCAGGGCGCGAGCACCGGGGGGCGGCGGCCGCGTGTGGAAAAGCGAGGGCATGGAAGGGTACGGGGGAAGGCGGCGCGCAACAAGCGCCACGGCGATGCAAACGCCGACCCGCACCCTCGCCGCCACTTGTAGGCCATGGCACCTTAATCCCGCGTCAACGGGCTGGCGCGGGCCTGCTCAGACGTCGAGGTTGCCGACCCGCAACGCGTTGTCCTCGATGAACTCGCGGCGCGGCTCGACCACGTCGCCCATCAGGGTCGAGAAGATCTGGTCGGCGGCGACGGCGTCCTCGATGCGGACCTTGAGCAGGCGCCGTGTTTCGGGATTGACCGTGGTGTCCCAGAGCTGCTCGGGATTCATTTCGCCCAGGCCCTTGAAGCGCTGGATCGCCCGGCCTTTCTTGGCCTCCTCGAGCAACCAGTCGCGCGCTTCGCGGAAGCTCGAGACGGACTGCGACTTGCCACCGCGGAACACGCTCGCGCCCGGCTGCAGCAAGCCGTGCACGCTGGCGGCGACCTCGCCGATCTGGCGCAGGTCGCCGGTCAGCAACTGGGCGGCGGCGATGGTCTGCACCACCGACAGCCCGTGGTGGCGTTTTTCGACCTGGAGGGCGCCGCCCTGCGCGTCCGTCGCCGGCAGCACCGACAGCGCGTAGCGCGGCCGGCCGAGTCCGGCGCCGTTGAGCCGCGCTTCCAGCGCACGCAGCCAGCCGTGCAGGCGCTCGCCGTCGGCGAAGTCCTCCGCGGCCAGCGGCGGCGCCTCCAGCATGGCCTCCAGCACCGCAGGATCCACGCGATGGGCATGCCGCGCGATCACCTCATCGGCCGCCACCATGTCCAGCAGCAGTTTCTCCAGCGCCGGCCCGGGGATGGCGGGCATGCCCTCGCCCGGGCGCAGCTCCGCGCCTTCGATGGCGTTGTTGACCAGGTAGGCGTTGAGCGCGGCATCGTCCTTGAGGTAGAGCTCGTTCTTGCCCTGCTTGATCTTGTACAGCGGCGGCAGGCCGATGTAGATGTGGCCGCGCTCGATCAGCTCCGGCATCTGCCGGTAGAAGAAGGTCAGCAGCAGCGTGCGGATGTGCGAGCCGTCGACGTCGGCGTCGGTCATCAGGATGATGCGGTGGTAGCGCAGCTTGTCCGGGTTGTACTCGTCCTTGCCGATGCCGCAGCCGAGCGCGGTGATCAGCGTGCCGACTTCGGCGCTGGCGAGCATGCGGTCGAAGCGCGCGCGCTCGACGTTGAGGATCTTGCCCTTGAGCGGCAGGATCGCCTGGGTCTTGCGGTTGCGGCCCTGCTTGGCGGAGCCGCCGGCCGAGTCGCCCTCGACGATGAACAGTTCGCTGTGCGCCGGATCCT
>CAMPGW010000089.1 GCA_946885735.1 uncultured Gammaproteobacteria bacterium
AGATCACCGAGATCTACGAGGGCACCAGCGAGATCCAGCGGCTGGTGATCGCCCGCAACGAGACCGGCCTGCGCTGAGAACGCTTCCACTGCCGAAGGCCACCGCCGGGGGGCTGAAAACCTCACCCGGGGGCGGGCGGGAACGCTACAATTCCGCACTTTATCCGCCCCGGAATCCGCGTCCCGATGAGCGCCAGCACCGCCGAACCCGCCACCCTCGATTCGATCCTTGCCGCGCTCGCCACCCCGGCCCGCGGCGGCCGCGCCGACCTGCAGGCTTTCGGTCGCGCGTTCCTCGCCCAGGTGCCGGACGAGGAACTGGCCCTGCGCTCGCCTTCGACCTGGGCGGCGATCGTGGCCAGCAACCGGGAATTCGCCGATCGCCGTTCGCCCGGCGAAGCCCGCATCCGCGTATTCAATCCCACGGCGGACGCGGGTTTCGGCGGCAACCATGGCGTCGTCCAGATCGTCAACGACGACATGTCCTTCCTG
The DNA here is from genome assembly GCA_946885735.1 of uncultured Gammaproteobacteria bacterium. Next base: position 492 of record CAMPGW010000089.1, read on the forward strand.
GTCGATTCGGTGTCGATCGCATTGACCCGCCATGGTCTGGCGTCGCACGGCATCGTGCACCCGGTCTTCCCGGTGGCGCGCGATGCGGAAGGGCGACTGCAGGCGATCGGCGAGGGTTCGCCGGAATCGCTCATCCACATCGAGACCGACCGCCTCGCCGGAGACGAGCAGGCCGACGAAGTCCAGGCCTCGATCGCCGCGGCGCTCGCCGACGTGCGCGCCGCCTTCAGCGACTGGGAGCGGATGCGCGACCAGATGGCGCGCATCGCCGAGGAGCTGGGCACGCGCGTCATGCCGGCCGACGACAAGACGCGCGCGGAGGCCCAGGACTTCCTGCGCTGGGCCGCGGACAACCACTTCACCTTCCTGGGCTACCGCGAGTACGAGGTGCGTCCGCAGGGCGACACCCGCGTGCTGGCGGCGGTGCAGGGCACGGGACTGGGCATCATGCGCGGCAAGAGCGGCAGTGCGCAGCCGCGCCCGCTGGCCGGCCTGGCCGCCTCCGACCTGCCGCCGGGCGCCACCCTCGATCCGCTGATCCTGACCAAGACCAATTCGCGCTCGACCGTGCACCGGCCGGGCTACATGGACTACATCGGCGTGCTCAAGTTCGACGAGAACGGGCGCGCCATCGCCGAGCAGCGCTTCCTCGGCCTCTACACCTCCAGCGCCTACAACCGACGTCCCTGGGAAATCCCGCTGGTGCGGCAGCGCCACGAGGCCGTGATGGCCGCCTCCGGGCTGGGTGAGAACAGCCACAGCGGCAAGGCGCTGCGGCACATCCTGGAGACCCTGCCGCGTGACGAACTCTTCCAGGGCAGCCTGGAGGAACTCACCCGCACCGCGATGGGCATCCTCGCCCTGCAGGAGCGCGCGCGCCCGCGCCTGTTCCTGCGCCGCGATCGCCACGGCCGCTTCTACTCCGCGCTGGTGTTCGTCCCGCGCGACCGTTTCAATACCGACGTGCGCGGCCGCATCGAGGCCATGCTGCTCGAAGCCCTGCACGGCGAGCGCCACGACACCACCGTCAGCATCGGCGAGTCGCCCCTGGCGCAGATGCACGTGCTGGTTCGTCCCCGCCGCGGCGAAAAGGTCGAGGCGGACGCCGCCGCGCTCGAGGCCGGCCTGGTGCGGATCGTGCGCAACTGGCAGGACGAGTTGCGCGACCGCCTGGTCGAGGTCAACGGGGAGGACGAAGGCCTTCGCCTCGCCAACCGCTATGGCAAGGCCCTGCCCGCCGGCTACATGGAGGCGGTCTCTCCCGAGCAGGCCGCCGCCGACATCGCCCAGGCGTTGCAGCTCAAGCGGCCCGACGACCTGTGCCTGTCGCTCTATCGCGGCCAGGACGGCGGCCTGCGCTTCAAGTTGTTGCGCAGCGGCAGCGAGATCGCGCTCTCGGACGCCTTGCCGATGCTCGAGAACCTCGGCCTGCGGGTCAACAGCGAGCATCCCTACCTGATCGAGCTCGACGAGGGCCGCGTTTCCATCCAGGACTTCGAGGTCGAGGTCCTGTCGGGCGAGGTGGATGTCGCCGAGGCGCAGGCGCGCTTCGAGGCGGCCTTCGCCGCGGTCTGGCGCGGCCATGCCGAGAGCGACGGCTTCAACCGGCTGGTGCTGGCCGCCGGCATGGGCTGGCGCCAGGTGGCGATGCTGCGCGGCTACTGCAAGTACCTGCAGCAGACGGGCGTGCCGTTCTCGCAGGCCTACATGGAGCAGACCCTGGCGCGTTATCCGCTGGTGGCGCGCCTGCTGGTGGAGCTGTTCGAAGCCCGCTTCGAGCCGGGCCGCGACGTGCGCGCCGACCGCCGCACCTGCGAGACCCTGCGCGCCGACCTGACTGCGATCGTGCCGCCGTCCGAACGCCACGAGATGCGCACCATCCTCGAGGAAATGGGCAACGATCGCGCGCTCGACCGCGATGCGCAGATCGATGCCTGCAGCGACGCCCTGGCCATCACCCTCGAGCGCGTGTCGAGCCTGGACGAGGACCGGATCCTGCGTTCCTTCATGGCGGTCATCAACGCCACGCTGCGCACCAGCTACTTCCAGAAGAAGGGCGAGGGCGGCACGCACAAGGACTACGTCAGCTTCAAGTTCGACCCGGCCAAGGTGCCCGAGCTTCCCAGGCCCGTGCCCTACCGGGAGATCTTCGTCTACTCGCCGTTCGTGGAAGGCGTGCACCTGCGCTTCGGCCCGGTCGCGCGCGGCGGCCTGCGCTGGTCGGATCGGCGCGAGGACTTCCGCACCGAAGTGCTGGGCCTGGTGAAGGCGCAGATGGTCAAGAACACGGTGATCGTGCCGGTCGGCTCGAAGGGCGGCTTCTTCGTCAAGCGTCCGCCGGTCGGCGGCGATCGCGACGCCGTGCTCGCCGAGGGCATCGCCTGCTACAAGCGCTTCATCAATGGCCTGCTCGACATCACCGACAACCTGGTGGACGGGCAGGTCGTGCACCCGCAGGACGTGGTGCGCCACGACGGCGACGACCCCTACCTGGTGGTGGCCGCCGACAAGGGCACCGCGACCTTCAGCGACATCGCCAACGGCATCTCGGCCGAGCACGGCTACTGGCTCGGCGACGCCTTCGCCTCCGGCGGCTCGGTCGGCTACGACCACAAGGGCATGGGCATCACCGCCAAGGGCGCCTGGGAGTCGGTCAAGCGCCACTTCCGCGCGATGGGCCGCGATTCGCAGTCGCAGGACTTCACCGCGGTCGGCGTCGGCGACATGTCCGGCGACGTGTTCGGCAACGGCATGCTGCTGTCGCGGCATATCCGCTTGCTGGCGGCCTTCGACCACCGCCACGTCTTCCTCGATCCGAATCCGGATTCGGCGGTGTCCTACGCCGAGCGCGAGCGCCTGTTCAAGCTGCCGCGCTCGAGCTGGGAGGACTACGACAAGTCGCTCATCTCCGCTGGCGGCGGCGTTTATCCCCGCTCGGCCAAGTCCATCCCGGTGAGTCCCCAGGTGCGGGCGGCCCTCGGCATCGCTGGCGACGGCGACCAGATGGCGCCGAACGAACTGATGAACGCCATCCTCAAGGCGCCGGTGGACCTGCTGTGGAACGGCGGCATCGGCACCTATGTAAAGGCCACCGGCGAGACCCATGCCGAAGTCGGCGACCGCGCCAACAACGGCCTGCGCGTGGACGGGCGCGAGCTGCGCTGCAGGACCGTGGGCGAGGGCGGCAACCTGGGCATGACCCAGCGCGGCCGCATCGAGGCGGCCCAGCACGGCGTGCTGCTCAACACCGATTTCATCGACAACTCGGCTGGCGTGGACACCTCCGACCACGAGGTGAACATCAAGATCCTGCTCGGCGCCGCGGTCAAGCGCGGCGACCTGAGCATGCAGCAGCGCAACACGCTGCTGGCGAGCATGACCGAGGAGGTCGGCGAGCTCGTGCTCAACGACAACTACCGGCAGAACCAGGCGATCAGCCTGATGGAATCCATGAGCACCAGTCGCATCGGTGCCTTCGGTCATTTCATCCGGACCCTGGAAGGGCAGGGCCTGCTCGACCGCGCCATCGAGTTCCTTCCCACGGACGCCGAACTGGCCGAGCGCAAGGCCCGCGGCACCGGCCTGACGCGGCCGGAACTGTCGGTGCTGCTGAGCTACGACAAGATCGTGATCTTCAACCAGCTGCTCGATTCCGACGTTCCCGAGGACGCCTACCTGTCCAAGGAACTGGTGCGTTACTTCCCGAAGGCGCTGCAGGAAAGCTACATCGCCGACATGGAGAACCACCGGCTGCGCCGCGAGATCATCGCCACCGCGGTGACCAACTCGATGGTCAACCGGATGGGCGCGACCTTCCTGCAGCGCATGCAGGAAGACACCGGCGAGACGCCGGCGCAGATCTCCAAGGGCTACACGGTCAGCCGCGAGGTGCTGGACGCGCGCGGCCTGTGGGCGGCCATCGACGAGCTCGACCTGAAGGTGCCCGAGTCCGCGCAGATCGCCGCGCTGACCTCGCTGTGGCACCTGCTGCGCAACATGACGCGCTGGCTGCTCAATCGCCCGGGCGACATCGTGGTCATCGCGGCCATGGTCGAGCGCTACCTCGGACCCTTGCACGAACTGCGGCGCGCGCTTCCCTCGATCCTGGCGGCGCCCGACCGCGCCGCGCTGCAGAACGAGCGCAACCGCTGGAAGTCGCAGGGCTTCGGTGACGAACTCGCCCTGGCCATGGCCAGCGTGCCCTACCTGAGCTACGGCCTGGACATCGTCGAGGTGGCGATCGAACGCAACCTGCCGGTGGCCGACGTAGGCCTGGTGTACTTCGCGCTGAGCGATGCGCTGCACACCTCCTGGCTGATGGACAGCGTCGAGAAGCTGCCGGTGGACGGCCGCTGGCACGCCCAGGCCCGCGGCGTGCTGCGCGACGAGCTGCAGTCGCAGCAGCGCGCGTTGGTCGGCACGGTGCTGGGTTCGGCGCCGGCGGGCAGCGACCCGAAGGCGCTGGTGCGGGACTGGCTGTCGCGCGACGACGCCACGCTGCGCTACACGCTGTCCATGTTCCACGACATGCGCAACCTGCGCAGCATGGACTTCGCCACCCTCTCCGTCGCCGTCCGCCGCCTGGCCCAACTGGCCACGGCCCATACCCGGATCCTTTGAAGGGCGGTTAGCGCGTGGGCCGACGCCCGGCGCTGCCGGGGGAAGGGGGTTCCTGCGCTCGGGACTCAGCACGCTGCGTCCTGCCAGCTGAGTCCCGACCGGCAGGCCATCCCTGGCCTGCCTTCTCCGGAACCCCCTTCCCCCGGCATCACCGGGCGTCGGGGACGCGCTCGGCGCCCTTCCAGGAGCGGCCTGAGAGCCGCAGCCAGCCGAGCCAGCCGCGAACCGATTTTTTCCACCCTTCAAACCCAGGATGCCGCTGCACCGCCGCGGCCGCGCCCGGCATTCGGCGGTGTCGTCGGGTGGGGGATTTCCGGAGGAGCTTGGCCAGGGATGGCCAAGCGGGCGGGACTCAGCTGGCAGGACGCGGCGTGCTGAGTCCCGACCGCAGGAAACCCCCACCCGGCGGCGCCGACGAATGCCGGCCCGCGAACGATGACGGCTGCGGTAACCTGTCACGCATGCCGACTTTGACTTTGCCTGCTGATCCTCGCATTTGCTTCGTCGCCAGCGTCGCGCCCGAGGCGCAGGCCGCCCTGGCGGCGATGTCATCCAAACTCCAGGCCCACCCGGTCGAGGACGCCGACGTCATCTGCGCGCTCGGTGGCGACGGCTTCATGCTGCAGACCCTGCACCAGCACGGCGAGCGCGGGCTGCCCGTGTTCGGCATGAAGCTCGGCGCGGTCGGCTTCCTGATGAACCAGTTCCGCGAGGACGAGCTGATCCGCCGCCTGCACGCGGCCGAGCCCGCCGTTCTGCGTCCGCTGGAAATGACGGCGACCACCGAGGCGGGCACCACCATCCAGCAACTGGCCTACAACGAGGTGTCGCTGCTGCGGCAGACGCGGCAGACGGCTCACCTGCGGGTGCACCTCAACGGCCAGGTGCGGCTCGAGGAGCTGGTCTGCGATGGTGCGCTGGTGGCCACGCCGGCTGGCAGCACCGCCTACAACTTCTCCGCGCATGGGCCGATCCTGCCGCTGGGTTCGGCGGTGATCGCGCTGACGCCGATCGCGGCGTTCCGGCCGCGACGCTGGCGTGGTGCGCTGCTGCGCGCCGACACCGAGATCCGCCTGGAAGTGCTGGATCCGTACAAGCGGCCGGTCAGCGCCACCGCCGACTCGCACGAGGTCCGCAACGTGCTGGAGGTGCGCATCCGCGAGTCGCGCGACCGCACCGTGACGCTGCTGTTCGATCCCGAGCACAACCTCGAGGAACGCATCCTCAACGAGCAGTTCGTGACGTGAGGAAGGCCGCGCCCGCGCCGCCGGTGGCGACTTCGCTGGTGGTGGCGATCACCGCCCGTGCGCTGTTCGACCTCGAGCGCGGCCACTCGCTGTTCGAGACGCAAGGCCTGGACGCCTACGCCGAGCACCAGCGTGAGTTCGAGAACGAGGTGCTCGAGCCGGGCATCGCCTTCCCGCTGGTGCGCAAGCTGCTGGCGCTCAACGAAGGCACGCCGGAGGACGCCCCGCGGGTGGAGGTGGTGCTGCTGTCGCGCAACTCGTCCGACACCGGGCTGCGCATCTTCAACTCGATCGAGCACTACGGCCTGGACATCGCCCGCGCCGCCTTCACCAGCGGCGAACCGACCGCGCCCTACATCCGCCCCTTCGGCGCGCAGTTGTTCCTGTCCGCCAACCCCGCCTCGGTGCGGCGCGCACTGGCGGACGGCATCGCCGCGGCGACGATCCTGCCGGCCAAGGCGCCGGCGGCCGTGCACGACCAGCTGCGCATCGCCTTCGACGGCGACGCGGTGATCTTCGGCGACGAGTCCGAGCGCATCTCGCAGGAAGGCGGCCTGCTCGCCTTCCATGCGCACGAGCGCGAACGCGCGCACGAGCCCCTGAGCGGCGGCCCCTTCCGCGGCTTCCTGGCGGCGCTGCACTCGCTGCAGGCGGCGTTTCCGCCCGAAGACTCGCCGATCCGCACCGCATTGGTCACCGCGCGATCCGCGCCGGCGCACAAGCGCGTCATCCTGACCCTGCGCGAGTGGGGCGTGCGCCTGGACGAGGCGCTGTTTCTTGGGGGCCGCGACAAGGGGCCCTTCCTGGAGGCTTTCGGCGCCGACATCTTTTTCGACGACTCGCACGACAACATCGCCAATGCGCGGCGGCACGTCGCGGCCGGCCACGTCCCGCACGGGGTCAGCAACCCGATCGAGGACTGAGTCCGGCCCGGCGTTGGCGGAGACGGCGGGCCTGCGGTTACTATCCCCGGCAACCAAGCGGCGGCGCCCGGCGCCCCCGCCCGGAACTCAACCTGCGTGGGGGTGTTGGGGCATGTCCGTGAACCCGAGAATCGTGCTGCTCGCCGGGGCCGTCGCCCTGGCCCTGTCGGCCTGCGGAAAGAAGGACGAGGCCGCACCGGCGCCAGACGCCCAGACCGCCGCCGCCGAACCCGTGCTCGAGGGCCAACTCGACATCCTCGCCTGGCCGGGCTACATCGAGCGCGGCAGCAGCGACCCCGCCTACGACTGGGTCACCCAGTTCGAGAAGGACACCGGCTGCAAGGTCAGCGTGACCACGGCCAGCAACTCCGACGAGATGGTGGCGCTGATGAACCAGGGCGGCCACGACCTGGTGACGGCGACCGGCGATGCCTCGGTGCGGCTGATCGCGGCGGGCAAGGTGCAGGCCATCGACATCGGCCGGGTGCCGTCGTGGTCGCGCATCGACCCGCGCCTGCTCGAGGCCGCCTGGCATACCGTGGACGGCAAGCACTACGGCGTGCCGTTCCAGTGGGGCCCGAACGTGCTGATGTACAACACGGGGGTGTTCAAGGAGGCGCCGACCAGCTGGAGCGTGGTCTTCGAGGAGCAGGTCCTGCCGGACGGCAAGTCCAACAAGGGCCGCGTGCAGGCCTTCGACGTGCCCATCCACATCGCCGACGCGGCGCTGTACTTGATGACCAGGAAGCCGGAGCTCGGTATTCGCGATCCCTACGAGCTCAATGAGGCGCAGTACGCCGCCGCGCTCGACCTGCTGCGTCGGCAGAAAGCCCTGGTGCATCGCTACTGGCACGACCCCGCCGTGCAGGTGACCGACTTCACCAGCCAGGGCGTGGTCGCCTCCGGCAGTTGGGCGCACCAGGTCAACCAGTTGCGCGAGGCCGGCCAGCCGATCGCCTCGGTCATTCCCGAGGAAGGCGCCACCGGCTGGGCCGACACCAGCATGCTGCATGCCGAGGCCGCGCACCCCAATTGCGCCTACAAGTGGATGGAGTGGAGCCTGTCGCCGAAGGTGCAGGGCGACGTCGCCGCGTTCTTCGGATCGGTGCCCGTGGTTGCGGAAGCCTGCACGGGCAACGCCCTGCTTGGCCCGGAAGGATGCAAGGCGAACGGCCAGGACAGCTTCGACCAACTGCATTTCTGGCGCACGCCCGATGCGCAGTGTGGCGAGGGCGAATGCGTCCCCTACAGCCGCTGGACCGAGGACTACCTCAAGTTGATGGGCGGCTGAGCATGCGCGCTGCCGGGGTGCTGTCGTCCGCCGCGGCGTGTGCGCTGTTGCTGGGCGCCTGCGGTGGCAAGGAGCCTGCCGACGCCCCGGCGACCGCGCCGGTCGCCGCTGCGCCAGCAGCCGCGGCGGTCACCGTGCCTTCCGTTCCCGCGGCGCCTGCGGTTTCCCCCGGACCTGGCGTCGCGGCGTCGCGCGCCTTGCTCGACGACTACCTGCAAGCCTGGAACCGCGGCGACGCCGCGGCCATCGCCGCCTTCCTGGCAAATGACGCCGAAGTCTTCGATGCATTGCTCGCGCGCAAGTACGGCGGCCGCGCCGAGGCGCAGCGCGAAGTCATCGACATGTATCTGCGCGCGGTACCGGACGGCCAGTGGTCGCTGCGCGGCGAACCCGTGGTTTCCGCCGACGGTTTCGCTTACGAGTGGACCCTGACCGGCACCAACTCGGGCAACTGGACCCACTACCTGCGCGGTCGCGGCCAGCGAATCGACTTCAAGGGCGTGAGCGTCGTACGCCTTCGCGAAGGCCGCATCGCCTACCAGGCCAACTATTTCGACACCAACGCACTGGGCGCCCAGGCCGGCTGGTGAATCAGGTCCGCGCGGTCGCGGGATCGCGCGCGCGCATCGCATAGACGACCCATGCCGCCGCGGTGACCAGGGCCGCCGCCAGGAAGGCCGCGCGGCCTCCGCCGAGGTCCCAGCACAAGGCCGCCAGTGCGGCGCCCAGCACGCCGCCCACGCCGCTGCTGAAGCCGTACAGCAGGCTCTGCCCGGCGGCCGCGCGTCGGCCCGGGAAGTAAGCGGACATCATGCGCATGCAGCAGGCGTGGAAGATCGCGAAGCTGAAGGCATGCAGGGCCTGCGCGGCGAACATCGTCGGCAAGTGGCCGGCGAACAGCGCGGTGGCGACCCAGCGCAGCACGGTCACCGCCAGGCAGAAGGACAGCAGGGCCGGCGCGCCGAAGCGCGCTATCAGTGCCGGCGCCTGCCAGAACAGCGCGATCTCCACCAGCACGCCGGCGCCCCACAGCAGCCCGATCTCCAGTCCGGAATGCCCTTGTGCCTGCAAGTGCAGGGTGTAGAACACGTAGAAGGCCCCGAACCCGACCTGCATCAACAGCGCCACCATCAGGAACCGGCGCACGCCGGGTCGCTTCCACAGGTGGCCGGCGTCGCCCACCGATTCCAGGTGCTCCGGCGGACGGTCGTCGCGATGCGGCCAGGCCGCGGCCAGCATGGCCGCGAACAGGGGCAGGGCGAGCCAGGGAAAGGCAGCATCGCCGAAGCGATCGAGCAGCCAGCCGTAGCTCGAGGCCACGATCAGGAAACCCACCGAGCCCCACACCCGTACCCGCCCGTAGTCGCCACTGCGCGATCCCAGTGCAGCCAGGGTCATCGCCTCGAACTGCGGCATCACCGCGTTGTAGGCCACGCCGAACAAGGCCATCACCGCGAACAGGGCCAGCGCGCCGCGAACCTGCGTAAAGGCGGCGAACAGCAGCAGCGTGAGCGCACAGGCGACGACGAACCAGCGACCCGGCGCCGGACGGTCGTGCAACCAGGCGCTCCACGCCGGGGGCCCGAGGATGCGGCCGCCGTACCAGAGCCCGAGCATCGCGCCGACCACGTAGCCACCGTGCCCGAGCGAGTCGACCCAGCGCCCGATGTAGGGCGTGAAGGCGCCGAGCGCGGCGTAGTAACTGAAATAGAAGATCGAGAAACGCCGCACCTTGGTTTCCGTGCTCCCCTGGCCGGCAACTGCTGCGCCGCAGCATCACTGATGCTTGTGGGAGGGCCGTCACAGTAGTCTAATCGAATGCCGGTCGACCTTCCGTCGGCCGATCTCGCGTTCCACATCCACGCAACAGGGAGTTTTCCATGCAAGGAACCACCCGTACGACACTGGGCGCGATGATCGCGCTTGCCCTGGCCCTGCCGGCCTCGGCTGCCACGATGAAGTCGAAGATCGCCGCCGAACAACTCGCCGCCCGTACGGGTGCAAAGGTCACCATCAGTCCCGCGACAGGCGCTGCCCGCTTCATGCGCGCCCCGCGCGGCAAGGCGCTTGGCGTCGCCGGTACGCAGCGGCGCGCCGACCACGCGATGGCTTTCCTCAAGGCCAACGGCAAGGCCTTCGGCCTGCGCGATCCGGCGAGCGAACTCAAGCTGGTCGGCGTGCGCCAGGACAAGCTGGGTGATTCCCGCGTTTCGTACACGCAGTCCTACAAGGGCGTGCCGGTCTTCGGCGCGAGCCTGGGCGTGCATTACGACAAGGCCGGCAACCTGAAGGCCGTCAATGGCATGGTCGTGCCGGACATCGTCGTGGATACGGTGCCGCGCACGTCGCAGTCGCAGGCCGGCGCGCTGGCGCTCAAGCAGGTCACCGGCAGCGGCGTGACGGTTCGCGGCACCAAGCTGATGGTGTTCCGCGAGGGCTTGCTCAAGGGCGTTCCAGGCGCCAACCACCTGGCCTACGAGGTCGAGGTCGGCAACGGCACCAGCGTGCGCGAGTTCGTCTACGTCGACGCGCATACCGGCGCGAAGATCGACCAGATCACCGGCATCATCGACGCGATGAACCGCCGGGCCTACGACGGCCTGGGCCTCCCGCAAAACCAGGTCCCGTCGTTCTATCCGGCCAACCCGTTCTGGGTCGAGGGCCAAGCGCTGCCGACCGGTGTGGTCGAAGCCGACAACATGATCAACGCCTCGAAGGAAACCTACGACCTGTTCTACAACGCCTTTGGCGTCGACAGCTTCGACGGCGCGGGCAAGACGATGGACGCGATCTTCAACCGCGGCTATTCCTGCCCGAATGCGTCCTGGAACGGAACCTTCATCTCGTTCTGCCCGGGCATCACCACCGACGACGTGACCGCCCACGAATGGGCGCACGCCTACACCCAGTACAGCCACGGCCTGATCTACCAGTGGCAGAGCGGCGCGCTCAACGAGGCCTACTCCGACATCTGGGGCGAGACCGTGGACCGCATCAATGGCCGCGGCGGCGACCTGCCGTTCGCCCAGCGCGAGGAAGGCGCCTGTTCGATCCAGTGGGGCAGGATGCCGCCCAGCCTGGTGGTGAATTCGCCCGCGTCGATCGCCGACAGCTATGCGCTGGGTCTTGCGAGCTTCGGTGCGACCGAGGGCTCCTGGACCGGCGACGTGGAAGTCGGCAATGACGGCGTCGGCGTCGGATCGGACGCCTGTACGGCGCTGACCGGCTTCACCGCCGGCAAGATCGCGCTGGTGGATCGTGGCGGCGGCTGCGGGTTCACCGTCAAGGCGAAGAATGCCCAGCTCGCGGGTGCTACGGCCGTGATCATCGCCGACAACGTCGCCGGAGGCGTCGCCGGCATGGGCGGCGTGGATGCGTCGGTCACCATCCCGGCGGTCCGCATCACCCTGGCCGACGGCAACCTGTTCAAGGCAAACCTGCCCAATGTCACGCTGAGCCTGCCCTCCGCGGCGGATTCGACCGACGATTCGGTGCGCTGGCTGGTGGGTGAGGACTCCACCGCGACCGGCCTGGTCGGCGCGCTGCGCGACATGTGGAACCCGACCTGCTTCGGCA
>CAMPGW010000090.1 GCA_946885735.1 uncultured Gammaproteobacteria bacterium
ACATCGAGGAAGGCCTGACCCCGCTCGCCGCCGCCCACCAGGCCATGCGCGAGGTGTCCGGCCCGATCATCGCCATCGCCCTGGTGCTGTGCGCGGTGTTCGTGCCGATGGCCTTCCTGAGCGGCGTCACCGGGCAGTTCTACAAGCAGTTCGCCGTCACCATCGCCATCTCCACGGTGATCTCTGCGGTCAACTCGCTGACGCTGTCGCCGGCGCTGGCCGCGCGCCTGCTCAAGCCGCATGGCGCGGCCCCGGACGCCCCCACCCGCGTCATCGATCGCCTGTTCGGCTGGCTGTTCCGGCCCTTCAACCGCTTCTTCCGCCGCAGCTCAGAGCGTTACCAGGGCACGGTGGGGCGTTCGCTCGGCCGGCGTGGCCGCGTGTTCGCGGTGTACGCGGTGCTGCTGGTCGCCACCGCCGGCGTCTTCAGCTGGGTGCCGCGCGGCTTCATCCCGATCCAGGACAAACTCTACCTGATCGCCGGCGTGAAGATGCCCGAGGGCGCGTCCATCGAACGCACCGACGCGGCGCTGAAGAAGATCGCCGCCACGGCGATGTCCATCGAGGGAGTCGAGCACGAGGTCGCCTTCCCCGGGCTGAATCCGCTGCAGTTCACCAATACCCCGAACTCGGGCGTGGTGTTCTTCCCGCTCAAGCCCTTCGACCAGCGCGAGAACAGCGCCGAGGAGATCAACGCGGAACTCAACGCGAAGATCGCCGGCATCCAGGAAGGCTTCGCGTTCTCGCTGCTGCCGCCGCCGATCCTGGGGCTCGGCAACGGCTCGGGCTATTCGCTGTTCGTGCAGGACCGCGCCAACCTCGGCTACGGCGCCTTGCAGGGCGCGGTGCAGGGCTTCCAGGGCGTGGTCTCGCAGACGCCGGGCATGGGCTTTCCGATCAGCAGCTACCAGGCCAACGTGCCGCAGCTCGATGCCGAAGTCGACCGCGACAAGGCCAAGGCACAGGGCGTGCCGCTGACGGAATTGTTCGACACGCTGCAGACCTACCTGGGCTCGGCCTACGTCAACGACTTCAACCTGTTCGGCCGCACCTGGCAGGTCATCGCCCAGGCCGACGGCAGTTTCCGCGACGGCGTCGAGGACATCGGCAACCTGCGCACCCGCAACGCCAACGGCGAGATGGTGCCGATCGGCAGCATGGTCACCATCAAGCAGACCTACGGCCCCGACCCGGTGATCCGCTTCAACGGCTATCCGGCGGCGGACCTGCTGGGCGAGGCCGATCCGCGCCTGCTCTCCTCGGCGCAGGCCATGGCCACGGTGGACGCGGTCGCGGGACAAGTGCTGCCCAACGGCATGGGCTTCGAATGGAGCGACCTCAGCTACCAGGAAGCCACCCAGGGCAAGGCCGCGCTGGTGGTGTTCCCGCTGGCTGTGCTGCTGGCCTTCCTGGTGCTGGCGGCGCTGTACGAGAGCTGGACGCTGCCGCTGGCGGTGATCCTGATCGTGCCCATGACGATCTTTTCGGCCCTGCTGGGCGTGAAGCTGACCGGCGGCGACAACAATGTGTTCGTGCAGGTCGGGCTGGTGGTGCTGATGGGCCTGGCCTGCAAGAACGCCATCCTGATCGTCGAGTTCGCCCGCGAACTCGAGTTGCAGGGCAAGGGGATCGTGGAGGCGGCGCTCGAGGCCTGCCGCCTGCGGCTCCGGCCGATCGTGATGACCTCGATCGCCTTCATCGCCGGCACCGTGCCGCTGGTGTTCTCCTCCGGCGCCGGCGCGGAAGTGCGTTCGGCCACCGGCATCACCGTGTTCGCGGGCATGCTCGGCGTGACCCTGTTCGGGCTGTTCCTGACGCCGGTGTTCTACGTCGCGCTACGCAAGCTGGTGGCGAAGCCGCTGGTCTCGCATGCGCCGGCCGCGGCGCAGGCCGCCCACGGGTAAGCCTCTCGCTACGTGCGTGCTCAGCGCAGCAGGAGTTCCGCGCGGGTCGGCTCGTCCACCCGCGCGGACGCTGCCTCCAGCGGCGCCGCGAAGCGCGCAGGCGGCAGGTCCAGCCACTCGCGCAGCTTGTCCAGCGCGAACTCACGATCCTCCGCCGTCATCCGCGCCAGGTTCGCACCGTGGTTGCCGCCGGTGCCGCGCACCCAGATCCGCCAGGCGTCGTTGCGCTCGCTCGGGGAATACGGATTGGTGGACCAGGGATCGTTCTCGCCGTAGATGAAGAGGAAGCGCTGCCCGGACACCTGTACCCACTGCCGCACGCGCGCCATCGCCGACCCGTCGAAGCGCTTGTCCACGCCCAGCGGCGGGTAGTTCTCCGGCACGTCCTGGCGGGGATAGCGCAACAGGCCGCCGAGCGCGCGCAGGTCCACGCGCGGGGCGCCCAGCTGCGTGCCGGCCTGGTAGAAGTAGGGCGCGTAGTACTCCAGCGTCGGGTCGGCGAAGAAATCCAGGCCCACCACGAAATCGATGAAGCCGAGGATCTCCTCCGCCGGCGCGGCATCGGCCGGGATCGAACCGCAATGGGCGGTGCTGCGGTACTGCCAGAACGCGAAGGGAAGTTCGATCACCGCGAATTCGTAGCCGCGGTCGAGGCCGAGCATGCCGAAATCCGCGGGCGACACCAGCGCCTGCACCTCGTCGCGGCGGCGCAGCGCGGTTTCCTGGAAACGACGAAGCGCGACTCGGCAGGCCTCGTCGCCGACCCGATCCAGGAACTGCACGTAGCGCGCGTCGTAGAAGCCCTGGCTGGTCGGCGCCACGTAGGGCACCGTCGCATCCACGTCATCGGGATGGAAGTAGCGCAGGTAGACGCTGGTCATGCCGCTCTTGCTGGCGCCGGTGCTGAGCCAGCGTGCCGGATACAAGGACTTGAAGGCCCCGATGACGGCATGCAGGTCATCGGCGGACTGGCGGATGTCGAGCTTGCTCCAGTCCATGGACGCCGGCGCGGAGCCGGGGAAGAAGCGGTGCTCGACGCGCAACTGGTTGGTCTGCAGCGCGGCGGTGATTTCCTGCTGGGTCGCGACCCACGGCGTGGCGTAACCGTCGGTGACCAGCACCATCGGCGCGGAAGCGTCGCGGTGCAACAAGGTCACGCGCTGGGTGAAGGTCTCGCCGTCCGGGTCGGCGTGATCCACCGGCTGGCGGAAGGTCACGCGGTAGAACAGCGTGTCGGGGATCGGCGACGGACCCTGGCTCGCGCTCACTACCCCGGGCAACGCCTGGATCTGGGCGAGTAGTGCGGCCGGGTCGGTGGCCGAGGCCGAAGCCGCCACCAGGAACAGGCACAGGCTGGCGAGCAGCCCGCGAACGGCAGTCATGCGCATGTCGCTTTTCCCCTTGGCGAACCCGGCCGAGCATACACCGCTGGCCGGCGTGGCTTCGCCGGCCCTAGCGCCAGGTGCCGGTGGCGGGATCCCAGCGCAGCTCCTCGTCCTCCGGGGGCAGGTCCTCGGGAGGCAGGTCCTCGGGGAACGCGTCTTCGGGCGGCATCTCGTCCATCAGCTCGTCGGGGGGCGGCTCATCGAAGGCCGGCTCGTCGAAGGCCGTTTCGTCCAGGGGCGCCTCCTCGTCCCATTCGTCGCCCGGTGGCGAACCCGCGTCGAGATCCTCTTCGGTCGGCGCGCCCTCGACCCAGCCCGGCTCCGCCTCGCGATTCGTCGCGCCCTGGCGGACCTCGTCGAGGTCGCGCTCGAGCAGTTCGCGGTCGCGACGTTCCTGGGCTTCGCGAAATTCGCGCATGGCCGCGGTCTCGCCACCCGAAGGCGCCGGCGATGCCGACTCCGCCGAGGGCGCCGTCGTTGCGCCACTGCGCGCGGGCGAAGCAGTCCGAGGCACCGGCATCGGCGTGACCGAGCTGCCGGTGCGGATGGCGCTGCTGGCGGCCGGCGACGCGACGGCGTCGGGCGTGGTGCTCGCGGGCAGATCGGCGATCGCGCCGGACAAGGCCACCGTCGCACCCGAGGCGGGCGCCGCGCTGGCGGCAGCGGGGGCGCGCGTCGCGGTGGACGCAGGCGTGGCATCGCGCGAGGGACGGTCGCAGGCTGACAGCCCGCACAGCACCGCCAGCGGCAACAGCAGGAGGATCGGCTTGCCAGGCATGGCGGGCTCCATCTTGCGGGGTCCTTCTTATACCGCGGTCCGCCGGGGCGGACGCACGGGCATCCGCCGGCGGTTCCTCCCGCGCCAGCTAGCTGAACAAGCGCCTCGGCAGAGGCGTGACCAAAGGCCTAGACCATCGCGGCACCACGACGGCTATGCTTCGCGTTCCACGGCCGGATCCCTTCCCATGTCGACATCTTCCCCGCTGCTGTTCGCCGGCGCCTGCGCGCTGGTCCTGCTCGCCGCCTGCAAGCCCGAGCCGCAGACTCCCGCACCGGCGGCCCAGTCGGCCGCCGTGGCCCCCGCCGCGCCGGGCAAGCCGGACCTGGGCAGCTTCGGCTTCGACGTCGCCGGCATGGACCGCGGCGTGGTGCCGGGCGACAACTTCTTCGACTACGCCAACGGCAATTGGGTGAAGACGACGGAGATTCCCGCCGACCGCTCCGGCTACGGCAGCTTCGCGATGCTCGCCGAGCGCGCGGCCGCGCGTACCCGCGCGATCGTGGAAGAAGCAGCCGCGGCGCGCGAGGCCGATGCCGAGACGCGCAAGATCGGCGACTACTACAACGCCTTCATGGACGAGGCAGCGATCGAGCAGCGCGGGCTGGCGCCGATCAAGCCGGAGCTCGACGCCATCGCCGCGGTCGCCGACAAGCGCGCGCTCGCCGCCGCGCTGGGCAAGACCCTGCGCGCGGACGTGGATCCGCTCAACATGGGCGACCTGACCACCGATCGCCTGTTCGGCGTGTGGATCTCGCAGCACCTGGTCAAGCCGGAAACCACCACCGCCTACCTGCTGCAGGGCGGACTGGGCATGCCCAACCGCGACTTCTACCTGGAAGGCGGGCGCTTCGAGGCCATGCGCGCCCAGTACACCGCGCACCTGGCCAAGCTGCTGACGCTGGCCGGCTTCCCGGACGCCGAGGCGCGCGCCGCGCGGGTGATGGCGCTGGAGACGGCGATCGCGCGCACCCACGCCACGCAGCAGGAAAGCTACGACGTCAAGCGCGGCGCCAACTATTGGTCGCGCGCGGACTTCGGCAGCAAGGCGCCCGGCATGGACTGGGAGGCCTACTTCGGCGCCGCGGGCCTGGGCCAGCAGGACGAGTTCATCGCCTGGCAGCCCGGCGCGATCGCCGGGATTTCCTCGCTGGTCGGCTCGCAGCCGCTGGAGACCTGGAAGGACTACCTGGCGGTGCATGCGCTCGACCGCGCCTCGTCGCTGCTGCCCAAGGCCTTCGCCGAGGAACGTTTCGCCTTCTACGGCACCGCGCTCAGCGGCACGCCGCAGCAGGCGCCGCGCTGGAAGCGCGCGGTGGGCGCCGTCAACGGCGCGCTCGGCGAGGCCGTCGGCAAGCGTTACGTCGAGCGTCATTTCAGCGCCACCACCAAGGCCCGCGCCGACGAACTGGTGAAGAACGTGCTCGCCGCCTTCGGCAAGCGCATCGACGCGCTCGACTGGATGGACCCGCAGACCCGCGAGCGTGCAAAAGCCAAGCTCACCGGCATGAAGGTCGGCATGGGGTATCCCGATGTGTGGCGCGACTACTCGGCGCTCGAGGTCAAGCCGGACGACGCGCTGGGCAACGAGCTGCGGGCGAGCCTGTTCGAGTACCGCCGCAACCTCGCCAAGCTCGGCAAGCCGGCCGAGCATGGCGAGTGGTATTTCCTGCCGCAGGTCGTCAACGCGATGAACATCCCGCTGGAGAACCGGATGATCTTCCCGGCGGCGATCCTGGAGGCGCCCTTCTTCGACGCCAACGCCGACGACGCGGTGAACTACGGCGCCATCGGCACGGTGATCGGCCACGAGATCACCCACAGCTTCGACTCCAGCGGCGCGCTTTTTGATGCGGAAGGCCGCCTGGCCAACTGGTGGACGCCGGAGGATTTCCGCAAGTTCGAGGAAGCCTGCGCGCAGCTCGCTGCCCAGTACGACGAGTACCGGCCGTTCCCGGACCTGCACTTGAACGGCAAGCTGACCCTGGCCGAGAACATCGCCGACGTCGCCGGCCTGGCCAGCGCCTACGACGCCTACACGCTGTCGCGCGAAGGCAAGCCGTCGGTGGTCCTGGAAGGCCTGACGCCGGACCAGCGCTTCTTCCTCGGCTTCGCGCAGGCCTTCCGCGGCAAGTACCGCGAGGCCGCCCTGCGCAACCAGGTGATGACCGACGGCCACTCGCCCTCGATGTTCCGCACCGAGGCGGTGCGCAACCTCGATGCCTGGTACGCGGCCTTCGACGTCCGGCCCGGCCAGGCGCGCTATCTGCCGCCCAACAAGCGGGTGCGAGTCTGGTAGCGGCGGTTAACGGCAGCCAAACGGTTCAGGCGGCGCCTTCGGGCGCCGTTTTCGTTCAGAAAACATACACCCCCTCCGGAGCACATTGGCCACGCGGATCCCTTGCCATGAAGGCACAGCGGGCGAAGAAATCGGATTTCAACAGAGGAGAGGCGCAGATGAATCTCATCGTATGGCTGGTAGTGGGCGGTATCGTCGGTTGGCTGGCGAGCATCATCATGAAGCGTGATGCGCAGCAGGGCATCATCCTCAACGTCATCGTCGGCATCGTCGGCGCGCTGCTCGCGGGCTGGCTGATCTCGCCGCTGGTGGGCGTGGGTTCGATCAACGACGGCCTGTCGGTCGGTTCGTTCCTCGTCTCGCTGGTGGGCGCGATCGTGCTGCTGGCGATCGTCAACCTGTTCACGCGCGGTCGCACGCGGGCCTGAGCCCTTCGACACGGCGTAACCCGGAAGACCGCGCCTTGGCGCGGTCTTCTTATTTGCGCGGACGTTTCGGCCCCGGCGCCGAGTGCCGTCCCTGCACCGCGTCCAGCGCATCGATCCATCCCGCCGCGGCCTCGGGGAACGCATCCGCGTAAGGCACGTAGGGCTTGATATCGAGTATCGGCGTGCCGTCCAGCAGGTCCAGCCCGCGCACCCGCAAGGCCCCCTCCTCCACCGCCACCAGCTCGACCGCCGACAAACCGATCGGGTTCGGGCGGTGCGGCGAGCGCGTGGCCAGCACCGAGCGCCGCCCGCCGCCGCGCGGAGGCCGCACCCGCGGCGTCCAGCCCTGGCTGCGGTCGAACACGAACACGAGCCAGACACGCTCGAAGCCCGCCAGGTCCGTCCAGGCCTCCGCCGGCAGTCCGGGGACGAAGACCACCCGCGCCTCGGCCTGGCACCCGGTCTCGGTACCGGCCACCACGGTCGGTTGGTGCGGCGCATCCAGTCGTTGCGCATAGGGCGACTCGACGAAGGCGATCGGCATCAGCGTGATGCCGGCAGGCGTGGACATGGCAGGCCCCGTGAAAACAGGGCGCCAGCCTCGCAGATCGCGGCGCCGCGCGCGAGCGGTCCGGGCCCGGGCCGAAGGTAGGCAACACTTCTGGCACTCCAGCCGATGGGCCGGCCCGTGGTCCCATTCACACAACGGTCAACAGGGGCTCCCGGAAATGAAGCGACGCAACCTCATCATCATCGCCATCGCGGCGCTGATCGCCATCGGACTTGCCGGCTACCTGGTGAGCAAGGGCAAGGAGGAAAAGCCGCAGGAAGTCGAGACCACCACGGCGAAGCGCGCGCGCATCGTCCAGAAGGTCAACGGCACCGGCAAGATCCAGCCCAACACCGAGATCAACATCAGCGCCGACGTCAGCGCCAAGATCACCAAGATGACGGTGAAGGAAGGCGACCTGGTGCAGGCCGGCCAGCTGCTGGCCGAACTCGACCGCGAGCGCTACCTCGCCGCGGTGCAGTCGCAGGAAGCGCAGGTGCGCTCGGCCCAGGCCAACGCCAGGCTGGCCCGCGACAACCGCACCCAGTCCGAGCGCGTGCTAAAGCGCGCCCGTGAACTGGTGGCCCGCAAGCTGCAGTCGCAGTCCGACCTCGACGCCGCCGAGACCGCCTTCCAGGTGGACAGCTCGCGCTACCAGTCGGCCATGGACCAGGTGCAGCAGGCCATCGGCCAGCTCAAGCAGGCGCAGGAAGACCTCGCCAAGACCACCATCTACGCGCCGATCACCGGCACCGTCGCCGACCTGCGCAAGGAAGCCGGCGAAATCGCCATCGGCTCGCAGTTCCAGGAAGACGTGATCATGGTGCTGGCCCAGCTGGGCTCGATGGAAGCGGTGATCAACGTCGACGAGAACGACATCAACGCCATCAAGCTCGGCCAGGCGGCCGAGATCGAAGTGGACGCGGCGCTGGGCGAGAAGATCGTCGGCACCGTGTCGGAGATCGCCAGCAGCGCCAACGTCGCGCCGGCCGGCCAGCAGACGCAGAAGACCGAGTTCGAGGTCAAGATCGCGATTACCGGTGATACCGCGAAGCTTCGGCCGGGCATGACCGCCAGCGCCGACATCGTCACCGCCACCCAGGACAAGGCGCTGAGCGTGCCGATCCAGTCGGTCACCGTGCGCACGCTCGAGCAGCTCGGCAAGGACGCCGCCAAGCAGGGCTACAAGGCGGGCGAGGACGGCTTCGTCGAAGTGGTCTGGGTCATCGCCGACGGCAAGGCCAAGGCACGCCAGGTCACCACCGGCATCCAGGGCGACGACGCGATCGAGGTCAAGACCGGCCTGAAGGACGGCGAGACCGTCGTCTCGGGCAGCTACCGCGCGATCTCCCGCGACCTGGAGAACGACATGGCGGTAACCATCAAGCAGCCCGGCAAGCCCGGCGCCGACGACGAGAAGGCCAAGGACTGACATGTCCGCCACCCTGCAACTGGAAAACGTGGTCCGCACCTACACCATGGGCGACCAGCAGGTGCGCGCCCTCGCCGGCGTCTCGCTGGAGATCCGCAAGAACGAATACGTGGCGATCATGGGCCCCTCGGGCTCGGGCAAGTCCACGCTGATGAACATCATCGGCTGCCTGGACGTGCCGAACTCGGGCAGCTACCGCCTCGAGGGCGTGGCGGTGGACAAGCTCAGCGAGGACGAACTGGCCGACATCCGCAACCGCAAGATCGGCTTCGTGTTCCAGACCTTCAACCTGGTGCCGCGCGTCAACGTGTTCAAGAACGTCGAGCTGCCGCTGATCTACGCAGGGCTTGGCAAGGCCGAGCGCAAGAAGATCGCCGACGAGGCCATCGCCTCGGTCGGCCTGACCTCGCGCGCCCACCACAAGCCCAACGAGCTGTCCGGCGGCCAGCGCCAGCGCGTCGCCATCGCCCGCGCGCTGGTGTGCAAGCCCTCGATCATCCTGGCCGACGAACCGACCGGAAACCTCGACAGCCAGACCGGCGTGGAGATCATGGCGCTGCTGGGCCAGCTGCATGACCACGGCCACACCATCATCCTGGTGACCCACGAGGACGACATCGCCGCCCATGCCAACCGCGTGGTGCGACTGCGCGACGGCGTCATCGAGTCGGACGTGCGGAAGGCCGCGTGAAGCTCAGCCTCGACATCGCCGAGTCGCTGCGCATCGCGCTGTCCGCGATCACCGCCAACAAGAGCCGCGGTGGCCTGACCGCACTCGGCATCATCATTGGCATCGTCGCGGTCATCACCACGATGACGGCGGCCAATGGGTTGAAGAACACCTTCCAGCAGACCTTCGCCTCGGTCGGCGCCGACACGCTGTACGTGTCCAAGCGCCCCTGGGTGCAGATGGGACCGGACTTCAGCCTGCGCAACCGCCCGGAGATCACCTTCGACGTCAGCGACGCGCTGACCCGCCGGTTGCAGGGCCGCGCGCTGGTGAACCCCAGCATGGGCGGCAGCCAGCCCATGAAATACATGGCCAACGAGCTGGACAACATCGGCGTCAGCGGCACCACCGACAAGATGGTGCTGGTGTCCAACCAGGAGGTCGAGACCGGGCGTTTCCTGCTGCCCTTCGACGTGCAGTACAAGCGCCGCGTCGCAGTGATCGGCAGCGAGGTTGCAGAGGGTCTTTTTGGAAAGACCAACCCGATCGACAAGGTGTTCAAGGTCGGCCGGCACAACTTCCGCGTCATCGGCGTGATGAAGGCGCAGGGCGGCACCGGCTTCTTCGGCGGCCCCAACTTCGACCGTCGCGTCTACATCCCCATCAGCACCTTCGCCAAGACCTTCGGCGACCAGGGCGGGCGGGCCAGCGTGGACGTGGCGATCAAGGCCCCGGACGGCGTGTCCATGGCCGACTTCGAGCCCGAGGTGCAGGGCCTGATGCGTTCGGTGCGCGGGCTGAAGCCGATCGAGAAGGACGACTTCTCGATCAACAAGCTCGACACCATCCTGGACGCCTACAACTCGACCATGGGCGTGGTGATGATGGTCGGCCTGGCGATCACCAGCATCTCCCTGTTCGTCGGTGGCGTCGGCGTGATGAACATCATGCTGGTCTCGGTGACCGAGCGCACCAAGGAAATCGGCATCCGCAAGGCCATCGGCGCGCGCCGGCGCAGCATCCTGCTGCAGTTCCTGTTCGAGTCCTCGATCATCTGCCTGTTCGGCGGCCTGATCGGCATCGCGATCTCGGCGGGACTGACCGCCATCATCAACGCCAACCTGATGCCCGCCAGCCTGTCGCCCTTCATCGTGGTAGTGGCGCTGGCGGTGTCGGTGTTCGTCGGCGTGGTTTCCGGCATGATCCCGGCCTGGCGCGGCGCCCGGCTGGACTCGATCGAAGCCCTGCGTTATGAGTGAGCCCTGCCATGCGTAAGTCCGACCTGTTCTTCATGTCGCTGGGTGCGATCGGCAGCAACAAGCTGCGTTCCTTCCTGACCCTGGTCGGCATCGTGCTGGGCGTGGCGTCGATCATTGGGGTCATGACGGCCATTACGGTCATGCAGGACACGATGGAGAAGGAGATGAGCGTGCTCGGCGCGCAGACCTTCCAGATCCAGAAGTGGCCGAACGGCTTCAACTCCGAGGAAGCCTTCCGCGCGGCGCAGAAGTGGCCGCCGGTGACGCTGGAGGAAGCCCAGGCCATCCGCGAGCAGGTGCCGAGCGTGGACCTGGTCGGCACCGAGATCTGGGACGGCGGCAAGTCGGCCAGCTACGAGGGCGTGACCACCGATCCGAAGATGTCGATCTGCGGCGGCTCGCCGGAGTATTCGGAGAACAACACCCAGCCCATCGGCGAGGGCCGCAATCTCTCGGTGATGGACATGCGCGCCTCGCGGCGGGTGGTGGTGCTGGGCAATGCCATCGCCAAGGAACTATTCCCCTTCACCGACCCTATCGGCAAGACCATCCAGCTGGACGGGCGCAAGTTCGAGGTCATCGGCGTGTTCGAGAAGAAGGTCTCGGCCTTCGGCGGCCCCTACGAGACCATGGCCCTGATCCCCAGCGGCGCCTACACGCAGATCTATGGCCTGGTGGACCCGCAGGGCTTCCCGCGCTCGGTCAACGTGACCGTGCACTCGCGCACGCCGGAGCTGCTGCAGGACGCGATCGAGCAGAGCCGCCAGGTCATCCGCAACGTGCGCCACCTCAAGCACAACGAGCCGGACAACTTCTACTGGTTCACCAGCCTCAGCCAGATCGAACAGTTCAACAAGACCACGCTGGGCGTGAAAATCGGCGCCTTCCTGATGGGTGGCGTGGCCCTGCTGGTGGCCGGCATCGGCATCATGAACATCATGCTGGTGTCGGTGACCGAGCGCACCAAGGAGATCGGCATCCGCAAATCACTTGGCGCCAAGCGGCGCGACGTGCTGCGGCAGTTCCTGCTCGAGGCGGTGGTGCTGTGCAACGTCGGCGGCGTCATCGGCATCGCCATTGGTTTCGCGCTCGGCAACGTATTCACCTTCTTCACCGAGTTCGAGGCGCGGGTGCCGCTGGGTTGGGCGCTGTTCGGCGTGGCCTTCTGCTCGCTGATCGGCGTGGTGTTCGGGATGATCCCGGCGCTGAAGGCCGCGCGACTGAATCCGATCGAGGCGCTGCACTACGAGTGAGCTTTACGCTCCGGTCGCCGGAGCCTGGCGCTGCCGGGGATCAGGGGTTCGCTACGGTCGGGACTCAGCACGCTGCGTCCTGCCAGCTGAGTCCCGC
>CAMPGW010000091.1 GCA_946885735.1 uncultured Gammaproteobacteria bacterium
GCGGCGCCCACGCAGCCACTGACCACCGTCGCGGAACGCTCCGGCTTCCGCCAGACCGGTCGCTACGACGAAGTCGTCGCGCTGTGCGAACGGTTCGAGCGCGCCTATCCGGGCAAGGTGCGCTGCTTCGAATTCGGCCGCACGCCGGAGGGTCGGCCGATGCTGGCGCTGGCGGCATCGCAGCGGGGCCTGCTGACCGCGGAAGCCGCGCGCGCGGCGGGGGTGCCGGTCACGCTGGTGCAGGGCGGCATCCATGCCGGCGAGATCGACGGCAAGGATGCGGGCTTCCTCGCACTGCGCCAGGTGCTCGATGGCAAGGCCGCGCGCGGCGCGCTCGATCGCCAGGTGCTGGTGTTCGTGCCGGTCTTCAACGTCGACGGCCACGAGCGCTTCGGCCGCTGGAACCGTCCGAACCAGCGCGGCCCGGAGCAGATGGGCTGGCGCACCACGGCGCAGAACTACAACCTCAACCGCGACTACGCCAAGGCCGACAGCCCGGAAATGCAGGCGATGCTGGCGCTGGTGAACGCATGGGATCCGCTTGCCACCATCGACCTGCACGTGACCGACGGCGCGCAGTTCGAGCACGACGTCTCGATCCAGGTGGAGCCCGTGTACGCCGGCGACGAGGCCCTGCGGGCGGCGGGCAAGTCCTTGCGCGACGGCGTCATCGCCCGCCTCGCCGAACAGGGTTCGCTGCCCCTGCACTTCTACCCCTCGTTCCGCGTCACCGACGACCCGAGTTCGGGTTTCGAGGACGGGGTGTCGCCGCCGCGCTTCTCCACCGGCTACTTCCTGTTGCGCAACCGCTTCGCCATGCTGGTGGAGACGCACAGCTGGAGGGACTACCCGCATCGCGTCCGCGTCACCCGCAACACGGTGGTGTCGGTGCTGGAACACGTCGCGCGCCACGGCGCAGAGTGGCAGGCGCTGGCACGCGCCGCGGATTCGCGGGCGGCGGCACTGGCCGGATCGACGGTGGCGCTCGACTACAAGGCCAGCGAGGCCAGCCGGATGATCGACTTCCGCGGCTATGCCTACACCCGCACGCCTTCCGAGATCTCCGGCGCGCTGATGACGCGCTACGACGAGAAGACCCCGCAGCTCTGGCGCGTCCCCCTGCGCGACGCGGTGCAACCGAGCCTGCAAGTGGCCGCCCCGGGCGCGGGCTACCTCGTACCGGCCGCGCATGCCGCCGCCGTGTCCGCGAAACTTCGACAGCACGGCATCGCGTTCGACACCCTCGGCCAGGCCCGGCCTGCTCTCGCGGTCGAGGCCTTCCGAGCCGCATCGACGGCCTTCGCCGCCGTGTCGGTGGAAGGCCACCAGCGCCTGGCGGTGACCGGACGATGGGAGCCGGACACCCGCGACGTTGCCGCGGGCGCGCTGTTCGTTCCGATCGCCCAGCCCTCCGCGCGCCTGGTGATGGCCCTGCTCGAGCCGCAGGCGCCCGACTCGCTGGCGGCCTGGGGCATCTTCAACAACGCCTTCGAGCAGAAGGAGTACATGGAGGATTACGTGGCCGAGGCGGTCGCGCGCGAGCAGCTGGCCGCCGACCCCGCGCTGGCCGCCCAGTTCGCCGCCAGGCTGCGCGACGATCCCGCCTTCGCTGCCAGCGCCGCGGCGCGCCTGCAGTTCTTCGCCCGCAGGCACGCCTCATGGGACGAGCGTTACAACCTGCATCCGGTGCTGCGGGTCGCGACCGACCCGCGCTGAACCGTTCAGAGGTCGGTGGACACTTCCTTGACCACCGACTGCGTGGTCGAGGCATTGGCGGTGCGCACGACATCGGCGAGGGACACGATGCCGATCACGCCGCCCTTGTCGTCGACCACCGGCACGCGGCGGATCTTGGCGCTCTCCATCACCTCGCAGCAGTCCTCCAGGCTGGTGTCCGGGCTGACGGCGATGCAGGGCGTGGTCATGCAGTCGGAGGCGCGGGCGTCGGCGGAGTTCTTGCCCTGGGCGACGATGCGCGTGGCGATGTCGCGGTCGGTGATCACGCCGGCCAGCTTGCGGCTCATCATGTCCTCGACGACCGGGATCTCGCCGCAGTCGTTCTCGACCATCAGGCGCGCGACCTCGGTCAGCGAGGAATTGGGCGTGCAGCAGGCAGGGTTTTCGGTCATCACGTTGCTGACGGACATGGGGGCGGGCTCCTTCGGTTGCCGGCGGATCCGGCGGAGTTCCAGCTTGGTTGCCCGGGCCTCCCGTGCTCCGTGCGACGACGCACATAGGCGGTCCGGCGCCCGCCGGCGGTTGCCCGCGCTTCAGGCGGGGTCGTCCACCACGGTGCGATTGCGGCCCTCGTTCTTGGCCTGGTAGAGCGCGGCGTCGGCGCGGGCCAGCCAGGCCTGCCAGTCCTCGTCGGGCCTTAGCGCGGCCGCGCCGATCGACACCGTCACGGCGGCGCCGCGGCATTGCAGCTCGTCCGCCACGCGCCTGCGCAACTGCTGGTCGATGGAACCGAGCGCGCCGCGATCGGCGGCCGGCATCAACAGGACGAATTCCTCGCCGCCGAAGCGGAAGCAGCGGTCGCCCTGGCGGGTGCTACGCCGCAGCAGGTCGGCGAAGGCCACCAGCACTTCGTCGCCCGCTTCGTGGCCGTGTTCGTCGTTGATGCGCTTGAAGTGGTCGAGGTCGAGCATGGCCAGCCCGAACGGCACCCGCGCACGCCGGTGTTCTTGCACGGCGATACCCAGTTCGCGTTCCATGGCGCGGCGGTTCTGCACGCCGGTCAGCGAATCGAGCGTGGCCAGCGCCTCCAGGGCCTTGCGCTGCCGCTCGGTGCGCGAGGCGAAGACGAAGGCGACCAGGCCCGACACCGTCGCGGTGACCAGGAACATCGCCAGCTGCGTGTTCGACTCGTAGGCCTTGCCCTGCACGACCAGGAACAGGAAGGCGAAGGCGGTCATCGCCACCGCCTTGCCACGATCGAGCAGCAGGAAGTTGCCGAGCAGCGCCGGATACATCCAGAACAGGCCGGGCGGGCCGAGCACGGTCGCGCTGGCCAGGCAGCCCACCGTGTTCACGATCGCCAGCACCAGCGTGGACTGCTCGCGCCGGCCTCCGCGCCAGGAATGCGCCACGGCCAGGCAGATCAACACGACGATGCCGAGGTCGAGCGCGGCCGCGAGCAGGTTGCCGGTGGCGAAACGGTAGACGGCGAAAGGCCCGATCCCGATCAGCGCGCAGGCGCCGTAGGAGCTGATGATGGCCAACTGGTCGTCGTGGCGGACGCTGCCAGGCGTTGGATATCCACGCCATCATGAGGCGCCGCCGTGGTGCCGGCCTCCCGCCGATCGCGCCCGCTTCATGCCCCTGCCCTCCGCCGGTCGGCCCGAGTATGCCGCAGCAGGCGGGGCGGAAATGCCAACCCGGTCACTTCTTCACGGGACTTGCCTGCGCCGGAGCCTCAGGCGCCGAATTGGGTGAACTCGTAGTCCAGGCGCGGGCCGCCGGCTGCGAGCGCATCGCCCTGCACGAAGGAGATGTCGAGGTCGAACAGCCGCGCCACCGCGCCCACGTCCGACACGCGGTCGGCGACCAGCGCACGCCCGCTGTTGCGCCAGGGCTCGAGCAGGGCGCGGAATCGCGCCGGCGGCACGCTGTCCACCGCGGCGAGCGGCAATCGCAGCAGGCTGGCGGGAAAGCGCTGCAGCTGGGCGATTCGGCCGAGGTCGCCGGATTCGTCGGACAAGGCGATCACGATGCCGTGGTCTTCCAGGCGCTGCACGACCCGCACGAGCTCCGGCCGACCCAGCGCCATCTGCGCGTCGAACTCGACGATCAATCCATCCGAATGCGCCTTGCGTCGCCGCAGCTCGGCGTCCAGCCAGACCAGTTGCGCCTCGCCGAGCGTCGCCAGGTCGAGCGGGACCAGCAACTGCGTCGCGCGCCCCTGCGCGCGTTCCTGTTCGATGGCCTCGAAGGCACTGAACAGGCTCATTCGGTCGATCATCGGCAGCGCGCCCGCCTCGCGCGCCAGGCCCAGGTACTCGCTGCGGCCGACGCCTGCCAGCGGGGCGCGGTAGTCGCGCAGGCGCGCATCGAGGCGGTACAGCCCGTCCTCCCCGCGCAAGGGCAGCACCGGCTGGAACTCGATGATGACGTTGTCGCCCGCCACTGCTTCCTTCACCCACTCGCGGATGATCAGGACGCGTTCCGGCGGCAGGTTGCCGTGATCGCGGCTGAGGACGCCATCGAAGCGGTCGCCGCCGAGCCGATGGGCGATCGCCTGCGCGGCATGGGCGGAAGCGAACCATCGGTCGGCCTCGGCCGTGCCACCGGATCCGGGCGCGAGCGCAATGCCCACCGAGGCGGTGAGTCGCTGTTGCCCGCCCGCCACCGGAAACGGAGCCTGCGCGATGCAGCGGCAAAGCTCCCGCGCGAGGCCTTCTATTTCCGGGCGATCGTCGCGTCGCACCAGCAAGCCGAAACCGAAGGGCATCCACAGGGAGTGCGCGTCGCCAGCGGACAGCACGGCGGCGAAACGTGCCGCGACCGCCTGCTCGAGTTCGTAGGCCGCGGCCTGGCCGAGCGTCTCGGACAAGGGCTTGGCCTGGTCGATGCGCAGGGCCATCAGCACCTGCCAGTCGTCCGCGCCGGTGTGCAGCACCGAACCCAGCTGCGCCAGGAACTCACCGCGACGCAGGGCGCCCGTACGTCGCGGCGCGCCCGCACCCGCGGCGAGCGGATGACTGGCGCGGGACCTGGCAAGGCGCGCACGGATGGTGCCTGCCAGTTCGGCATCGTCGCGTGGCGTGGCCAGTACGTCGTCCGCGCCTTCCGCGATCGCTCGCTGGCGAAGCTCCGGGATCCACGTCGCATCGGACAGCAGCACGATGACCGGCACGCTGGCCAGGCGCGGAAGGGCGCGCAGCGCCTCGAGCCAGCTCGGTACGCCGGCGTGGTCGACCACCACGACCTGCGGCCTCGACTCCTCGATGCCGGTCGGTAGATCGTCCTGCGGCGCCAGGAAGCGCGCAGCCATGCCTTCCGGCGCGAGTACGCCCAACCAGTAGGCTTTCGAGGCCTCGCCTCCGCCCACGAACAGCACGTCGATCCCGGCCGGATCAACCCCGTCGGCCTGGCTCATTCGCGGCGCCCGGTCAGGATGTAAACGTCGAGCATGCGTGCCTGCCGGGGGGAACCCCCCGAGTCTATCCGCGCGCCTTCGCACACGCCACGGATTGGGTCGCAGTTCATGGCTGCCGCCTACACTCGGCCCATGACCGAGCCCACGCCAGGAAGGCAGAAACGGGTCAGGAGGTTCGAGATCGCCGCGGCGATGCTGCTCGGCCTCGTCCTGCTCGCGCTGGTATGGGACTGGAACTGGCTGCGCGGCCCGATCGAGCGCCGCGTCAGCGCCGCCACCGGGCGCAGCTTCGACATCGCCGGCGATCTCGACGTGGACCTTGGCCTCAAGCCCAGGATCGAGGTGGGCCGCATGGTGCTCGGCAACCTGCCCGGCGCGAAGGACCCGACCATGGCGCGCGTGGAGCGCCTGGATTTCCGCATCGACCTGCTGCGCTGGCTGCGCGGCGACGTGATCCTCTCGCAGATGCGGGTGGACCGCCCCGACCTCTTGCTGGAACAGGACGCGAAAGGCCGGGCGAACTGGGTATTCCCCGCCGGCGAAGCCGAGTGGCCGACGATCCGCCAGCTCGCGGTCAGCCAGGGCCACGTGCGCTACCGCAACGTCCGCCGACGCACCGACCTGGCCTTCGACGTGCGCAGCGGCGAGCCCACCCGCGACGCCCGCGTGGCGCCGCTGCTGCTCGATGGCAAGGGCCGCTACGCCGGCGAAGCCGTCACGGTCGAAGGCAAGGTGGAGTCGCCGCTGGAGTTGAAGGACCCCTCCAGGCCCTACTCGATCGACCTGCGCGGTCGCGCCGGCGCCACCCGCGCGCACGCACGCGGCGAGCTCGTCGGCCCGGTGCAAATGCAGGACTTCGACCTGCACTTCTCGCTCTCCGGCCCCAACCTCGCCCTGCTGTATCCGCTCACCGGCGTGGTCACGCCGGACACGCCGCCCTACGCACTCGACGGGCAACTGAGCCGCAAGGGCCGCGTCTGGCGTTATCGCGACTTCCGCGGCCGCGTCGGCGACAGCGACCTGTCCGGCGACGCGACCGTGGACGTGTCGGGCCGCAAGCCTTTCCTGAAGGCCGACCTGCACTCCAGGCGCCTCGACTTCGACGACCTCGCCGGCTTCGTCGGGGCTCCGCCGCAGACGGGCAAGGGCGAGAGCGCGTCGCCGGAAAACGAGCAGCAGGCGGCGCAGCTGCGAGCCTCGCCTCGGCTGCTGCCGGATCGCGAGTTCAAGCTCGACAAGCTGCAGGCCATGGACGCCGACGTGCGCCTGCGCGCGCAGCGCGTGATCGCGCCTTCGCTGCCGATCGACGACATGGACGGGCGCCTGTTCCTGGAAGACGGCGTCGCACGCCTGGATCCACTCGAGTTCGGCGTCGCCGGCGGCACCGTGCGCAGCATCGTCCGCCTGGACGCCCGGCAGTCGCCGATCCGCGGTAGCGCGAAGATCCAGGCGCGCGGCATGGAACTGCCGAAGCTGTTCCCGCGGGCAGAGCTCACCCGCGGCAGCGCCGGCCGCATCGGCGGCGTCGTGGACCTGGCCGGCCGCGGCAACTCGGTCGCGAAGCTGCTCGCCACCTCCGACGGCGAAGTCGGCCTGATCATGGGCCAGGGCCGGATCAGCAACCTGCTGCTGGAGTTCGCCGGCATCGATATCGCCGAAGCCCTGAAATTCATGCTCACCGAGGATCGCAACGTACCGATCCGTTGCGCGTTCGCAGACTTCGTGGTCAAGGGCGGGGTGATGGATTCGCGCCGGCTCGCCTTCGACACCAGCGACACGGTGATCTATGGCGAAGGCAAGGTGGACCTGCGCGAGGAAACGCTCGACCTTACCCTCAAGCCGCAGCCCAAGGATCGCAGCATCCTTTCACTGCGCGCGCCGCTGAAGGTCGATGGAACCTTCAAGGATCCCGGCTTCCACCCCGACGTGAAACGCGTGACCCTGCGCGGCCTGGCCGCGGCCGTGCTGGGCAGCATCGCGCCGCCGGCGGCGCTGCTTGCGGTGTACGAGCCAGGCCCCGGCAAGGACGTCGCCTGCCGGCCAGCGCCGTAACGGCGCATGCGGCCGCCCTTCGAACTGCGGCCCGAGGGCCTGTACTGCCCGCCCGGGGATTTCTACATCGACCCCGTGCTGCCGGTGGCGCAGGCAGTTCTGACCCACGCCCACGGCGACCACGCGCGCCCGGGCAGCGCGCGTTACCACTGCGCCGCGCCCGGGCTCGGGCTGCTGCGCTGGCGCCTCGGGGAGCAATGCTTCGATGCGCATGCCTACGGCGAATCCTTCGCCCTCGGCCGCGCGCGGGTGAGCCTGCACCCGGCCGGACACATCCTCGGCTCCGCCCAGGTATCGATCGAATCCGGCGGACGTCGCTGGGTGGTGTCCGGCGACTACAAGCGCGCGCCGGACCCGACCTGCGAAGCCTTCGAGCCGGTTCGCTGCGATGGTTTCCTGACCGAGGCGACCTTCGCGCTGCCCGTCTACCGCTGGCCGGCGGTCGCCGAGGTCGTGGGCGAGATCGTCGGTTGGTGGCGCGATGCCGCGGCCCGCGGCGAAGCGGCCGTGCTGTTTTGTTATGCCCTCGGCAAGGCGCAGCGCATCCTGGCCGAACTGGCGCGCTGGCCCGCCCGCGACCTGCCTGCGTCGATGGCCTGGCTGCACGGCGCGATGCTCGAGCCGACTCGCCTGTATCGCGAGGCAGGCGCAGTGCTCTTGCCCACACAGGCGGTGGTCGGCGACGAAGCCCGGCGCGATTTCGCCGGCCAGCTGGTGCTCGCGCCGCCTTCGGCCATGGGTTCGCCCTGGCTCAAGCGCATGGGGCCGCAATCGGCCGGTTATGTGTCGGGATGGATGCGCCTGCGCGGCAACCGCCGGCGCCGCAACGTGGACCGCGGCTTCGTCCTCTCCGACCATGCCGACTGGCCGGGCCTGCTGCGCAGCATCGCCGACACCGGCGCCCGCGAAGTGCTGGCCACGCACGGCGACAGCCATGCGCTGGTGCGCTGGCTGCGCGAACGGGGCACCGACGCCGGCGAGCTTCGCGTCGGCTACGAGGGCGACGACGCATGAAGCGCTTCGCCGACCTCTATCGCCAGCTCGACGAGAGCACGTCGACCTCGCGGAAGCGCGCGGCATTGGTCGCCTATTTCCGCGACGCACCGCCCGCGGATGCGGCCTGGGCCCTGCTCATCCTGTCCGGCGGAAAGCTGTCGCGCATCGCCAACGGGCGCGAACTGCGTGACTGGGTCGCCGAAGCGAGCGGCCTGCCGCCCTGGCTGGTGGACGAGAGCATCGAGCAGGTCGGCGACCTGGGCGAAACCGCGACCCTGCTGGTCGACGATCCGCCGCCGGACGCGCGGGTCGAGCGGAACCTGTCGGCATGGATCGAGGACTGGCTGCTTCCGGCCGCGGGCGCCGACCCCGCCACGCGCCGCGGAACGGTGCAATCGGCCTGGGCCGTGCTGCCGCCCGGCGAACGCCTGGTCTTCAACAAGCTCATCACCGGCTCGCTGCGGGTCGGTGTGTCACGGCGGCTGGTGCAGCTTGCGCTGGCGGAGCTTTCCGGCCTGGACATCGCGCTGGTGGCGCAGCGCATGATGGGCGCGTGGCGGCCCGGCCCCGACACGCTCGCACGCCTGCTGGCGCCCGCGGACATGGCCGTCGACGCCGCGCAGCCCTACCCCTTCTTCCTCGCCTCGCCGCTGGAACAACCCGCGCCCGCACTCGGCGACATCGGCGACTGGCTGCTGGAATGGAAGTGGGACGGCATCCGCCTGCAGCTGATTCGCCGCCGTGGCGGGCTGGCCCTGTGGTCGCGCGGCGAGGAGCGACTCGACGGCCGCTTCCCGGAGATCGAGCGCAGCGCCGCCCACTTGCCGCGCGACTGCGTGATCGACGGCGAGTTGCTCGCCTGGTCGGACGAGGATGGCCTGCTTCCCTTCTCCGCGCTGCAGCGGCGGATCGGCCGCCTCAAGCCCGGACCGCGCTTGCTCGCGGACGTGCCGATGCGCGTGCAGGCCTACGACCTGCTCGAACTCGAGGGCCGCGACCTGCGCGGGGAACCGCTGGACGCGCGCCGCGCCCTGCTCGCATCCCTGCTGGAGGAACACGACGACCCACGCCTGCAACTATCGCCGGAAGTAGCCGTGCAGGACTGGGCTGGCGCCCTTCGCCTGCGCGACGGTGCGCGTGAACGCGGAGTGGAAGGACTGATGCTCAAGCGCCGCGACTCGCCCTACCAGGCCGGCCGCCGCCGCGGCGACTGGTGGAAGTGGAAGACCGACCCGCTGACGGTGGACGCGGTGCTGGTGTACGCGCAGAGCGGCAGCGGCCGCCGCAGCACGCTGTACACCGACCTGACCTTTGCCCTGTGGGATGGCGACGCACTGGTGCCGGTGGCGAAGGCCTACTCCGGGCTGACCGATGCGGAGATCGCGCGGCTGGACCGCTGGATCCGCGCCAACACCCTGGAACGCTTCGGACCGGTGCGATCGGTCCGTCCAGAACACGTCTTCGAACTCGGTTTCGAGGTCGTCAACGCCAGCCGCCGGCATCGCTCCGGCATTGCCGTGCGCTTCCCGCGCATCCTGCGCTGGCGCGAGGACAAGACGCCTGCCGACGCGGACCGCATCGAGACCCTTCGCGCCATGGCGCGCTGAGCGACCGCCGCTCAGTGCCGGGTCTGCCCCGCCGCCCGGGCCGTCTCGAGATGCGCCAGCAAGGACGCGATCACCTCCGGCAGGATGACATCGGCCAGGTCGTGGCCCATGCCGGGAATCCGCACCAGGCGCGCGCCCGGGATCTTGCGGGCGCAATCCACGCCATGCGCCGGCGGCACCAGCGGATCGACCTCGCCATGCAGCACCAGGGTCGGCGCGCGAATGCGCGCCAGCTGCCCCGAACGATCCCCCGAAGCCAACACCGCCAGCAACTGGCGCGCGGTCCCGTCCGGCCGGTAGCTGCGCTCCACCCCTGCGCGTACCCGCGCCGAGAGTTCGGCAGGGTCCTGGCCGGGCGTGCCGATGGCCTGGAACAGCCGGGTGAAATGCGCTGCCAACTCGGCCGTGCCGGCGCCCGGTCGCGGCCGCGAGAGCAACAAACGCAGCACGGCGAGGTCGGCGGGCGGCAGCCGGCGGTCTCCGCTGCTCGACATGATCGAGGCCAGGCTCAGGCATCGATCCGGATACGCGGACGCGAAGGACTGCGCCACCATTCCACCGAGCGACACGCCCACCACGTGCGCCTCGCGTGCGCCCATCGCATCGAGCACGCCCCGCGCGTCCTCGGCCAGCGATTCGATCGTGTACGGCGCGGCGATCGGCAGGCGCAGCATCCAGCGCATCGCCGCCAGCATGAGGTTGGCGGGCGGCGCATCCTCGCAGCCCTCGCTCAGGCCGGCGTCGCGATTGTCGAAGCGGATGACGCGGTAGCCGGCGTCGAGCAGCGCACGGCATAGCGCCTCGGGCCAGGCCACCAGCTGCATGCCCAGGCCCATGACCAGCAGCACCGCAGGCGCCGCCGGGTCACCGCGTGCCTCGACCTCGAGGCGCAGGCCGTTGGCGAGGATCCGGGGCACGCGCGACGGTTCCGCCGGCTCAGCCGATCACGCTGTTGGGAATCACGATCCGCGGGTCGATCTCGTGCACGTTGCGCTTCTCGCGCATCTTCGCCAGTTGCTCTTCCTCGAGTTCGCGGCGGCGTTGCTCCTGGCGCTCGAGTTCCTGGCGGCGCATCTCCCGCAGTTCCTCCGCGCTCGGCTCCTCCTGCATGCTCAGTTCCGGGCCGGTCTTGCCGGCGGGCTCGCCGCGCTTGCTCTTGAGCTTGATGTTCAGGCGCAGTTCGTTGGCCGAATCGGCGTTGCGGATCGCCTCCTCGTAGGAGATCAGGCCCTCGTTGTAGAGCTCGAACAGGGCCCAGTCGAAGGTGCGCATGCCCAGCTCGCGGGACTTGTTCATGATGCCCTTGAGCTCGTTGAACTCGCCCTTGAAGATCTTCTCGGCGATGGTCGGCGTG
This sequence comes from uncultured Gammaproteobacteria bacterium, assembly GCA_946885735.1. Next base: position 11,108 of record CAMPGW010000091.1, read on the forward strand.
TTGATCAGCACCTCGATCGCGGCCACCCGGCCCTTGCCGTCCTCGGTGCGCACCAGGCGCTGCGAGACGATCGCGCGCAGGTTGGCCGACAGGTCCATCAGCAGCTGCGTGCGGCGCTCCTCCGGGAAGAAGTTGATGATGCGCTCGATCGTCTGCGAGGCGCTGTTGGCATGCAGCGTGCTCAGGCACAGGTGGCCGGTCTCGGCGAAGGCGATGGCGTGCTCCATCGTTTCGGCGTCGCGGATCTCGCCGATCAGGATGACGTCGGGCGCCTGCCGCAGCGTGTTCTTCAGCGCCTTGTGCCAACTCTGCGTGTCCACGCCGACTTCGCGATGGGTCAGCAACGACTGCTTGGACTGGTGCGCGTACTCGACCGGGTCCTCGATGGTGATGATGTGGCCGGCCGAGGTCTCGTTGCGGTGGTCGATCATCGCCGCCAGCGAGGTGGACTTGCCCGAACCGGTCCCGCCGACCACCAGCACCAGGCCGCGCTTCTGCATCACCACGCCCTTGAGCACTTCCGGCAGGCGCAGCTTGGCGAAGTTGGGGATCTCGGCGGCGATCGTGCGCAGCACCATGCCCACGTGCTGCTGCTGGATGAAGACGTTGACGCGGAAGCGCTGCAGCCCCGGCACCGCGATGGCGAAGTTGCATTCCATTTCTCGCGCGAACTCTTCGCGCTGGGCCGGGTTCATCATCGCGTTCGCCAGCTCGCGGGTGACCTCGCCGGTGAGCTTCTGCGCGATCAGCGGCTTCATGCCGCCGTTGAGCTTGATACTGGGCGGGAAGTCGTGCGCGATGAACAGGTCCGAGCCGCCGGCCTGGCTCATCGCC
>CAMPGW010000092.1 GCA_946885735.1 uncultured Gammaproteobacteria bacterium
TGCGCAGCGAGTTCATGCGGATGCGGTCGCCCAGCAGCGCGCCGCCGGTGCGGCGGCGGGTCGGGTCCACGCTGATGACGGCGATGCGCATCTGCGGGAAGGCCTGCAGGAAGCGGTTCATCAGTTCATCGGTGACGCTGGACTTGCCGGCACCGCCCGTGCCGGTCAGGCCGATGACCGGGGTGCGGCCGGCGGCCAGCTGCCACTGCTTGCGCAGGCTGGCGAGTTCGGCCTCGTCGATCAGGCCCTCCTCCAGCGCACTGAGCATTTTTCCTACAGAGATTTCATCGTCCTTGCTGACGACCTGCGGGCGCCCGGCCGGCAACCTGTGGGCCACGGTGCGCTGGACGAGATCCTCGATCATCGCCACCAGGCCCATCTGCATGCCGTCGTTGGGGTGGTAAATGCGCTCGACCCCGTACTCCTGCAACTCGCTGATCTCTTCCGGCGTGATCGTGCCGCCGCCGCCGCCGAACACGCGGATGTGGCCGGCGCCGCGCTCGCGCAGCATGTCGACCATGTACTTGAAGTACTCGGTGTGGCCGCCCTGGTAGCTCGACAGCGCGATGCCGTCGGCGTCCTCCTGCAGGGCCGCGCGCACCACGTCCTCGACGCTGCGGTTGTGGCCAAGATGAACGACCTCGACGCCCTGCGCCTGGATCAGCCGCCGCATGATGTTGATGGCGGCGTCGTGCCCGTCGAACAGGCTGGCGGCGGTCACGAAGCGCAGCGGGCTGCGCTCGGCCTGGGGTTCGGCGCCGGGATGGCCGGAGTTGGCGGGTTGGCTGTTCATGACGCGCCTCGGGAAATCGGACTCAATCCACGGATTGTAGCGCCGCTCGCCTTCGACCACCCGTCCGGCCCGCTGCCATGTTAGGTTCCCGCCGACCCATACTTCCGGATCCGCCGATGTCTCAAATCCGCATCTTCGCCTTGTCCCTGCTGCTCCCGTTCGCGGGCGCCGCCGTCGCCAAGGCCCCGCCCTCGAACGCTCCCGACGCGCTGACGCTGGAGCTGCTGCGTGAATCCGAGTTCCGGGCCGTCGCCATTTCCCCGGACGGGAACAAGCTGGCCATCGCCCGCCGCGACACGAGCGGCAAGATGCCCACCACCCAGGTGGTCATCCACAACCGCGCCGACCTCACGCCGCTAATGAGTTTCGACTCCGGGAGCGGCGGAACCATCACCTCGCTGGACTGGATGGGCAACAAGCAACTGGTCATCGGCGTGACCCGCATCGATGCCCGCTTCGCGGTGCCAAGCTTCGAGCCCATCCTGGTCATCGCCAACCTGGACGGCTCGCGTTCGATCGAGCTGCCGGGTCGCTTCTACTCGACGATCGAGGGCGATTCGGAGCACATCCTGGTGTCCACCTGCAGCCGCGCCAAGGGCTCGCTGGGCTGCACCGTTCCGGAAATCCGCAAGACCGACATCAAGCACCTGACCGGCAGGGGCGAACTGGTGATCGCCGGGCCGCCCGGCACCACGTTGTACGCCGACCAGGCTGGCAAGGCCGCGGTCGCCTTCACCGTGGACGAGGACGACGGCACCACGCGCACGCACGTCTACAACAACGTGTCGGGCGACTGGAAGATGATCAACGACAGCAAGGAAACCGGCCTGGTGGTGTTCCCGGTCGAGATCCGCCGCGACGGCAGCTCCGCGCTGCTGCAGGCCGAGCGCAAGCAGGGTCCGGACGTCATCGAGACCTACGACCCGCGCACCGGCGAGCGCAAGCCGCTCTACGTGGATCCGCAATCGGATCCGATCGAGACGGTGTTCGCCTTCGACGGCGACGAGTTGATCGGGGCCTACTACAACCCGACCCAGCCGCGCCTGCACCTGTTCAAGCCCGACCATCCGGATGCGCAGATCCTGCGCGAGCTGCAGGCGGCGCTGCCGGGCCGCGTCATCACGCCGCTGAGCCGCAGTGACGACGGCAACCTGATGGTGCTGTACTCGTACACCGACCGCGACCCGGGCGCGTACGACCTGTTCGACCGCAAGGCGATGAAGCTCAGCCGCCTCGCCTATCGCAAGCCCTGGATCGATCCGGCGAAGCAGGCGCCGCAGCGCGGCGTGTCCTTCAAGTCGCGCGACGGCGAGTCGCTGCACGGGTTGCTGAGCCTGCCGCCCGGCTCCGATGGCCGCAACCTGCCCCTGGTGGTGATGCCGCACGGCGGCCCCCACGGCGTGGTGGACGAATGGGGCTACGACCCCGAGCTGCAGATCCTGGCCCAGCACGGCTATGCGGTGCTGCAGGTGAACTTCCGCGGTTCCGGCGGCTATGGCCGCCGCTTCAACGACCTCGGCGAGCGCCAGTGGGGCGGCAAGATGCAGGCCGACATCACCGACGCCACGCGCTGGGCCCTGGCCGAGGGCATCGCCGACCCGAAGCGCGTCTGCATCTACGGGGCGAGCTTCGGCGGTTACGCGGCGCTGATGGGGCCGATCCGCGAGCCGGGCCTGTACCGCTGCGCGATCGGCGTGTCCGGCGTCTTCGACCTCTCCAAGATGTACCGCTGGGGCGACATCCGCCGCAGCGACTACGGCCAGAACTACCTCAAGCGCGTGCTCGGCGAGGACCCCGCGGAACTGGCGGCCAATTCGCCGGTGTCGCTGGTGGACCGGCTCGACGTGCCGGTGCTGCTGGTGCACGGTGAACTCGACGACCGCGTGCCGGTCGGGCATGCCCTGGCCATGGAGCGTGCGATGCGCAAGGCCGGCAAGCCGGTCGAGCTGGTGCGCTACTCGCGCACCGGCCACAGCATCCGGATCGACGAGCACGAGCGGGACTATTACGGGCGCATACTGGCCTTCCTTGACCAGCACATCGGCGGCAATGCGGCGGTCGCCACTGCCGCCTCCGGAGCCCAATGACGGAAGCCCACCTCTTCGCCATCGGCATCACCCTCGCCGCCCTCGCCGGCGTGCGCGCCTACCTGACCGTGTTCGGCATTGGCCTGGCGGGCTTGTTGGGCTGGGTGGACCTGCCGCCGGCGCTGGAGGTGGCGAGTAATTGGTGGGTGCTTGGCACCGCGGGCGCGCTGACGGTGGTGGAGTTCTTCACCGACAAGATCCCCGGCGTGGATTCGGCCTCGGACCTGGCGCAGACCATCCTGCGGGTGCCGGTGGGCGCGTTCCTGGCCGCGGCCACGCTCTCGCCCGATGGCGATCTCGGTGGCTGGGCATTGGCAGGCGGCGCGAGCGCCGCCCTGCTGACGCACGTGACCAAGACCGCCACCCGCGCGCTGGTCAACGGCTCGCCGGAGCCGGTCTCCAACTGGACCGCGTCGCTCGGCGAGGACGCGGCCGTGCTCGGCTCGCTGGCGCTGGTGTTCGCGCACCCGTGGCTGGCGCTGGCCATCGTGCTCGGCATGCTGGCGCTGCTGCTGTTCGGCGTGCTGTGGCTGCTGCGCCGGCTGGCGCGGGCGTTGCGCGCTAGCGGGCGGGCGGCGGCCCCCAGTTGAAGCAGCGGAACGAGGTGAAGCCGTCGCCGTCGGCATCGCGCTCGCCCACGGTCGCCAGGTCGCAGTCCTCGTCCTTGCCGTCCGAGTCGCAGACTTCGGTGGCGCCGGGCCGCCGCGCGGGGTCCTGGTCGTCGCAGTCGTTGCCGCCCGCCGTCAGCGCGGGCTCGCCGTCGCCGTCGGCATCGGTGCGCGTCGCCATGCAGCGGTCGTAGCTTTCGCTGCAGGTCGTTGCCGGTCCACAGGCGGGCGGACTGCCGGCAGAGCACTGCCGCAATGCGGTTCCGCCACCGAGCCCGCAGCGCTCGGCGCCGTTGCAGAACAGGCCGTCGTCGCACTCGGCATCGCTGGCGCAACGGTCCTGCACTCGCGCCAGCGCGAAGACCCGCGACTGTCCGGCACCGAAGCGATGCAAGGGGGCGCCACGCGCATCCAGCAGCACGCGTTCGACGGTGCCCACCCGCAGCACCACGCTCAGCCCGTCGAGATCCCAGTGGTCGGGCTGCTCCAGCAGGTCGGCTTTCATGCGATCGGTCAGGGTCAGTTCCAGGCCGGTCACCCCGCCCATCGCTCCGACCGGATAGCGCACCTCGTGGCTCGAGCCGGCGGTCCAGGTGGCCGAGGCGTTGGCGTTGCGCGCCAGCACCTGGCGCATGCCGCCGGAGGACACGATGGCCAGCGCCAGGTTGTTTCCGGTACCGCTGACGTTGCCGCCGCGCAGGTCGTCGCCGCCGGTGCGCAGGCGCACCACCAGCTCCGCCTGCTGCGCCTGCGCCGCGGGCGCGACGAGGTAACCGCAGGCCAGGCACGCAACCAGTGCAGCCCAGGCCGGCAGCCGCGTCACGGGCATCCGCTCCAGACCGCGGGGTCGTTGTCGTTGCAGTCGTCGCCCCGCGTTTCGAGCCAGGCGCCTTCCGCCTCGAGCGCCGCCCGATGCTGGGGGCAGGCGTTTACGCGGCGCGCCGGGTCGCCGTGGCGGTCGCGATCCATGTCCAGGAAGTAAGCCACGGTCACGCCCTCGTCCACGGCGCCGTCGCAGTTGTCGTCATACCCATTGCAGACCTCCGAGGCGCGGCGATTGACGTTGGCGCGCTCGTCGTCGCAGTCGTCGCCGCGGTTGTGTGCGATCAGGCCCGCCGCGGGTGGTGGCGGCAGGCGCACGGCGTCGAGGGCGCGTCGCGCGGCCTCTTCGCGCTGCCGGCGCAAGCGATCGAAGGCCGGCGATACCGGCGAACGGGTGGCGCCGTCCAGGGTGCGTGGCGCCACGGTCGGCGCGACCGTGGGTTGCACGGCGGGACCGTTGCAGCTCGCCAGTTCCGCTCCCGTCAGCGCTTGCGTAGCGCTGCCGAAGCGCTGGACCACGCCGGCCTTCCGCGCCAGCGCGGCGCAGGCGGCGACGGTCGGGGCGCGCCAGCTGGCCTGGGCTCGGCAGGCGCCCTTTGCGCAGGTCCACCGGACCTGGCCATCGATCACCTCTCCGGCAAACGAAGCGTCGCGCAGGGCCGCGTGGAAGGATTGGGCCACCGGCACGACCAGGCGGACCTTCGGGACCGGCGGCAACGACTGTGCACTGGCCCAGGCCGGGGCAAGCCAGGCCAGCATGGCGATCGCAACGTGCGCGCAACTCATTGGCAGCCATCCCCGGCGGTGCGTGGCCAGTAGAACAGCCCTGGGGCCCGGCCGCAAATGCGGGGCCACGGTGGGAGCGGTCGCCGGCTTCGGGTATCGTCTGGCCCGGGGGTGCGCTCATGCGCAGCAGGGGGTCGTGCGTTCGCTGGATCCGCTTCGCCGTCGCGTGCGCGATGGCGACGGGCCTGCACGTGGGCGTGGTGGCGGCGCAGGCTGAGCCGCGCACGCTCGCTCTCGAGGACATCGGCTTCCTGCCTGCCGAGCATTTCGACACCGGCGACGGCCTGCCCGCGATCAGCGTCGTATCGGCCGCGGTGACGCCGCAGGGACAGGTCTGGCTGGGCACGATGCGCGGCCTGGTGCGCTACAACAGTCGGCGCTTCGTGCCCGAGCCCGGGCCCGGCAACGTGTTGCTGCACGCGACCGGCGACCTGGCCGCCACGCCCGACGGACGCCTGTGGGTGTCGGTGCCCGGCCACGGCGTCTTCATGCGCGAACAGGGACTGTGGCGCGACGTCGGCCGCGCGATGGGACTGCCCGCCGACGCCGGCGTGCGCCTGCGCAGCTTCGTCCAGCCCGATGGCTATCGCCTCTTCATCTCCGGCCGCGGCACCGTGCACGAATGGAACGGCCGCAAGTGGGAGCCGTGGGTGCTGCCCGAGGCGCTGGCGAGCACCGAGATCTTCGACGTGTTGCTGCAGGCTGGCGAAGGCCATGCAGGCGACGGCCTGTGGATCGCCAGCTTCGGTCGCGGCCTCTGGCACTGCCAGGGACATCGCGCCTGCATGCCCGTGCCGATGACCGAGCCGGGACCGCGCTTCAACGAGATCACCTCGCTCGAGCAATGGAGCGACCCGCTGGATGGGAGCCCGATCCTGTGGGTGGGCAGTTATGGCGGCGGGCTCGCGCGGCTGCGGCAGGGACGTTGGGACCGGCTGCTGGCGGGTGAGCTCGGGCTGCCGAGCAACTTCCTGCAGCGCCTGCTCGTGCAGACGGTGCCGGGGCAGCCGCCGCACCTGTGGGTCGGCACGCGCACCGGTTTGGCGCACCGCATCGGCGATCGCTGGGTGCCGCTGGACGTGCATGCCCGCCACGAAGGCGCGACGGTGAAGGCCCTGGCCGCCGGACGCACGTCGCGCGGTGACGCGCAGGTGTGGATCGGCTCCGACCAGGGTGCGGCGCGCCTGCCCCTGGTGGGCGCGTGGCGCACCATCAGCCAGATTGGCCGGCGCGGCAACGGCGTGTGGTCGCTGTTGCACGAGACGCGCGAGGGCCGCGAGGAATTCTGGCTCGGCAGCGACGGCGATGGACTGTGGCACTTCGATGCCGATGGTTGGCGCGCCTTCCACATGTCCGAAGGCCTGCCGAGCGATGCGATCCGCAGCGTGGCGCGCGACCCGCGCAGCGGCGAGCTGCTGGTGGGCACCTGGGGCGGCGAGTTGTCGCGCTTCCAGGGCGGGCGCTTCACCCGCGTGCCGACGCCGTGGCCGAAGTCCGACCACGAGGCGGTCACCCGCATCATCTTCGATCGCGATGGCACGACCTGGTTCGCGCTGCGCGAAAGCGGGCTGGCGCGACTGCAGGGCGGGCAGTGGCGCCTGTTCTCGCCGGCCGACGGCTATCCCTCGCGGATCTACGACCTGCAGCGTGTCGGCGACGTGCTGTGGGCGAGCACCAACATCCGCGGCCTGGCGCGCATCGACGCGCGCGGCTGGCGTTACTTCAGCATCGACCAGGGCCTGCCGGATTCCAGCTATTACGGCGTAAGCCTGGTGCCGCAAGCCGGGCGGCAGGTGTTGTGGGTCGGCAGCCTGCGCGCCGGCGTCATGCGCCTGGACGTGACCGATCCCGATGCGCCGGCGGTCGTCACCGCGCCCGCGCTGCCGACGCCGCCCGATCCCTTCGTGTACGAAGTCGCGCCGGACGGCCGCGGCAACCTGTTCGTCAGCACCAACTACGGTTCCGCCTTGTGGCGCCCGCGCGGCGACGGCGGCTACGAGGCGACCGTGTTCCATCGCGGCGACGGCCTGCCGCACGACGAGAGCAATTACGGCGCGCTGCAGGTGGACGAGGCGCAGCGCATCTGGCTGGGCACGCTGGGCGGACTGGGCGTGTACACGCCGGAGCAGGCCGATGCGCGCGCACCGGCGCCGGCATTGCTGGCGATCGAGGGCCTGAGCGTTGACGGCCGCGCGATCGCGCCCTCGCGCTGGACCCGGCCCCTGCGGCTCGGCCCGGGCAAGCACGACCTGGTGGTGGAGATGGCGCTGCGCACCGGCGAGCACGAGGGCGGCATCCGCTATCGCAGCCAGATGCTGGGCCTGGAGCAGGTGCCGACCGACTGGGGCGTGGACAACACGCGCAGCTTCACCGCGTTGCCGCCCGGCGACTACCGCCTTCGACTGGAGGCACGCGATGCGCGCGGCGTGGCGGCGGCACCGGTGGAAGTGGCGGTGTCCATCCCGATGCCGTTCTGGCGCACCGCACCCGCATTGCTTGCGCTGGGGCTGGCGACGGTGGCCGGACTGTTCGGCTTGCTGCGCCTGCGCGAGCGCCAGCAGCGCACCCGCGAACAGCAACTGGTCGGACTCGTCCGGCAGCGCACGCTGGAGCTGGAGAACCGCGGCCTCGAGCTGCGCCGCATCAACGAGGAACTGACGCGCCTGAGCTACCACGATCCGCTCACCGACCTGGCCAATCGCCGCATGCTGCTCGAGCGCCTGCACGGCGAGTGGGAACTGGCGCAGGCGCGTGGCACGTCCCTGGCCTTCCTGCTGTTCGACCTCGACCAGTTCAAGGCCTACAACGACCATCGCGGACACCTCGCCGGCGATGACTGCCTGCGCGAGGTCGGCCGCCGGATCGACACCGAGCTGCCCGGGGAGAACGCGACGGCGGGCCGCTACGGCGGCGAGGAGTTCGGCGTGGTGCTGCCGGGCCTGACGCTCACCGAAGCGGTGCGCGAGGGCGAGCGCATCCGCCACGCGATCGAGTCCGCGGCGCTGCCGCACCCGGCCACGCCGCAGGGCGTGGTGACGATCAGCGTCGGCGTGTCGGCGATCGTGCCGACCCACGGCTACAGCGCCGAGTTGCTGATCGCCGCCGCCGATGCGGCGTTGTATCGGGCCAAGGGCGCCGGCAAGAACCGCGTCGAGGCGGCGAGCATCGACTGAGCGAGGTCAGGGGGCCGCGGGGCCTTCGACTTCGCGATGCATCGGCGCCAGCTTTGCCAGCAACTGGTTCTGCGCGCGGAAAGGAATGCCGCGCTTGTCCATCGCGATCTGCAGGTCTTCGGCCAGCGCATTGAAGGCGGCACGGTCCACGCCCATGCCCTCGTGCGCCGACTTCATGTCGCGGCCGGCGTAGGTGCAGCCACCTCCGAGGATCGCGCAGAACTGGTCCACCAGGTGTGCCTTGATCGCGGCCTGGTCGGACTCGGCGAAGAAGTCGCGGGTGCGCGGGTCGGCGACCAGCAAGGCCATGAAATCGTCCATCAGCGCAACCAGGCCGTCGCGTCCACCGAACTGGTCGAACACCGGCCGCAACGCGGGGTCGGCGGGCGCGGGGTCGGCGGCGCTCGGGTCGCGTCTGAGGGGTGGCCTGGCTGCGAGGTCGGCGTCGTCGGCGGGTGCGGCCTCTTCGAGGTCGAGCTCGTCGGCCTCCTGGACTGGCGCGGGTGCCTGCACGGGACTTGCCTGGGCGAGAACCTGCGGTGCCGTCGCCACCAGGGCGGCGGCAAGCAGGAAGAGGATATGCTTGGAAAGTGTCATCGAGGTCTCCGCGCGACGGTCAGAAGCTGGCTTGGAGCGAGGCATAGACGCCCCGCTGGCGGTCGCGGATCACGATGTTGCCCAGGTCCACGTAGGCGAGTGTCAGCGAGACATGGCGATTCGGCGCCCAGGCAATGAAGACGTCCTTCCAGTCGTCCTCGCCGGCGATGGACAGGTTGTCGGGCTTGGTACGGTACTCGGCACCGATGGCGACGGTGCGGCTGAGCAGATAGGCCGCGGACACCTCGAACTGCGGTTTGTAGCTGTCCGACAGGTCACCGCCGAAACCGAGAATGCCAATCTGGTTGGCCTTGGTGAAGCGCACCGTGCCGTTGAGCAGCAGGCCCTGGGCAAGGAACAATTTGGTCGCCGACATGTAGATGTCGGTGCCGGAATCATCGGCGGCGCCGATGAAATCCAGCACCGCGCCCTGGTCGTTGCGCTTGTGCTGGATGCCGATCGCGATCTGCGGCATGGCGCGGTCGCTGTCGAGCACCGCGTCGCCGGCGATGCGCAGCTTCACGCCGATGATGTCTTGTTGCAGGGTGAAGCCCTCGCCCAATCCCAGCGCCGCACCGACCCGCCGGGTGTCGAAGCGCTGCCGCGCGATGCTGAATTCGACGCGGTCGTGTATGCCGACCAGCGCGCCCACGGTATCGAGCCGGTAGTCGCCGACGTCCACCCGGGTGATGAAGACGCTACCGCCGAACTGGCCCTCGCTGCCGTAGCCTCCGATGACGGCCCAGGGCGTGAGTCCGCCGCCGGCAGCACCCTCGACCTGCGAGACGCCCGCGGTAAGCAAGAGTTTGCCGCCCGTGGCCGGCGCGTCACTGGCAAGTGCCGGCGAGGCGACCGACGCCAGTGCCAGGGAAAGTGCAAGGTGCAATGGCGCACGTCCGGAGGGTGGGTTCATGGCGTAGGGGTGTCCTGATAGGGCGTGGTGTTGGCGGCTTTCGGCGCCTGCTGGCCGACCGTTACGAGGCGCCACCGGTCGCTGACGCCGTGGCCGCCGTAGTCGCCGAATTTCTTGTCGGAGGCCCAGCGATAGAGTGGCCTGCCGCGCAATGCCCATTGCCGCGTGCCGTCGTCGCGAAGTGCGAGCGTGAACGGGCCCTTAGGCCTGGCATCGGCGCTGGCCATCAGCGGCGGCCAGAGGATGCGGCACTGCCCGTTGCACTTGCTGCGACCCAGCTCGTCGTCGCCGTCGTAGGTGTAGAGGCCGCGGCCCTTGGTATCCACCAGCACGCCTTCGTGCTTGCGGATGGGCGGGTCGCCGCTCCCTGCGGGTTCCGCCGCGGCGCCGCCGCTCGCCCAGCACAGGGCCAGCATGCCCGCCAGAATCAATTTCATCGTCCGCGCTCCCCGTCGATGGCGGCAGTGGACACGAGGAGCCGTGACGCCGGTGTCGTGGACGCGCGAGGGTTGCGTGAATGTGCGTCGCCGCGGCGTTGGCCGCGCTTCGATCGGCCCGCAAAAAAAGAGGGCGACCGGAGTCGCCCAATCCCTGCTCAAGGGTTTGTGCCGCCGCTCCCCCGGGGAAGGTGAAAGCGGCAGGCATTCAGGAAAACGTTTCCATTCATGCAAACCGGCCAGCCCGCTCAGGAACCTGACCGGCGCCCCCGACCCGTCTGGAGCGATTGCTTTACACTACGCCGCGCCGCCGCCCGGCACGGGCCGGCCGTCTCCCTCCATTTCCTTTCACATTCATCGGCCTACGTGCGGTTCCTAAAGGAATCCGGGAGCTCTATTTCCGGATTTCCGCGCGCACCGGCCCCCCGGAGCATTGCCATGATTTTCGAGACCCTCGCCCAGACCGGCCACGAAGAAGTCGTCTTCTGCCACAACAAGGACGCCGGCCTGAAGGCGATCATCGCCATCCACAACTCGGTGCTCGGCCCGGCCCTCGGCGGCCTGCGCATGTGGCCCTACGCGACCGAGCAGGATGCCCTGAACGACGTGCTGCGCCTGTCGCGCGGCATGACCTACAAGGCGGCGGTGTCGGGCCTGAACCTCGGCGGCGGCAAGGGCGTCATCATCGGCGATCCGTCCAAGGACAAGTCCGAGGCGCTGTTCCGCGCCTTCGGTCGTTTCGTCAACTCGCTCAACGGCCGCTACATCACCGCCGAGGACGTGGGCATCGACGTCAACGACATGGAGTTCGTCTACAAGGAAACGCCCTTCGTCACCGGCGTGCACCAGGTGCATGGCGGCTCCGGCGATCCCTCGCCCTTCACCGCCTACGGCACGCTGCAGGGCCTGATGGCCGCGCTGCAGGTCAAGTTCGGCGACGAGGAGGTGGGCAACTACTCCTACGCCGTGCAGGGCGTCGGCCACGTCGGCATGGAGTTCGTGAAGCTGCTGCGCGAGCGCGGCGCCAAGGTCTTCGTCACCGACATCAACACCGACCTCGTGCAACGCGCGGTGGACGACCACGGCGCCGAGGCCGTCGCCCCGGACCAGATCTACGACGTGGACGCCCAGGTGTATTCGCCCTGCGCGCTCGGCGGCACGGTGAACGCGAACACGCTGCCGCGCCTGAAGTGCCAGGTGATCTGCGGCGCCGCCAACAACCAGCTGGCCA
>CAMPGW010000093.1 GCA_946885735.1 uncultured Gammaproteobacteria bacterium
CGGCCGCACGTTGGCGTACAGGTCGAAGCGCTTGCGCAGCTCGACGTTGATCGAGCTGAAGCCTTCGCCGACCGGCGTGGTCAGCGGCGACTTCAGCGCCACGCGGTGGCGGGTGATCGCATCCAGGGTCGCCGCCGGCAGCAGTTCGCCGGTCTTCTCGTACGCCGACAGGCCGGCGTCGACGAAATCGTATTCCAGGCCGAGGTCCAGGCCCTCGAGCACGTGCAGGGTGGCGTCCATGATCTCGGGGCCGATGCCGTCCCCGCGGATCACCGCGATTTTCTGGGTCATGTTGGGCTCTGCGGGCGCGCCGAACGGGCGCCTTCGGGGGCCGTATTATGCCTTATGCGGCTTCCGCGGGCGTGCGCGCCCGCAGCTGCAGGGCATGGATGTCGGTCTGCATCATGTCCCCGAGCGCGGCATAGACGCGCCGGTGCCGGGCCAGCGGCGCCAGGCCGGCGAAGGCCTCGCTGACGATGTCCACCGCGAAGTGGCCGCGGCCGTCGCGGGCGCCTTCATGGCCGGCGTGGCGGTGGCTGTCGTCGCGGACGTCCAGCGCGGTCGGCTGCAGTGCCTGCAGCGCTTCGCGGATGCGCCGGACCCGGTCCTCGTTCATGGCAGCACCGGCTTGAACGGGCGCACGTCCACCGACGCGTACACGCCGGCGGCCAGGTAGGGATCGGCGTCGGCCCAGGCGCGCGCGTCCGCCAGCGAGTCGAATTCGGCCACGATCAGGCTGCCCGTGAACCCCGAGGGACCCGGGTCCGCCGCGTCGATCGCCGGGAACGGCCCGGCCAGGCGCAGGCGCCCGGCGTCGCGCAGCGCCTCCAGGCGCGCGAGGTGCTGCGGGTGCGCCTCCAGCCTCGCCTGCAGTGAACCTTTCCTGTCATGGCCGACGATCGCGTACCACATGGCTATGCCTTTTCCGGATGTGCTTGCATGATAGCCGCATGACCCAACGCCTCCACGTCCACCCGGTGAACCCGCACGAGCGCCTCGTGCTCAAGGCTTCGGACATCCTCAAGGACGGCGGCCTGGCGCTTTGCCCGACCGATGCGGGCTATGCGCTGGTGTGGGCGCTGAACGGCAAGGCCGCCGAGGAACGGGTGCAAGGGCTGCGGCAACTGGACAGCAAGCACCCTTTCACCTTACTCTGTCGGCAATTGAGTGAGGCCGGCCGCCTGGCCCGGCTCGACGATCGGGCCTTCCGGCTGATGCGATCGCTGACTCCGGGTCCATGCACGTTCATCCTCCCGGCCTCCGCGGAATTGCCCAAGCGCATCAAGCACAGCGGCCGAAGCAAGCGCCGCGACATCGGCATTCGCCTGCCCGACCACGTGGTCTGCAGGGCCTTGCTCGACGCGATGGGGGAACCGCTGCTCTCCACCAGCCTGGTGTTTCCTGACGAGGATTCACTCGTCAGCCACGAGGCGGAATCGGTGGCCGAGCGGTGCCTGCGCTGGGTCGACGTCATGCTGGACGCGGAAGACTGCGAACCGGGTCCGACCAGCGTGGTGGATTGCACGGGCGATGAACCCGTGGTCCTGCGTCAGGGCTTCCACCCGGTCACGGTGTAGGCCGCACCACCGCCTCGCACGCGAGCCCAGGCACGAACCCTTTTCACGAAGCCGCTTCCCGCAGACACGATGAACGACCCGCTGGCGAATGCCATGCCCCCTGCCGAGACCGCGACCAACGCCGGACCCGCCCCGCTCGCGGGCGAGCATGGCGCCGCGCGCAACGGCGCGCCGCAGCAGCAGGAGATCCCGCTGGCGGTGTTCAAGGGCCAGCCGGTGCTGCAGATGCCGCAGGACCTGTACATTCCGCCGGACGCGCTCGAGGTCATCCTGGAGTCCTTCGAGGGCCCGCTCGACCTGCTGCTGTACCTGATCCGCCGGCAGAACCTCGACATCCTCGACATCCCGGTCGCCGAGATCACCCGCCAGTACGTGGATTACATCGAGGTGCTGCAGGACCTGCGCTTCGAGCTGGCCGCCGAATACCTGGTGATGGCCGCCATCCTGGCCGAGATCAAGTCGCGCATGCTGTTGCCGCGCGCGGAACTCGAGGCCGGCGAGGAAGGCGACCCGCGCGCCGAGCTCGTGCGCCGCCTGCAGGAGTACGAGCGCTTCAAGAAGGCCGCCGAAGACGTGGATTCGCTGCCGCGCCTGGAGCGCGACACCACCGTCGCCACCGCCTTCGTGCCCGAGCGCACCACGGTGCGGGTGCCGCCACCGGTGGACCTGCGCGAGATGCTGCTGGCGCTGCGCGACGTGCTCAAGCGCGCCGACATGTTCAGCCACCATGCGATCGTGCGCGAGGCGCTGTCGGTGCGCCAGCGCATGGGCGAGGTGCTGGGGCGGCTCGCCGATGGGCAGTTCCACCTCTTCGAGAACCTGTTCAGCGTCGAGGAAGGCCGCATCGGCGTGGTCGTGACCTTCCTGTCGGTGCTCGAGCTTGCCAAGGAACAACTGCTCGAGATCGTGCAGGAGGACGCCGCCGCACCCGATCCGCGCCTGCCTCCCATCGCCGATGCGAAGCGCTGGCCCGCGCCGATCTACGTCAAGTCGCTGGCTGCCTCCGGCGAAGACGCCGCCAACGATCCCGACGCGCTGCTGCGCGACCTTCCCGACCCCACGGCCGACGGCGAAGACGCCTGAGCGCCACTCCAGAGTTCCCATGGACGATTCCCAATTGATCCGCCGCATCGTCGAGGCTGCCCTGCTTGCCTCGCCGCAACCGCTGACGCTGGCGCAGTTGTCCGCGCTTTTCCCCGAGGATGCGTTGCCGCCGCCGGGTTCGCTCGAGCAGGCGATCGCGGAGCTGCGCGACGACGCCAGCGGGCGCGGCGTGGAACTGGTCGAGGTGGCCTCGGGCTTTCGTTTCCAGGTCCAGGCCGACGTGCACGCCTGGGTCGCGCGCCTGTGGACCGAGCGCCAGACCAAGTACACGCGCGCCACGCTCGAGACCCTGGCGCTGATCGCCTACCGCCAGCCCATCACCCGCGGCGAGATCGAGCAGATCCGCGGCGTATCGGTGAATTCCAACACCATCAAGATGCTGGAAGAACGCGAGTGGATCCGGGTGATCGGCCACCGCGACGTGCCGGGGCGCCCGGAACTGTTCGGCACCACCCGCACCTTCCTCGATTACTTCGGCCTCAAGAGCCTGGACCAGCTGCCGCCGCTGGCCGAGCTCAAGGACATCCCGGAACTCGAACCGCAGCTGCCCTTCGACGTCGCGCCGGCTGGCGTGGCGTCGGCCGCCATCGCCGCAAACCTGGGCGATGAGGCCGACATCGAAGCCGATGCCGCGACGGACGCCGACAGCGGCGACGACGGCAATACCCACGACCTGGCCCCCGAAGCCGCACCGGACCAGGCGACCCACGAACACGACGAGGCTGGCGAACCCGCCGAGCCGGAGCTCAACGATGAGTGACACCCCCAACAAGAAGCGCCTTTCCCTGCGCGACAAGTCCGCCGAACCGACGGCGCCGCGCATCGAGGAGCGCCTGCACAAGGTCCTCGCCCAGGCCGGGCTCGGCTCGCGCCGCGCGCTCGAGGAGCGCATCGCCCAGGGCATGGTGAAGGTCAACGGCGAAGTCGCCCGCACCGGCCAGTCGGTCGCCAGCGGCGACCGCATCGAGCTCGACGGCAAGACCTTCGTCGCCACCGCGCTGACCGAACCGTCCAGCGTGCTGATCTACAACAAGCCCGAGGGCGAGGTCACGACCCGCGAGGACACCGAGGGGCGCCCGACCATCTTCGATTCGCTGCCGCGCCTGAAGGGCGCGCGCTGGATCGCGGTCGGCCGCCTGGACATCAACACCACCGGCCTGCTGCTGCTGACCACCGACGGCGAGCTCGCCAACGCGCTGATGCACCCATCCAACGCGATCGAGCGCGAATACGTGTGCCGCATCCCCGGCGAAGTGCCGGACAACATCGTCGACCGGCTGGCGCGCGGCGTGGCGCTGGAAGACGGCCCGGCGAAGTTCGAGAAGATCGAACGCATCAATTCGAGTGGTTCGCACTCCTGGTTCCAGGTGATGCTGACCGAGGGGCGCAACCGCGAAGTGCGCCGGCTGTGGGAATCGCAGGGCTACCAGGTGTCGCGCCTCAAGCGCGTGCGCTACGGCGACGTCACCCTGCCCCGCCTGTTGACCCGCGGCCATTGCGCGGAGATGGAAGCGGAGAAGGTGCAGGCGCTGCGCAAGCAGTTCGGCCTGGAGAACGCCGAGCCGGTGCTGACCCTGCAGCCGGTGATCGGCCAGCGCAAGTCGCGGCCGACGGAAATCCGCCTAGGCAAGGATCGCGGCGCGCAGGCGGGCTACGTCAACGGCCACGTCAACGACGAGGCGCGCGAGCTGCGTCGTTTCGACCATGTGCGCGAGGAAAAGCCCCGCGGCCGAGGCCGCCCCGGCGGCCCGCATCGCGGCAAGCCCGGCGGACGCGGCAAGCCCTTCTCGGGTCCGATGGACCACGGCCCGCGCGATCCGCGCGCGGCGCGTCCGGAACATCCGGGCAAGCGCCACGGCAAGCCGGGCGGCCCGCGCGACGACAATTTCGGCAATCGCATCCAGAACGGGCCGCCGCGCCAGGACAGCCCGTACAACGCCCGCGGCCCGCGTGGCGGCCAGCGCCCGGGTGGCGGCGCCGCGCCCGGTCCCGGTGGCTTCAAGGCCAAGCCGCACCGCGGCGGCGCCCAGGACACCGGCGAGTTCCGCAGCTGGTACGTGCCGGAAGGCGTGGAGACCGGATCCAAGGTCGCGCCGCCACGCGCTCCGCGCCCGCACGGTCCGGCCCGCGGCCATGGCCCGCGCGCCGATGCGCCGCATGCACGTGGACCGAAGCCGCCGCGTGGCGACCGCCCCTTCAACGATCGTGGTCCGCGCCCCGAGGGCCGGCCCGGTCCGCGTCCGCCGCAGGGCGCCCGTCCGGGTGGTCCGCGTCAGGACGGCCCGCGGCCGCAGGGTCCGCGCCCACATGGCGCGCGTCCCCACGCAGGGCATCCGCAGGGACCGCGTCCGCAAGGACCGCGCGGGCCGGCCCCGCAGGGCCAGCGGCACGATGGCAATCGCGCGCCGCGGCCGCCGTTCCGCAAGCGACCCGAAGGCCTGCCGTCGGACGATTGACCGGCGACGCCGGCGCGCGCATCGCGCCGGCGGTCAGAAGCGGCCGGACTGGAAGTCCTGCACGGCCTGCATGATCTCGGCCTGGGTGTTCATCACGAACGGACCATAGCGCGCGACCGGCTCACCGATCGGCTTGCCCGCCACCAGGATGACACGGCTCGCTGCGGCCTTGCCGGTGAGGCGCACGCCGTCACCCTCTCCGAACACCAGCAACTCGCCTTTCCCGCCCGCTTCGAGCTCGCCTTCGTAAACGTAGGCGAAGACGTTGTGGCCGGCCGGAACCGGTTGCTCGAAGGTCGCGCCTTCCTGCAACGCGACGTCGAGATACAGCGGTTCGGTCGCCGGCTGCTGCACCGGCCCGGCCACGCCCCCGGCCGCGCCTGCGATCACCTTCACGTGCACGCCCGGCGCCGGCTCCACCGAGGGAATGCGCCCGGCATCGAATTCCTGGTAGGCCGGCGCACCCATCTTGTCGCGCGCCGGCAGGTTCACCCACAGCTGGAAGCCGCGCATCAGGCCCTGCTCCTGTTCCGGCATCTCCGAGTGGACGATGCCGCGGCCGGCGGTCATCCACTGCACCGAGCCCGGCGTCAGCAGGCCCTCGTTGCCGTGGTTGTCCTTGTGGCGCATGCGCCCGTCGAGCATGTAGGTGACGGTCTCGAAGCCGCGGTGCGGGTGCGCCGGAAACCCCGCGAGATAGTCGCCAGGGCGGTCGGAGCCGAATTCGTCGAGCATCAGGAACGGGTCGAGGTAGGACAACTGCGGCGTGCCGATGACCCGGGTCAGGCGCACGCCGGCGCCATCCGACGCGGGCTGGCCGCGGAGGCGATGGACGACGGCACGGGGACGGGAAACGTCGGCGCTCATGGGCTTGATCTCCAGGCTTGGTCTGCGGACAGGATGGGGCCTGCGACGGGCGCAAGGAAGCGGGCCCGTGCAACCCAGCGTTGCAGCGCCTCAGCGCCTCAGCGCCTCAGCGCCTCAGCGCATCGAGCGCGGCGGCAGCGTGCGCGAGACGCGACGCTGGTAGACGTACACCGTCGCCGGTGGGACGTTCCACCAGGTGAAGCTGGCGCGGCGCGCCGTCAGCCCCAGCGCGTCGAGCACCTCGCGGGTGACGGGATTGGCCGGACCGTAGGTGAACTGGACGAAGCGCCCGCCCGGCCGAATGCAGGAGAACGCCGCCTGCAGGATCGCCTGTTGCATCTGCCGCTGCATGGAGAGCAGGCCCAGGCCCGAGACCACCGCATCGGCGCCCTCGTCGTCCAGGAAACCGCTGGCGGCGGCGATCGACCGGACATCGCCGGCGTCGCCGCACACCACGTGCACGCCGGCGAACTGCCGGCTCAGGTGCTGGTGCAGCTCCTCGTTGAGTTCAAGTACGAGCAGGTCCTGCGGAACGATGCCATGGTCGAGCAGGGCCTGGGTGAACACACCGGTACCACCGCCGAGTTCGATCACGCGGCGGCAGGGCCGCGGCAACTCCGACATCATCTGCCGCGCGAGTTGCCGGCTGGAGGGGGAAATGGCCGCCACGCGAAGCGGATTCTTCAGCCACTGGCGGAAGAAGGTCCACCCGGCCGGCAGTGGACGGGACAATTCGTGCTTGGGGCCCATGTCGCGAGCATAATGCCTGGGCGCGAGTTTCGCCCGGGTTAAAGCGGCCGCGCCCAGAATGTGACCCACTGCCCACGCAGGACTCGCTGGAGGTCGTCATGAATGCCCGTCGATTGCTCATAGCCATGGTCGCCGTACCGATCCTCGGCGGCTGCGCTTCGATGCTGGCGCCAGTGGCGTACGTCCCGGAGGCGGAGGTGGCTGCCATCGTCGGCCCCGAAGGCACCGGCATCCTGCGCGGAAACCAATGCCTGGATGCGAAAATGGCGCGCAGTTGGGTCGACCTCAATGAACGTTCGCTGCTCGTCGATACCGGCCGCTTCAAGTACCTCGTGGAGTTGACCGCGCGCTGTCAGGCGCTCCAGCGCACGCCCGTGCTGGCGTTCCGCGGCGATCCGGTCAGCGGCCGCATTTGCGGCGGCCTTGGCGACGCCCTGCTCACGCGTGAGTATCCCTGCCACGTACAGGGCTTGCGCCTGCTGGACGATGCGCAGTACGACGCACTGCGGGATGCCCGCAGCCGGGCGCGGGAGGCGGCTCGCGCGCCCCGCTAGCGGCGCGCCAACTCCCAGGCCCGGTGGATGCGCGGGTTGCGCTCGAAATCAGGCCCGATCGTGGCGGCGCTGATCTCGCGCACCGAGGCGATCGCCTCCACGCCCTCGGTGTCCATGCGGAAGCGCCGGAAGTTGTTGGAGAACAGCAGTAGTCCGCCGGGCGCCAGCCTCGCCATCGCCGCGCCGATCAGGCGCACGTGGTCGCGCTGCGCATCGAAGTCCTCGGCACGCGCCGAGTTGGAAAAGGTCGGCGGGTCGCAGAACACCAGGTCGTACTGGCCGCGGTCGCGTTCCAGCCAGGCCATCGCATCGGCCTGCACCAGGCGATGCGAGCCGCCACCGATGCCATTGAGCGCGAGGTTCGCGCCGGCCCAGTCGAGGTAGGTCGCGGACAGGTCCACGCTGGTCGTCGACGCCGCGCCACCGGCGGCCGCATGCACGGTGGCTGCACCGGTGTAGCAGAACAGGTTGAGGAAGCGCTTGCCCCGCGCCTCGCGACCGATGCGCAGGCGCAGCGGGCGGTGGTCGAGGAAGAGTCCCGTGTCCAGGTAGTCGTGCAGGTTCACGCGCAGGCGCACGCCGCCTTCGGCGACGACGAAGAAATGGCCGCTCTCGTCGATCCGCCCGTACTTGCTGCCGCCCTTTCCGCGCAGGCGCGTCTTGACGACCACTTGCTCCCTCGGCACCTCGAACACGTCGTGGATCGCCGCCAGCAGTTCGCCGAACCGGCGCCGGCTGTCGGCCTCCGGCACCGTCGCCGGCGCCGCGTACTCCGCCACCTGCAGGAACAGGCGGCGCGCGCCCTCGCATTCCTGGTAGACGTCGACCGCGGCCGCATACTCCGGCAGGTCGGCGTCGTACACGCGGTAGCACTCGACGCCTTCGCGGGCACGCCAGGCCTTGAATTTGCGCAGGTTCTTGCGCAGGCGGTTGGCGACCATCTGCGCGCCTTCGCCCAGTGGCTGCGGCGGCCTGGGTTCGCGCACCGGCGCGCGCAGCGGGTCGCAGACCAGCAGGGTGCACTCGATGCGGCCATTGAACATCGCGTATGACTTCAGCGCGCGCAGGCCGGTGGCGCGCGCCAGTTCGTCGTTGCCGCACAGCAGGCTGGCGCGCCACGCCGGAACCTGCGTGGCCAGCGCATCGCCCAGTGCGCGGTACAGCGCGGGGTCCGCGGCGAGACGTTCGTCGTAGGGCGGGTTGCACACCACCAGCCCGCGCTCGAAGGGCGGCGGCTGCAGCGCGACGATCGCGCGCCGGTCCAGGCGGATCAGCTCCGCAAGGCCGGCGCGATCGGCGTTGGCGAGCGCCGCATTGAGCGCGCGCGGATCCTGGTCGGCGCCGAAGAACACCGGCCGCAACGCGGCGCGACCGGCAGCCGCGCGCTCGCGCGCCTCCTGCTCCAGCGCTTGCCACGCGTCGCCATCGAACCCGGCCCAGCGGCTCGGCCGCGCGCCCTGCCAGCGCAGCAGGCCCGGCGCCTCGTCGGCCGCCATCAGCGCGCCCTCGATCAGCAGCGTGCCGCTGCCGCACATCGGATCGAGCAGCGCGCCGCCCTCGGCATGGATGCGCGGCCAGTGCCCGCGCACCAGGACGGCGGCGGCGAGGTTTTCCTTCAGCGGCGCCTCGCCCTGGGATTGCCGCCAGCCGCGGCGGTGCAGCGCGCCGCCGCCGAGGTCCACCGACAGGTGTCCCCGGCCCTTGCGCAACGCGAAGTTGAGGCGCAGGTCGGGCGCCTCGGTGTCCACGGAGGGCCGCACGCCGAAACGCGCGCGCATCCGGTCCACGATCGCGTCCTTGATGCGTTGCGCGGCGTAGCGTTCGTGGGTCAGCGTGGGGCCCGACACGTGCGCGTCCACCGCCAGGCTGCCTTCCGGCGCCAGGTGCAACGCCCAGTCGAGCGCGTGCACGCCCTGGTACAGGTCCTGCTCGTTCTCGCAGGCGAATTCGGCCAGCGGCAGCAGCACCCGGCTCGCCAACCGGGAGAACATGGCCGCGCGATACGGCAGCGCCTGCGGTCCCTCGGCGTTGACGCCCGCGGTGGCGGCCGTCGCCGCTGTCGCACCCAGGGCCTGCAGTTCATCGGCCAGCAGGTATTCCAGCCCCTTGGCGCAGGCGACGAAGAACCTCACGGCAAATCCATCGGCACGACGGCGTCGCCCTGCGCGATCCAGCCGCCCTCCAGGATGCGCGCGCACAATCCGCCATGCAGCCGCATCGCGTTGTAGCCGCCGGGACCGAGCGCGGCCTCCATGCGCGAGCATGGATCGCACTCGCCGGTACCCTCGAGCAAGACCTCGCCGATGCGGAAACGTCGTCCCTGCAGCGCGACCAGCGGTATGCCGGACACCACCAGGTTGCGACGCAAGCGCGCCGGCGCGACCACGCCGAGGCCGGCCAGCGAGGCGATCGCGGGAAGGTGTTCGGACTGGATCAGGGTGACGCCGCGCTTACCGCTGCCGCTGGCGTAGCGATCGCCGTCGAGGCCCTTGCCGGCGGTCGCGAAGGCGCGCTCGGATTCGACCATGGCCACGTCGCGGGCGGGGCGCAGCCCGATCCATTCGACGCGGCCGGGACGCGGCAGGCAGGCCATCAACTGGCCGAGCGGCGAATCGTGGGGCAGCGGCATGACGGGCTCCGGAAGGCGCGGATGTTAGCATGCGCCGCGATGCCCACCGATCCGCCGCCCCCCGCCGTGCACGTGTGGCCGCTGCCCTACGAGGCGCGGCTCGGCGAACGCAGCGCAGGCGAAGTCGACCTGGCCGTCGTGCATTGCACGGAGCTGCCGGACCTGGCGATGGCGCGCGAATACGGCGAACGCGTGCTGCACGAGTCGGGCACCGGCAACAGCGGCCACTACTACATCGACCGCGATGGCAGCGTGCACCTGTTCGTGCGCCCCAACCGCATCGCCCACCATACCCGCGGCTACAACCCGCGCTCGATCGGCATCGAACTGGTGAACACCGGGCGCTACCCGGACTGGCTCGATTCGCGCCGGCAGTCGATGGACGAGCCCTATACGCCGGCGCAGATCCACGCGCTCGTCGCGCTGCTCGCCTCGCTTCGGCAGGAACTGCCGGCCCTGCAATGGATCGCCGGGCACGAGGACCTGGACACGACACGCGTGCCCGCCACCGACGACTCCACCCGCGAGGTCGCGCGCAAGCGCGATCCCGGACCGCGCTTTCCCTGGGACGAGGTAGTCGCCGGCACCCGCCTGCAGCGCCTGCGACCGACGGCCGACTGAACCGCCCGCGCGGAGGCGCGCGTGGTCGGCGTTACAATGCCGCATCCCGCCGGAGCGCCCATGACCCCATCCGTCGTTTCCGAACTCGTCGCCCTGCTCACGCTCGAGCGGCTCGAGGACAACCTGTTCCGCGGCCAGAGCCGCGATATCGGCACCAAATACGTGTTCGGCGGGCAGGTGCTCGGCCAGGCCCTGTCGGCGGCGCAGCAGACGGTCGAGGCCGGCCGCAGCGTGCATTCCATCCACGCCTACTTCCTGCGCGCGGGCGACATCACCGCGCCGATCATCTTCGACGTGGACCGCGCGCGCGACGGCCACAGCTTCTCGGTGCGACGGGTGACGGCGATCCAGCACGGCCAGCCGATCCTGGTGTTCGCCTCGTCGTTCCAGAAGTCCGAGCCCGGCGTCGAGCACCAGTTCAACATGCCCGAGGTGCCGCAGCCCGAGGACGTTGAGCCGACGGAAGCACCCGCGCCCGAGGTCATGGCCAAGCTGCCGGCGAAGATGCAGCGCTGGCTCTCGCGCATGGGCCCGTTCGAGATGCGGCCGATCTATCCACGCGACGAGGTCAAGCCGCCCAAGCGGCCGCCCTACCAGCAGGTGTGGTTCCGCCTCACCGCGAAGGTCGGCGACGAGCCCGAACTGCATCGCGCGCTGCTCGCCTACGCGTCCGATTTCTACCTGCTGGGCACGACCACCTTCCCGCACGGCATCAGCTACTACCAGCCGAACGTGCAGATGGCCTCGCTCGACCACG
>CAMPGW010000094.1 GCA_946885735.1 uncultured Gammaproteobacteria bacterium
GCCCCCGTTGGCCGCTTGGGTATCCCTCCACAGTGAGCCCGTAATTTTCACGGCCGGGCCAGGATTTGTCAACGACCTGATTCGACGGGGTTTTTGGCCCGCCCTCAGACGTTGAAGCGGAAATGCAGGACGTCGCCTTCCTGTACCACGTACTCCTTGCCTTCCAGGCGGAGCCGGCCGGCGTCGCGTGCGCCCGCCTCGCCCCGGTAGCGGATGAAATCCTCGAAGGAAATGGTTTCCGCCCGGATGAATCCCTTCTCGAAGTCGGTATGGATCACCGCCGCCGCCTGCGGGGCGGTCGCGCCCTTGTGGACCTGCCAGGCCCGGACTTCCTTCACGCCGGCGGTGAAGTAGGTCTGCATTCCCAGCAGCTTGTAGCCGGCGCGGATGACCCGGTTCAGCCCCGGCTCCTCGAGCCCCATGCCGGCCAGAAACTCGCCCCGGTCGGCCTCCTCGAGTTGCGCGAGCTCCTCCTCGATGGCGGCGCTCACGGGAACCACCTCGGCCCCCTCCGTCGACGCCCGCTCACGGACCCGGTCCAGATGGACGTTGCCCTCGAAACCATCCTCGAGCACGTTGGCCACGTACATGACCGGCTTGAGGGTGAGCAGGAACAGGTCGCGGACCGCGGCCTTGTCCTCCGCCGAGAGTTTCATGGCCCGGGCCGGGGTGCCCTGGTCGAGCCCCGCGCGCAACCGGGCCAGGACCTCTTTGCGCGCGGAAGCCTCCTTATCGCCGGCCTTTGCTGCCTTTTCGGCGCGGATGAAGGCTTTTTCGACGGAGTCCAGATCCGCCAGCGCGAGCTCGGTGTCGATCGTTTCGATGTCCGCCAGGGGGTCCACCTTGCCGGAGACATGGACGATGTCGGTGTGCTCGAAGCAGCGGACCACATGGGCGATGGCATCCACTTCGCGGATGTGGGCCAGGAACTTGTTGCCGAGCCCCTCGCCCTTCGAGGCACCCGCCACCAGCCCGGCGATGTCCACGAACTCGAAGGAGGTCGGGATCGTCTTCTGCGGCTTGACGATCTCGGCCAACTGGGCCAGACGCGGGTCGGGCACCGGCACTACGCCGGTGTTGGGCTCGATCGTGCAGAAAGGGAAGTTGGCGGCGGCGATGCCGGCCTTGGTGAGGGCGTTGAAAAGGGTGGACTTGCCGACGTTCGGCAGTCCCACGATGCCGCATTTGATGCCCATGGCTAGGGTTGTTCCTTCGGTGTGTGCAGGCGCTTCATCGCCTCGTTCAGGTCGCCGGAGATCGCCAGCGGCAGGACCCCCATGGCGTCGTCGATGGCCCGCAGGATCGACGCCTCGTCATCCTTGCCTGGCCGGCCCAGGACCCAGGGGGTCACCCGGTCCTTGTGCCCGGGGTGCCCAATCCCGATCCGCAGGCGATGGAAGCGGCCGTGGCCAAGGACCTGCACGGTGTCCCGCAGTCCGTTCTGGCCGCCGTGGCCGCCGTCGAACTTGAGTCGGGCCGAGCCCGGGGGCAGGTCCAGCTCGTCGTGGGCGACCAGGCATTCCTCCGGCTCGATCTTCCAGTACCGGAGCGCGGCGGCGATCGACTTCCCGCTGAGATTCATGAAGGTCGCGGGACGCAGCAGCCAGAGCGTCTGGCCGTCGACGTGGATTTTGGCCGTCTGGCCATGGAGCTTGCTCTCGAGCCCGAAACGCCCGCCGAACTTCTCGGCGAGGGCGTCAATAAACCAGAACCCGGCGTTGTGCCGGGTTCGGGCGTGTTCGGGACCGGGATTGCCCAGACCGACGATGAGCTTGAGGCCAGCCATGCAGAGCGCGACCGGAGGCCGGACCGCCGCGGGGCGGTCCGGCTCCGTTGCTTACTTCTTCTTGGGCGCCGCGGCCGCGGCCGGCGCGGCAGCCTTGCCGGCCTTGGTCGACGGCACTTCGGCGGCGTCGGCGGCCGGGGCCTCTTCCTCGACTTCGACGCGGGTATGGCGGGCGATCACGACCGCGACGTCATGCTCCTTGCCGAGCTTGAGTTCCGGGATGGTGACGCCTTCCGGCAGGGTCAGCGCCGACAGGTGGACGATGTCCCCCAGCGTCAGCTGGCCCAGGTCGACCTCGATGAACTCCGGAAGGTCCTTCGGCAGGCAGCTCACGCGGATCTCGTTGAGCTCGTGCAGGATGACCACGCCCGCGGTCTTGCCGGCCGGCGAGGTGTCCTGGTTCAGGAAGTGCAGCGGCACGTTGAAGCGGATGGCGACGTTCTCGTCCACGCGCTGGAAGTCCATGTGCATGATCTGCTGCTTGAACGGGTGGCGCTGCATGTCGCGCAACAGGACCTTCTGGGTCTTGCCGTCGAGCTGGAGCTCGAGGATCGACGAGTAGAACCACTCGTTCTGGCTGGCGAGCCAGAGGGCATTGTGCTCGAGCTGGACGGTCTGCGGCTCCGCCTGGGCGCCGTAGACGATGGCCGGGACCTGGCCGCTGCGACGCAGGCGGCGGCTCGCACCTTTGCCTTCGACGTTGCGGCTGGTGGCCGTGATGGTGTGGGTTGCCATGATTTGTTGCCTTCCTCGGTTGTTGCGCCCGGAGGCGCGGTTTCACGCTGCCCGCGACCAGGCAGCGCGTCGTTCCCGGAGCGGGAATCTGGAATCGCCCGGCGCAAGCACGCCGGGCGATTCCGGAGCCCCTCCCCCGTCAATCCACGTACAGGGTGCTTACCGACTCCCCCATCGCGATGCGCCGCACCGTCTCGGCCAGCAATTCGGCCACGCTGAGCTGGCGGATGCGGCCGCAGGCCCGGGCGGCCGGGGTCAGCGGAATGGTGTCGGTAACCACCAGTTCGTCCAGCGCCGAGGCGGAAATATTGTCGATCGCCGCGCCGGACAGCACCGGGTGGGTGCAGTACGCGACGACCTTCAAGGCGCCATGCTGCTTGAGCGCGGCAGCGGCGGCGCAAAGCGTGCCGGCGGTATCGACGATGTCGTCCACCAGCACGCAGGTCTTGCCGGAGACGTCACCGATGATGTTCATCACCGTCGCGACGTTGGCCTTCGGGCGGCGCTTGTCGATGATCGCCAGGTCGGCGTCGTCCAGCCGCTTGGCGATCGCCCGCGCGCGGACCACGCCACCCACGTCGGGAGAGACGACGATGATGTTGTCGGTGCCCTGCGCGCGCCAGATGTCGGCCAGCAGCAGCGGCGAGGCATAGACGTTGTCCACCGGGATGTCGAAAAAGGCCTGGATCTGCTCGGCGTGCAGGTCCACGGTCAGCACCCGGTCCGCATCCACCGCCGAGAACATCTTCGCGGCGACCTTGGCGGTGATCGGCACGCGCGCCGAGCGCGGGCGACGGTCCTGGCGGGCGTAACCGAAGTACGGGACCACGGCGGTGACGCTGTCGGCCGAGGCGCGCTTGAGCGCGTCGATCAGGGCCAGCAGCTCCATGAAGTGCTCCGCCGTCGGCGCGCAGGTCGGCTGGATGACGAAGACGTCCTGGCCGCGGACGTTCTCCTCGATCTCGACCTGCACCTCGCCGTCGGAGAACTTGCCGACCAGGGCCTTGCCCATCGGCACGCCGAGCTCGCGGCAGACGGCCTGCGCAAGCGGCCGGTTGGCGTTGCCGCTGAAGACGAGAAGGTTGTCGCTGCTCATGTACTGCTTCCCGTCCTGTGGATCCCGGTTGGCGGTGGCTGGGGCGGTAGGATTCGAACCTACGGATGCCGGGATCAAAACCCGGTGCCTTTGGCCACTTGGCGACGCCCCAAGTGTCAGTCCCGCCGGCCCTGCGCGCTTTCCAGCGCGTCGAGCAACGGCGATCGCGTCGCGCCCGCGACGACCCGGCTGTCGAACGAGGCGGGCAGGGCCTGCTGGGCCCGCCGCGCCGCCGACTCGGAATCGAAGCGGACGAAACACCCGCTGCCGGTGCCGGTCAGGCAAGCCCTCCCATGCCGCGCCAACTCCGACAGCGCGCGATCCACGGCGGGCTGCAGGCGGCGCAGGACGGGCTCGAAGGCATTGCCGAGCGCGGTGCCGGAAACGAAGTCGGCTATTGTCGCCGGCGCGGCATCGCGCGTCAATTCAGGGGCTTGGAAGAGTTCCGCGGTGGACGCGCCGACCCCGGGAAACACCAACAGGTACCAGGCCGGCGGTAGCCGCAGCGGTTGCAGCTTCTCGCCGATGCCTTCCGCCCAGGCATTGTGGCCCAGCACGAACACCGGCACGTCGGCCCCGAGCGAGAGCCCGAGCCGAGCCAGTTCCGGAAGCGCGACGCCGGTATTCCACAAGTGATTGAGACCGACCAGGACGCTGGCCGCGTTGGAGGACCCACCTCCGAAGCCGCCCCCGACCGGCACTTGCTTGCGCACGGCCAAGTCCGCACCCAGGGTGCAGCCGGTGTGCGCCTGCAGCAGGCGGGCGGCCCGCAGCAGCAGGTCCTGTTCCTCGGGCAGGTGCGCCGTGTCGCCACCCTGGCGGGTCGTGCCACCGTCGGGCCGGACCCGCAAGTGGACCGTATCGCCCCAGTCGAGCAACTGGAACACCGTCTGCAGCAGGTGGTAGCCGTCGGAGCGGCGGCCGGTAATACGCAGGAAGAGGTTCAGCTTGGCGGGGGCCGGCCAGTGGCTCCAGCCCGCCGCGGCATCGAAGCTCATGGTTCGGACCAGCGCTCGATGGCCAGGCGCACGGTCGCCTCGCCCCGGCGCGCGAAAACCCTGGTGGGCAGCGCGGGTTGCCGCGGCTCCCACGCGCGGTACTCCACGGTCCAGCCCGATTCCTGCAGAACCGCAGGCAATCCCGACGCATCGAATTCCATCCGGGCCACGGCGGGATCGGCGCGCCGCCCCCGCACCCACGCCGCCAACGCATCCACGGGCACGTCCCATCCGGTGGCCTCGCGCAGCAAAGCCTCGGCGTCGGGGCCTTCCCGCACGCCTCCGTCCAGGCCCTCGATCCGCGCCTGCCCCGCCGCTCGCTTGAGCCACCACGATTGCCGGGTGACCGGAGCGGACAGGCGTATCTCGAAGTCGTCACCCTGCTGGCGCCACTCGATGCGGGCATTTCCCGCGTGCTTGCCGGTATCCACGGCAAGCCGTCCGGTGAACGACCAGTCCGTGTCGGCACCCAGGAGGGCTTCGCGTCGCGCCTGGCCATCGATGCCCTCGCCCGCCGCGGGACGGGCGGGCCGACCGGCGCAGGACGCGAGGCCAGCGGCGAGGATGAGGACAGCGGCTCGAAAGGCGGATAACTTGAGCGGGATCATCGGTTCAGGCACATGTCCGGCATAAAATGGGCGCTGCCCCGGAAGGACACCCTGCGCCGCGAGAGCTTAACCGATCGCCGCCGTCGCCCATGACCCTCATCGCCCTTGGACTCAACCACCAGACCGCACCGCTCGCCCTGCGCGAGAAGGTGGCACTGGATGCTGCCTCCTTGCCGGCCGCGCTGGCGTCGCTGCTGTCACGGCCTGGCGTGGAGGAGGCGGCGCTGCTGTCCACCTGCAACCGCACCGAGGTGTACGCGCAGGTCGAGCCGGGACAGGAGGCATCGGTTGCCGACTGGCTGGCGCAACACCACGGGCTCGACTACGCCGCGCTCGAGGGCTACTTGTACCGCCACGAGGGTGGCGAAGCCGTTCGTCACCTTTTCCGGGTCGCGTCCGGGCTCGACTCGATGGTGCTGGGTGAACCGCAGATCCTCGGCCAGGTGAAGGAAGCCTGGCAGGCCGCCCGAGTCGCCCGCAGCCTGCGCAATCCGCTCGATCGTCTGTTCCAGCAGACTTTTTCCGTCGCCAAGCGCGTGCGCACGGACACGCGCGTGGGTGCGCATCCGGTGTCGGTCGCCTTCGCGGCCGTGCGCCTTGCCCGACAGGCGTTCGCGCGACTGGAGGAGGCGACGGTGCTGCTCATCGGCGCCGGCGACACCATCGAACTCGCGGCTCGCCACCTGGCCGAGGCCCGGCCGCGCCGATTGCTGGTCGCCAACCGTACGCTCGATCATGCCCAGGCTCTGGCTGGCCGCCACGGGGGCGTGGCGCTGCCCTTGTCCGAACTCGCCCGCCACTTGCCCGAGGCAGACGTCGTCATCAGCGCGACCGCCAGTCGCCATCCGATCCTGGACAAGGCACTGGTTTCGGCAGCGCTGCGAACGCGCAAGCATCGGCCGATGTTCCTCCTGGACCTTGCCGTGCCCCGCGACATCGCCGGGGATGTTGCCGACTTGCCGGACGTGTACCTGTACACGGTCGATGACCTGGACCAGGTGATCGAATCCGGCCGCGCCTCGCGCCGGGAAGCCGCCGAGCAGGCGGAGGCCATCATCGACCTGCAGGTCGAGCACTACCTCGCTTGGTGGCAGGCCCAGGGTCGGCAGGATGCACTGCGGCAATTGCGCGCCGGGGGTGCCTCCGCGCGGGACCTGGCCCTCGCCCGCGCACGCGAGCAACTTGCGTCGGGAGAAGATGCGGCGCTGGTGCTCCAGCGGCTTGCGCACCAGCTCACCAATCGCCTCCTCCACGGCCCCACGGCCGCGCTGCGGCAGGCCGCGCTCGATGGCGACATCGAGTTGCTGCGCGCCGCCGAACGCCTGTACAAGGGATCGGATGACTCCGAACCTGGCACGTAAGCTCGAGGCGCTGGCCGAGCGCCACGAGGAAGTCGGCCGCCTGCTCGCCGACCCCGCCGTCGCGTCCGACAATGCGCGTTTCCGCGATCTTTCCCGCGAGTACGCGCAGCTCGAGCCGGTCGCGCAGGCCCTGGCGGAACAGCGACGCGTGCGTGCCGAACTCGAATCCGCGCGTTCGCTGCGCCAGGATCCCGAGATGCGCGAACTCGCCGACGCGGAGATCGAGGTGGCCGAGCGCGAGCTCGCCGGGCTCGACGAGCAGCTTGGCCTGATGCTGATTCCCCGGGATCCGCGGGACGAAGGCAACCTGTTCCTCGAGGTACGCGCGGGCACCGGCGGCGATGAAGCGGCGATCTTCGCCGGCGACCTGTTCCGCATGTATGCGCGGTATGCCGAACGCCAGCACTGGACGGTCGAAGTGCTGTCGTCCAGCCCCGGCGAGCATGGCGGATTCAAGGAAATCGTCGCGCGGATCGAAGGCCGCGGGGCTTACTCGAGGTTGAAATTCGAGTCCGGTACGCATCGCGTGCAGCGGGTGCCCGCCACCGAGTCGCAGGGCCGGATCCACACGTCCGCCGCCACCGTCGCCATCCTGGCGGACTACGAAGCGGTCGAGGACGTGGAAATCAATCCCGCGGATCTTCGCATCGATACGTTCCGCAGCTCAGGGGCGGGTGGCCAGCATGTCAACAAGACCGAATCGGCGATCCGCATCACCCACCTGCCCAGCGGGCTGGTGGTGGAGAACCAGACCGAGCGATCGCAGCACGCCAACCGCGACAAGGCGATGAAGCGCCTGAAATCGGCGTTGCTCGATGCGCAGCGCGCGAAGGCAGAAGCGGCCACGGCTGCGACACGCCGGCTGCAGGTCGGCAGTGGCGATCGCAGCCAGCGCATCCGCACCTATAATTTCGCCCAGGGCCGCATCACGGACCACCGCGTCGAGGGCCTGACGCTCTATCGCCTTCCCGAAGTCCTCGAGGGCGACCTGGACGAACTGGTGGAGAAACTGGCTCGAGAGCATCAGGTCGACGAGCTGAAGCTCCTTTCGGAGGCGGCATGAGCGGCACCGACGAATTCATCCCGCTGCGCCTATGCGTACTCACCGTCTCGGATTCACGGAGCCTGGCCACCGACGCCTCGGGCGACTTCCTGGCGGAGGCACTGCGCGAGGCCGGCCATCACCTGGCGGATCGGGAGCTGCTGCCCGACGATCGATACCGGCTGCGCGCGGTGGTGTCGCGCTGGATCGCCGACGAAGGCGTGGACGGCATCCTGGTGACCGGTGGCACCGGCTTCACCGGGCGCGACTCCACGCCTGAAGCGCTCCTGCCCTTGTTGGACAAGACCATGCCGGGCTTCGGCGAGATGTTCCGTTCCATCAGCCACGCCGAGATCGGCACGTCGACATTGCAGTCGCGCGCCTTCGCCGGCCTCGCGAACGGCACCTTCCTCTTCTGCCTGCCCGGATCGACCTCGGCGTGCCGGACGGCCTGGAGCCAGCTCATCCGCGCACAGCTCGACGCGCGCACCCGCCCCTGCAACCTCGCGAGCCTCAGGCCGCGCTTGCGCGAAGCCTGACGAAGCCCTAGCGAGTACCCGACGCCCCGCCAGCCGCAGCGATATCGGCCAGCAGGTCGGCGGAGGTGACCGGGCCGATGTGGGTCGCAGCCACCCGCCCTTCCGGCGATATCAGGAAGGTCATGGGCAGGCCGCGAGGTATCCCGAAGTCGGAAGGTGGCCCGAACGTATCAACGACCGCGATCGGATACGGGATCGGTCGCTTTTCCAGGAACGATTCCATCTCTGGCCGCTCGATTTCCTCGAAGGCCAGGCCGATGACCTCGATGTCGTCGCGCCCGGCGTCCAGGGCGGCCAGGTCGGGGATTTCCTTGAGGCAGGGCTTGCACCAGGTGGCCCAGAAGTTGACCACCACCCAACGACCCTTGCGATCGGCGAGATCGTAGCGCTGGCCGTCGAACGTGGTCACCACCAGCTTCGGGAACTCGGGCATGCCTTCGGCGACTGGCGCCGCGGCCGCAGGTTCGGCTGTCGTCGCGCCGCCCGGGACCTGCACCGGGGTGGACGGGGCCCGCGGGGTCTCCCCGCAGGCCGCCAAAAGCAATGCGGCGAGTGGCAGGATGCTGCGAATTCTCATTGTCTGGGTTCCCTGGGAGCGATTTGCTGCAGATAACTGCCGACGCTTCGCGAGAGGGGCGTTCGAAGTGGCCCGGTCAGCTCGTCGAGGCCTGCACTGGCGGCCCGGCCGATCGCGTCCTGTCGGGCAGGCAGGCAGATCTCGCCGGTCGGGATGCGCAACGACAAACCCTCGTAGATCTCGCCCAGGCTCACCCGATCGAGGTCCCGCGACAGCAGCCAGGCGCCCGACTCGCCGCGCTGGACGATGTTCATCTCGCAAAGCGCCGACAGGATGCGTTGCAGCAGTTCGTCGGTAAGTGAAGGCTCGCGTTGCTTGATCTGGGCCATGTGCAGGCCCAGGCCGTCGCGCCGCGCTTCATCGAAGCGGCCCAGCAGGCGAAGGACGGCGTAGATTTCGGCCCCTGGCGGCAGGCGCAAGGCGCGTGGCTGGTACCGGAACGAGGCCAGCGAGGCCGAAAGCGATGCCCCCAGCAGCACCACCAGCCAGCACAGGTAGACCCACAGCAACAGGATGGGGACACTGGCGAGCGCGCCATAGAGCTGGCCGAACGAAGCGTTGCGAAGGTAGATGGCCAGCGCCCACTTCAGCGATTCGAACAGGAGCGTCGCGAGCAGCCCGCCGTAGAAGGCGAACCGGATCGGAACCGTCCGGTGCGGGATCAGCCAGTAGGCGCTGGTGAACGCCGCCACTTCGAGCAGGTGCGGCAGGTAGCGCAGCAGTTGCTCGGTCATTCCGCGAGCCTCGACCCCGGCCAGCGCAGGTATCGAGAAGAGTGCCGAAGTGGCGGCCACGCCCGCGACCGCCAGCAGCGAGCCAAAGGTCAGCAGTGACCAGTAAACGAGGAAGCGGGAGAGCTTGGGCCGCGCCGATGGAACGCGCCAGATGCGATTGAACGCGCCCTCGATGCTCCACATGGTGACCAGCACCGAAGCCAGCAGGGCGATGGCGCCGCTGCCGGTGAGCGTTCGCGCACTTCGCGAGAATTCGACCAGGTAGCCCCGGACTTCGGAGGCGCTGGCGGGCATGAAATTGGCGAACAGGTAACCGGTGACCGTTTCCGTCCAGTCGCTGAATTCCGGGAAGGCGGAGAGCACGACGAAGACGACCGCCGAAAACGGCACGAGCGCGAACATCGTCGTGTAGGCCAGCGAGCCCGCGACTTCGAAGCAGCGATCGTCGATGAAGCGGCCCAGCAGGAAGCGTGCGAAGTCGGTGATCCGTTCGCGGTCCACGCGGGCGGCCCACCGCTGCAGTTCCTGCCTCCATGGGCCTTTCGAATCCATGGTCGAAAGGGTAACCCAGCAGGCGACGGGGTGCCGCATGCGGCGACTTCGGCTACGCTTGGTCGCCACGGAGCCTCCATGACCCAGATCCTCGTCCTCTACTACAGCCGCAACGGGGCGGTCGCCAGGCTCGCCCGCCAGGTCGCGCGAGGCGTCGAGGAAGCCGGTGCGGTGGCGCGCCTGCGTACCGTTCCGCCGGTTGCGCCGGTGACGGTGACGGCGGCCCCGGCGGTTCCCGAGGAAGGCGCGCCGTACGTGGATCGCAGCGACCTGGAGGAATGCGCGGGCCTGCTGGTCGGCAGCCCGACGCGATTCGGCAACATGGCCGCGCCACTGAAGCATTTCATCGATGGGCTGGGCGCCGAATGGGTCGCCGGCACGCTCGTCGGCAAACCCGCGGGCGTGTTCACCGCCACTTCGACCATGCATGGCGGCCAGGAGTCCACCCTGCTATCGATGATGCTCCCCTTGCTGCATCACGGCGCGATCGTGCTGGGCATTCCCTTCACCGAGCCGGGCCTCAACACCACCCTCAGTGGTGGCACACCCTACGGCGCCAGCCACGTCAGCGGCGTGGACGGCCAGCGTCCGATGAGCGAAGACGAGAAGCAGCTGGCGCGCGCGCTCGGACGAAGGGTGGCCGCGACGGCCATGCGCTTGTCCGCGTGACGCCCGGGATGTCGACGGCGCGACGCGTCAACTTCGCCGGCGTGCTGGGCCTCGGGGGCCTCTTGCTCGGATGGCACGTGCTCGGGCTGTGGCCGGGCGGGTCCGCCTGGACAGGCTGGATCTTCGGCGTTCCCGTCGCCGTCGTGGCCGGCATGCACGCCGCGCGACGCGTAAGCGCACCCTTCTGGGCGGGCGTCGTCGCCCTGTTCGCCTTCTGCCATGGCGTGATGGAAGCATGGGCTTCGGAAGGCGCCATGGTCCCGTCCATGGCGGAAGCAGCACTGGCCGTCACCA
This sequence comes from uncultured Gammaproteobacteria bacterium, assembly GCA_946885735.1. Next base: position 10,992 of record CAMPGW010000094.1, read on the forward strand.
TCGTGCTCAGCGCGAGCTGGGACGGCTTGCGCGCGCGCTCACGCAGGCGTCGAACGCCGCCCGCCGTATAATCCTCCAGAACGGAGGAACGGCCATGGAAGAGCTGCTGATCGTCACCACCGGCGGCACCATCGACAAGGTCTACTTCGACGACAAGTCGGACT
>CAMPGW010000095.1 GCA_946885735.1 uncultured Gammaproteobacteria bacterium
GTGTGCACGATGGTGTTCTTCGCCTTCGTGGATCCGCTGGCGCTGCGCGACATCACCTGGCCGGAGCTTTCGCTGAGCCGGCAGATGGGCTACAGCATCGGCTTCTTCATGTTCTGGATCGCCACCGCCGCCTCCAGCCTGTTCACCTGGATACTGCTGCGGCCGGCCTCGCGCTTCAATCGCCCGCTGCCGCCGGAGCGCTGAGCGATGGGCATCAAGATTCCGGTCGAGCTGGTCGATGCCGGCGGCAACAGCCTGTATGCGAGCGAGCGCAAGGTCTATCCGCGCGACGTCGAGGGGCGCTTCCAGCGCCTGCGGCACCTGGCGGTGTTCGTGCTGCTGGGCATGTTCTACGCCTTCCCCTGGCTGCGCTGGGACGGCAGGCAGGCCGTGCTGTTCGACCTGCCGGCGCGCAAGTTCTACATCTTCGGCCTGAACTTCTGGCCGCAGGACTTCGTGTTCCTGGCGATGCTGCTGATCATGGCCGGCATGGCCCTGTTCTTCTTCACCACCCTGGCCGGTCGCCTGTGGTGCGGCTACGCCTGTCCGCAGACCGTCTGGACAGAGGTGTTCCTGTGGATGGAGCGCTGGACCGAGGGCGATCGCGGCCGCCGCATGAAGCTCGACGCCGCGCCATGGTCGCTCGAGAAGATCCGGCGCAAGGCCGCCAAGCATTCGCTGTGGCTGGTGTTCGCGCTGTGGACCGGCTTCACCTTCGTCGGATTCTTCACGCCCATCACCGACCTGGCGGCGCGGGCGCCCTTCGGCTGGGGCGGCTGGGAGAACTTCTGGGTGTTCTTCTACGCGCTCGCGACCTGGGGCAATGCCGGCTTCCTGCGCGAGCAGGTCTGCAAGTACATGTGCCCCTATGCCCGTTTCCAGAGCGCGATGTTCGACCGCAACACGCTCATCATCGCCTACGACCCGATGCGGGGCGAACCGCGTGGCCCGCGCAAGCGTGGCCTGGGCAGCGTGCTCGAGCGCGGGCGCGGCTTGCTGGACCGCGTGCTCGCGTATGACTACGTGTTCCGCGCCGCCCACCATCCCAGCGCCGCCGACGCCGCGGTGCACGCGCGCGGCAACACCGCCATCGCCGATTTCGGCCTGGTGGCCGAGCCCCTGCCCGCCTTCACGCCTGACCAGCTCGGAGACTGCATCGACTGCACGATCTGCGTGCAGGTCTGCCCGACCGGCATCGACATCCGCAATGGCCTGCAGTACGAGTGCATCGCCTGCGGCGCCTGCATCGACGCCTGCGACACGGTGATGGAGAAGATGGGTTATCCCACGGGCCTGATCCGCTACTCCACCCAGAACGCGATCGACGGCAAGCCCACGCGCATCGTCCGCCCGCGCATCATCGTGTACGGCCTGCTGCTGCTGGGCCTGTGCAGTGGCTGGGCCTGGGGCGTGGGCAACCGCAGCCCGCTGATCGCCGAGGCGCTGCGCGACCGGAATGCCCTGTTCCAGGAACGCGCCGACGGCAGCGTCGAGAACGGCTACACGCTCAAGATCATCAACAAGACGGTCGAGCCGCGCCGTTATCGCATCGCGGTGGAGGCTGGCTCGGGCATCGCCCTGCGCGACGGCGAACGGGTCGTCGAGGCCGCGCCGGAAGAAGTGCTCGAGTTGCCGGTCGTGCTCTCGTCTTCCGATGGCGTCCGCGGCAAGCAGTCAGTCGTGTTCACCGTCACCACGCTCGGCGCCGACGGCGCCAGCGAGCGCGTGCCCTCCACCTTCTTCGGGCCATTGAAATGAACAGTCGTCCCGCCTGGCGAGAACCCATGGTCTGGCTCACCTTCGGGCTCCCCGCGGCCTCGGTGGTCGCCGGCGTCCTCCTGGTGGTCACCGCCGTCCGCGCCGGTGGCGCCGATGACGTTGATGCTACCGTGCAACGCCGCGCGCAGGTGCAGCTCACCGACCTGGGCCCCGACGAAACCGCGCGCCACCTGCAGCTCTCGGCGCTGGTGCGCGTGGAAGCGGGCGCCGTCGAGGTGCTTCCGGTCAGCGGACCGATGCCGCGCCTCAAGCCGCTGACGCTCACCCTCGCCCACCCCACCGAATCGAGCCTCGATCGCCACCTGGTGCTCGAGCCCCATGCGAACGGCTGGCGCAGCAGCGTCGGCGTCGGGACCGCGCATGACTGGCTGCTTCGGGTCGCTCCGGCGGACGCGCGCTGGCGCGTCGTCGGCCGGCTTTCCGCGGGCGCCTCCGTCGCCCGGGTCGGCCCGGCGCTCGCGCCGGACTGACGGTGGACCTCGCGGTGCGCCCGGCCTGCTTCCACTGCGGCGAGATCGTCGCCGGCGACGGAGTGCAGGTGTCCATGGCGCAGGCCCTGCGTGACTTCTGCTGCCGCGGTTGCGCGGCGGCGGCGCAGTGGATCGCCGATGCGCAGCTCGACGACTACTACCGGCTTCGCAGCGCACAGGGCAACCGCGTCAGCGCAGCACAGGCCGACTTCAGCGCCTGGGACCGCGACGACGTGCTTGCCGAGCATGCGCGCGACCTGGGCGAGGAGCGCGAGATCACCGTGCTGACGCAGGGCATGCACTGCGCCGCCTGCGCCTGGCTGATCGACAATGCGCTGCGTCGCACCGAAGGCGTCGCGGACGTGGTCGCCAACGCGGTGACCGGTCGCGTGCAGCTGCGCTGGCGGCCGGCGGAAGCCCGTCTCTCGCAACTGATGGGTCGCCTGGAGGCGCTCGGTTACCGGCCCTGGTTGGCCTCGGGCGAACACCGCGAGCAGGAGCTTCGCCGCGAGCGTCGACGCTGGCTGGTCCGCGTGGGTGTCGCCGGCCTGGGCGCGATGCAGGCGATGATGTTCGCGGAGGTGCTCTACCTGGATTCGGCCGGCGAGATGGCCCTGGCCACCCGCGACTTCTTCCGCTGTATCACCTTCCTGGTGGCGACGCCCGTGGTGTTCTATTCGGGCTGGCCCTTCCTCCAGGGCATGGCGAGGGAGCTGCGTGCGCGCCGCCTCGGCATGGACACGCTGGTGGCCGGTTCGACCGTGCTGGCCTGGCTGGCCAGTACGATCGAGACCATCCGCGGCGGCGCGCAGGTCTGGTTCGACGCCGCGGTGATGTTCGTGCTGTTGCTGCTGGTGGCGCGCTTGCTCGAGCAGCGGGCGCGAGCACTCGCCTCCGCCCGGGTGGACACGCTCGCACGCGCGCGTCCCGCCCTGGCAACCCGCGAGACCGCGGACGGCGGGCGCGAAGACGTCGCCCTCGCCGAACTGCGCGAAGGCGACGTGGTGCATGTGGCCGACGGCGAGACCGTGCCCGCGGACGGCCGACTGCTGGCGCCCACCCGACTCGACGAGAGCCTGCTGACGGGCGAGGCCACGCCGATCCATCGCACGACTGGCGAGCCGGCGCTGGCGGGAAGCCTGTGCGCGGGGGAGCCGGCGCGCTTGCGCGTGTTGCACACGGGAAGCCGGACCCGGCTGTCGGAACTCACCCGCCTGGTCGAACAGGCACAGGCGGGCAGGCCTGCCGTGGCGCGCGCGGCGGACCGCGTCGCCGGCGTCTTCGTGCTCGCGTTGCTCGCCTGTTCGATGCTCGTATACGCGTGGTGGCGAGTGCACGACCCGTCCCGCGCCTTCGAGGTCACGCTTGCCCTGTTGGTGGTGAGTTGCCCCTGCGCGCTGTCGCTGGCGGTTCCCGCCGCGCTGGCTGCGGCGCACGGCAGTCTGGCAGCCATGGGCGTGCTGGTGCTTTCCGAGGATGCGCTCGACACCCTGGCGCGGGTGGACCGCGTGGTCTTCGACAAGACCGGAACCCTGGCCGGCGCCGACCGCGCGATCGCCGCGATGTCGGTGTGCGAAGTGGAAGATCCCGCCCGGCTTCTCGAGATCGCCGCTGCGCTGGAGCGCGACAGTCGCCATCCGATCGCCAGCGCTTTCCGCCCGCACGACGCCGGCCTCGCCGTGCGCGAGCTCAGGCTCGTTCCTGGCAGCGGGATCGAGGGCATGGTGGAGGGGCGGCTCTGGCGCATCGGTCGCGCGGCCTTTGCCGGCGACGGCGGCGACGACGCCCGCCTCTGGCTCGGCGATGGCCGGCGTGCATCGGCGAGCTTCGAGCTGCGTGAGCAGTGCCGCGCCGACGCGGCCGCTGCGGTCGCCGCGCTGCGCGCCGACGCCATCGCCATCGAGCTGTGCAGCGGCGACTCCGCGGCCGCGGTGGCCAGCTTCGCCGCGGAGCTGGGAATCGATGCGATGTCCGCCCGGCAGACGCCGGAAGACAAACTAGCCCGCATCCGTGCACACCAGGCCGAAGGCGAAGTCGTGGCCATGGTCGGCGACGGCATCAACGACGCCCCCGTCCTGGGCGGCGCCGACGTCTCCCTGGCGATCGCCAGCGGCTCCGCGCTGGCCCAGCGGGCCGCCGACATCGTCGTCGCGAGTTCATCCCTGCTGCGCATACCGCAGGCCATCGACCTGGCGCGCCGCACGCGCCGCGTGATCCGGCAGAATCTCGCCTGGGCGGTGGCCTACAACCTGCTGGCCTTGCCGCTGGCGGCCAGCGGATCACTGACGCCCTGGCAGGCGGCGCTCGGCATGGCCGGATCCTCCCTGCTGGTGACCCTCAACGCACTGCGCCTTTCGCGTGGACAGGAACCGACATGAGCATCCTGCTGCTGCTCGTACCCATCAGCGTCGCCCTGCTGGGCATTGCCGTCTGGGCCTTCCTGTGGGCCGTTCGCAGCGGCCAGTACGACGACCTCGACGCACCGGCCATCGACATGCTGCGGCGCGACGGCAATGGCCAGGATCCAGGGCCCGATGCCGATTGACTGGCTGACGCTGGGGGCCGCAGCGGTCGCCGGCTTGCTGGGCGGTGCCCATTGCGCGGCCATGTGCGGCGGCATCGCGACCGGGATGCAGGCCTTGAGCTCGCGCCCCGGCTGGGCATCGGCCGTGCAGTCCAACCTCGGGCGGGTTGGCGGCTACGTGCTGGCCGGCGCGATCGCCGGCGGACTCGGCCAGGGCATCGTGCAGGCGTCGCGCCTGCCCTGGCTGGCCAATGGCGCCCGCATGCTCGTCGGCGCGGTGCTGCTGGTGGCCGCGCTGCGACTGTGGGGAAAGCTCGGCTGGCGCACCGGCGGCAGCGGCGCGTGGCGCTTGCTTCAGCCCCTGCAACGCCGCCTGCTGCCGATCGACAGCGCGCCCAAGCGCGTCGCCGCCGGCATGCTCTGGGGCTGGCTGCCCTGCGGTCTGAGCACCACGCTTTTGGCTGCGGCCTGGTTGCAGGCCAGCGCCCAGAACGGGGCGCTCACGATGGCGGCGTTCGGGCTGGCCACCTTGCCCGTGATGCTCCCGCTGACCTGGTCGGGTGCGCGCCTGGGTCGCTGGCTGCACGCACCGGCCCGACGCGGGGTCGCCGTGGGACTGCTGGCGCTCGTCGGACTGGTGACGATGGCGTCGCCGTGGCTGATGCACGCCCCCGGCATGCCGGCCGTGCTGGCGGCGCTGGGATGCCTGCCCACACCCGCCTGAATTTTGGGTTGGGCCTAGGGGCGCCGTGCCTGCCTGGGCATTGGTTCCGCCTCGGGCGAATGCGCAATCCGCTCCAGTTCCGCGGGGTGGGTGATCTCCACCAGCCGGCCGTGCACGGCGATCACGCCGTCCTCCTGCAGGCGGGTGAACCCGCGGCTTACCGTCTCCAGCGCAAGGCCGAGGAATCGCGCGATGTCCTCGCGGCTCATCGGCAGCTTGAAGGCGTCAGAGGGCGAGCCGATCGACCGGTAACGCTCGGAAAGCCCGTGCAGGAACAGCGCGATGCGCTCGTTGGCCTGCCTGCGCACGAGGATCTCGCGGTGGTCGGTATCGCGGTTGATGCCATGCCCGATGACCCGCAACAACTGCTGCTGCAGGCCAGGCACCTGCGCGGCGACGTGGGTCAGGTCGGCGAACGGAACCTCGCAGACGTTGGCGGTGGTCAGCGCCACGGCTTCGCAGCGATGGCGGCCGTCGCCAAGCGCATCGAGCCCGATGAGTTCGCCGGCCAGGTGGAAACCGAGGATCTGCTCCTCCCCGTCCTCGCTGGTACTGACGGTCTTGAAGGCGCCGTCGCGCGCGACGTACACCGATTGCATCGCATCGCCGGCGCGAAACAGGCGCTCGCCACGTTCCACCGGGCGGCGACGGCGGACGATGTCGTCCAGGCGCGCCAAATCGCCCGCACCGATGCCGGCCGGAAGACACAGCTGCTGAAGCGAGCAATGGCCGCAGCTTTGGCGCAGCCGGGCGAGGTCGAGCGTGACGGGAGTGGACATCGTGCCATGTTCTCACGACCGGCCCTGTGCTGCAGGCAGCAGCGCGCCGGACCGGGAATGTCCCTATCCTGAGTGCCCAGGCGGCAAGAAGAGGTGAAGATGAACGAGCGCTTCGAACTGTCCTTCCTCGGCGCCAACGCCACCGTGACCGGTTCGCGCCACCTGCTCGAAGCGGGAGGTGCGCGGGTGCTGGTGGACTGCGGGCTCTTCCAGGGCTACAAGACCCTGCGCCTGCGCAACTGGGCCCCGTTCCCGGTGCCGCCCGCCAGCATCGATGCCATCGTCCTGACCCACGGGCACCTCGACCACTGCGGTTACCTTCCCCGGCTGGCGAAGGACGGATTTCGTGGACGGGTCTGGTGCACGCCCGCGACGCGGGCGCTTTGCCGCATCATGCTGCCGGACTCCGGCCGGCTGCAGGAAGAGGAAGCCGGCTTCGCTCAACGCAAGGGCAGCACCCGCCACAGCCCGCCGCGACCGCTCTACACCGAAGCCGAGGCCATCGCCTCGCTGGATTCGCTGGAGGCGGTGGACTTTGGTCGCGCGTTCGAACCGGCTCCCGGGCTGCAGGTGCACCTGCAGCCCCAGGGGCACATCCTCGGTGCAGCCGCGGTGGTGGCGCGCTACGCAGGTCGCACCGTGGTGTTCAGCGGGGACCTCGGTCGCCCGCATGACACGCTGATGAATCCACCGACGCCACTGCCCGCCTGTGACTGGGTCGTATGCGAATCGACCTACGGCGACCGCCTCCACGCGCCCGTCGCACTCGAGGAGGAACTGCGCCCGGTGCTGCAGCGGGTCCTCGCCCGCGGCGGCGTGGTGGTGGTGCCGGCCTTCGCGGTGGGACGCGCGCAACTCCTGCTGCACACCATCGCCCGGTTGCTGGGCGACGGGTCGGTTCCGCGCGTGCCGGTCTACCTCAACAGCCCGATGGCGGCCCAGGTCGGCGCGCTGTACCGGAGCTTCCCGAACGAGCACCGACTGGAGACGGCGGCGCTGGATGCGATGGACCGGATCACGCACATCGTCGGCAGCGTCGAGGAATCGAAAGAGCTCAATCGTCGCAAGGGGCCGATGATCATCGTGTCGGCCAGCGGGATGGCCACGGGAGGACGCGTCCTCCACCACCTGATGGCGTTCGCGCCGGACCCGCGCAATGCCATCGTGTTGACCGGATTTCAGGCGGGCGGCACGCGGGGCGCATCGCTGGTGGCCGGCGCGCGAACCCTGCGCATCTTCGGCGAGGACGTGCGCATCGGCGCGGAAGTCGTGGCGCTGGCGGCGGCTTCGGGGCATGCCGACGCGAACGAGATCATGGCCTGGCTCGCCACGGCGCCCGCCGCACCCCGCCGCGTGTTCATCACCCACGGCGAACCCGATGCATCGGACGCACTGCGCCTGCGCATCGAGCGCCAACTCGATTGGCGGGCACACGTCCCCGACTTTCGCGAAACGGTCGACCTGGCGGCGCCGTGAGCCGACCGGGGACGCCGGGCCCCACCGATCCGTCGACCGGACTGGACGCGGTGCAGGTGGACGAGAACCGCGTCCGCTTCGGCAGCAATCGCCTGCCGGAGCCGGAACACCGGCGCCTGCACGCCATCGTGGCGGATGTCGTGCGCGAACCGATGCTGCTGTTGTTGCTGCTGGCCAGCGGGCTCTACCTGGTGCTGGGCGACGCGCGCGAGGCAGCCCTGCTCGGGGCCTCGGTGCTGCTGGTGGTGGCGCTGGCGGTTTTCCAGGAGCAGCGTTCCGAGCGCGCCCTTCAGGCCCTGCGTGAACTGGGAGCGCCGCAGGCGCGGGTGTTGCGCGCGGGCCAGCCTGGGCGCATCGCAGCGCAGGACGTGGTGGTGGGCGACATCGTGTTGCTGGCGGAAGGCGATCGGGTTCCCGCCGATGCCAGGCTCATCGAGCAGGACGACCTGCACCTGGACGAGTCGCTGCTCACCGGCGAGTCGGTGCCCGTCGCCCGCGTGGTCGCCGAGGGCGACGAAGGGCGCGTCCACGCAGGCTCGCTGGTGGTGCGCGGGCGCGCACGCGCCGAGGTCGATGCGGTGGGTGAACGCACCGGGGTTGGCCGCGTGGGCGCGGCCCTGCACGCCATCCACCCTGGTCGCACGCCCCTGCAGGCGGCGATGCGTCGCCTGGTCGCCGGTTTCGCCGTGGCCGCGCTGGCGGTGAGCGCGCTGGTCGCCGGGCTGCACTGGTGGCAGCGCGGCGACGCGCCGGGATCGATGCTGGCCGGAATCACCTTGGCGATGGCGACCATCCCCGAGGAGTTTCCGGTGGTGCTGGCGGTATTCCTGGCGCTCGGCGGCTGGCGCATGGCACGCCACCGCGTCCTGGTGCGGCGCGCCGCCGCGATCGAGACCCTGGGCGCGGTGAGCGTGCTGTGCGTGGACAAGACCGGCACGCTCACCGAAAACCGCATGGCCGTCGCCCGTCTCATCGCCGATGCCGACGCCGAAACCGAAACCGAAACCGACGCCGCACGCGAGCAGGACCGTTTGCTGGACTTCGCCGTACTGGCGAGCCGGCCGGACTCGCTCGATCCCATGGAGCGGGCATTGCGCGAAGCCTGCGGAGCGCGGGTGGCGAGCCTGCCGACACTGGAGGGGCATCGCCGGGAGTATCCGCTGCGGCCGCAACGGCCCGCGCTCGCGCACGCCTGGGATACGGCCGATGGAATCCTCGTCGGTTGCAAGGGCGCACCCGAGACGGTTGCCGAGCTATGCGGCCTGGATGCGCCGTCGCGGCAGCGCGTTGCCACCGCGCTCGATGAACTGGCGGCCGAGGGCCTGCGCGTACTCGGCGTGGCGCGCGCGGGCCCTTTCCCGGCGGGGACGCTGCCTGCGGACATGGCGGACCTGCACTTGCGCTGGCTGGGCCTGGTCGCCTTCGCCGATCCGCTACGCGCCGCCGCGCCCGCCGCGGTCGCCGAGGCGCAGGCCGCGGGCATCCATGTGCTGATGCTGACCGGAGACCACGCGGTGACGGCCGCCGCGATCGCGCGGCAAGCCGGCATCGCCGTCGGAACCGGGGTCGTGGCGGGCGCCCAGCTCGATGCCCTCGACGAACCGGCCGTGGATGCCATCCTGCGCCAGGCCCGCGTGTTCGCAAGGGTCCGGCCCGAGCAGAAGTTGCGCCTGGTGCAGGCGTTGCGTCGCGCGGGCGAGGTGGTCGGCATGACCGGGGACGGCGTCAACGACGCGCCGGCGCTGGTGGCCGCCGACGTGGGCGTCGCCATGGGCGGGCGCGGCACCGATGTCGCCCGCGAGGCGGCGGCGATCGTGCTGCTCGACGACGACTTCTCGAGCCTCGTGCGGGCAGTCCGGATGGGGCGCGCCATCCACGACAACATTCGCCGGGCGATGCGCTACATCCTCTCGGTGCACGTTCCCATCGTCGGCCTCGCGCTGCTGCCCCTGCTCAGCGGAAGCCCGCTGGTCCTGATGCCACTGCACGTGGTTTTCCTCGAGCTGATCATCGACCCGGCCTGTTCGATCCTGTTCGAGCGCCAGCCACCCGCGCGCGACCTGATGACGCGTCCACCACGCCCTCGCGATGAACCCCTGCTTCCCGTCGGCGACCTGGTCGGCAGCCTCTTCCAGGGCGTGCTGGTGCTTGCGATGGTGGTGGCAGTGCACGCGTGGGCGCGCTGGACCCTGGAGCTTCCGCACGCGCAGGCCGCGGCGCTCGCTTTCGCCAGCATGGTCGCGGGCAACCTCGGGTTGATCCTTCGCCACGGCAGCGGCGAATCGGCCTTCGATCGACTGCGCGCCGCGGGCGGCTTGCATGTCGCCATCGCCGGCAGCGCGCTGGTCCTGCTGGCCATGGCAACGCTGGTTCCGGGAGCGGCGGCATGGTTCGCCTTCGATCCGCCGCCCCTGGGGCCTTGGGCCCTCGCCGTGCTTGCTCCGCTGGCGCTGGGGCCGGTGCTGCCTTGGCTCCCGGGCTTTCGCGCACGCTGACGCACCCCAGAAACGAAAAAACCCGGCCGAGGCCGGGTCGTTTCGTTCGCCCTTGCAGGCAGCTTGGCGTCCCCACGGGGATTCGAACCCCGGTCGCTACCGTGAAAGGGTAATGTCCTAGGCCTCTAGACGATGGGGACAAGAACGCGTCGCGTGTCGCGAGTGAAACGGGTGGTGGAGCTAATCGGGATCGAACCGATGACCTCTACAATGCCATTGTAGCGCTCTCCCAGCTGAGCTATAGCCCCACCGATAGGAGAACCGCAAGTTTAGGCAAGGCCGCGCCGGCCGTCAAGCGAAGGCCAGCGACGCCTCGTCCTCGTCGGCATGCGGCAACAGCGTCGCCGGGCCGTGGCCCTGTTCGAGCAGGTACTCGAGCCACTTGTTGAGGAAGCTGTTCATGCGCAGGCGGTGGCCGAACATCACCTTCGGCGAGGGGTACAGGCCCAGCGCATCCTGCCACTGGCGGCCGACGTAGCAATGGGTCACCTCGGCCTGGCGGGCGTCGC
>CAMPGW010000096.1 GCA_946885735.1 uncultured Gammaproteobacteria bacterium
TGCCCACCAGGTCGGCGCCGACGTCGGCGCCCTTGGTGAAGATGCCGCCGCCGAGCCGCGCGAAGATCGAGATCAGCGAACCGCCGAAGGCCAGGCCGATCATGGGACCCAAGGCACCTTTCAGGGTTTCCTCGCTGACGCCGCCGCTGCCGACCACGTACCAGAAGTAACCGGCCACGCCGAGCAGGCCCAGGCCGACCACCAGCATGCCGGTGATGGCGCCGCCCTTGAAGCTGACGTTGAGCGCGGGATTGAGGCCGAGCGTGGCCGCTTGCGCGGTACGCACGTTGGCGCGCACCGAGACGAACATGCCGATGAAGCCGGCCAGGCCGGAGAGGATTGCGCCGATCGCGAAGCCGATGGCGGTGCGCATGCCGTCGGGCAGCAGGAAGGCGATCATCAGGAACAGCACCACGCCGACGATGGCGATGGTCTGGTACTGGCGGCGCAGGTAGGCGCCCGCGCCTTCCTGGATGGCGCCGGCGATCTGCTGCATGCGTTCGTTGCCGGCCGGCTGCGCCATGATCCAGCGCGCGGTCACCAGGCCGTAAATGATGGCCAGGGCGGCAGCGCCCAAGGCCAGGATCAACCCATTCTCCAAGAACATTCTGTCCACTCCCCGAGGTCAACAAAAAGCGGCTGAATCGCCGCTATCGCCCGGAGTATCGCAGAGGCCCGCCGGCCAAGCCAGCGGGCACGGGCAGCCTGCCGCGGGGCCGCCTTGGCGCGGGATTGGCCGGTTATTCGACGGCGGGAAGCCGTCGCGGCACCGAGGGCAAGGACAGGTCCAGGTAGGCGGGCAAGCCATCGTCGCCGTAGGGCGGTGGCGCCTCGCCGGCGATCAGGGGCTGCAGGTAGCGCCGACACGCCTCGGTGATGCCGTAGCCATCCTCACGGATGAACTCCAGCGGCATCTTCTTCTCGTGGTTGGCGATGTCCTCCAGGCGCGCCGGCACGATTCGCCACCGATACGGCGAATCCGACAGCCGCTCGATCACCGGCATCACGCCGTTCTGGCCGTCGAGTGCGTACTCGACGGCGGCCCGGCCCACCGCCAGCGCCTGCTCCAGGTCCGTGGCCGAGGCCAGGTGGCGGGCGGAACGCTGCAGGTAGTCGGGCAGTGTCCAGTGCACCTTGGTGCCGAGTCGCTCCTTGCACAGCGAAGCCAGGAAAGGCGCCGCGCCCCCCAACTGCGCATGGCCGAACGCATCGGTCGTCCCGGCCTCGGCGAGGAAGCGGCCATCCGGATGCTTCACGCCTTCGGACACCACCACCACGCAATAACCGACGCGCGCCACCGTCGCCTGCACCCGGGCCAGGAAATCGGCCTCGTCGAACACGCGCTCCGGAAACAGGATCAGGTGCGGGGCCTGGTCCGGACCGTCGCCGGCGAGCCCGCCCGCCGCGGCGAGCCAGCCGGCATGGCGGCCCATGGCCTCGTAGACGAAAACCTTGGTCGAGGTCTCAGCCATGGCCGCGACGTCGAGCGCAGCCTCGCGCACCGACACCGCGGTGTACTTGGCGGCCGAACCGAAGCCCGGGCAGCAGTCGGTGACGGCGAGGTCGTTGTCCACCGTCTTGGGCACGCCGACGCAGGCCAGCTCGTAACCGCTGCTGGCCGCCAGTTGCGAGACCTTGAGGGCGGTGTCGGCCGAGTCATTGCCGCCGTTGTAGAGGAACCAGCGCACGTCATGCGCCTTGAAGACTTCCAGCAGCCGTTCGTAGCGGGACCGGTCGGCCTCCAGCGACTTGAGCTTCACCCGGCACGAGCCAAAGGCGCCACCGGGCGTATGGGCGAGCGCCTGGACTTGGGCATCGCTGAGTCCGCCCGTGTCCAGCAGGTCCTCGCCGAGGACCCCGAGGATGCCGTTGCGACCCGCCAGCACCCGCACGCCCCGGGCCCTGGCCGCCTGGATGACCGCGCTGGCGCTGGCGTTGATGACGGCGGTGACGCCGCCGGACTGGGCGTAGAGGAGCGTTCCCTTGCTCATGCTGGTTCTCGCTGGTCGCGCCAACCGGCGCGTTTTTCAGGGTCCTGGACGCGCCGTCCGGCGCGTTTTCGTTGACTTGGGCTGCCCCGGCCGTTAGCGTTTATCCATCCGCACGGCCCGTCGGCGGCCCCACTATAGCCAAGACAGAAGGCTGCAAGGGGTGCAGATCGCGCCGTGCGTCATCGTCTGTAGGGAATTCGAATGCGACTGGTTCTTCTCGGCGCGCCCGGTTCGGGCAAGGGCACCCAGGCCACCCGGCTACGGGAGCACCTGCAGGTGCCGCACATCTCCACCGGCGAGCTGCTGCGCGCCGCCGTGGCCGCGGGCACCGCGCTCGGGCTGCAGGCCAAGGCGGTGATGGAGTCGGGCAACCTGGTCTCGGACGAGATCGTGCTCGGCATGCTCGAGGAGCGCCTGCTGCGGGCCGACACCGGCAACGGCTTCATCCTCGATGGCTATCCGCGCAACCTCGCGCAGGCGCGGGCGCTCGACGCGCTGCTCGCGCGCATCGGCCAGCCGGCCGACCTGGCCGTGCAACTCGACGTGGCGACCGAGAAGCTGGTGGATCGCCTGTCCGGGCGCGCGCAGCAGGAAGGCCGCGCCGACGATTCGCCCGAGGCCGTGCGCAAGCGCCTGGCCGTCTACTCCGAGCAGACCGCGCCGGTGGTGGACTACTACCGCAACCAGGGCAAGCTGGCCTGCGTGCACGGCGAAGGCGGCATGGACGAGGTGTTCAGCCGCATCCTCGAGGCGATCGCCCCCGGTACCGACGTGGGCTGAGCGCGCCGCGCTCGCCCGGCTCTCGCAATGAAACTGCACATCCTCGGCATCTGCGGCACCTTCATGGGCGGCGTGGCCGCGCTCGCGCGCGAGCAGGGTCACGCGGTGGACGGCAGCGACCAGAACGTCTACCCGCCGATGTCCACGCAGCTGGAACAGTTGGGCATCACGCTGACGCAGGGTTACGAACCGGCGGCGATCTCCGCCGATACCCACGTCGTCGTCGTCGGCAATGCGCTCTCGCGCGGCAATGCCGCGGTCGAGCACGTGCTCGACGCCGGCATGGCCTACACCTCGGGCGCCGAATGGCTGCGCGAGCACGTGTTGCCGGGCCGGACCACGCTCGCGGTCGCCGGCACCCACGGCAAGACCACCACGACTTCCATCCTCGCCTTCCTGCTGGAGGCCGCGGGACGCGATCCCGGCTTCCTGGTCGGCGGCGTGCCGGAGAATTTCGGCGTGTCCGCGCGCCTGGGCAGCGGCGCCGAATTCGTGGTCGAGGCGGACGAATACGACACCGCCTTCTTCGACAAACGCAGCAAGTTCGTGCACTACCGGCCGACGGTGGCGATCCTCAACAACCTCGAATACGACCACGCCGACATCTTCCCGGACCTGGCGGCGATCCAGCGCCAGTTCCACCATCTGGTGCGGATCGTGCCGCGCAAGGGCCGGCTGGTCGTCAACGGCGAGGATGCCGCGCTCGCCGAAGTGCTGGCGATGGGCTGCTGGACGCCGGTGGAGCGCTTCGGCATCGACGGCGATGGTTTCGAGTGGCGCGCGCGCCTGCTGCGCGACGACGGCAGCCGCTTCGAGGTCTTGCACCACGGTGAGGCCGTCGCGATGGTGGATTGGCCGCTGGTGGGACGCCACAACGTGATGAATGGCCTGGCCGCACTCGCGGCCGCGAATGCGGTTGGCGTGGCGCCGGCGGAGGTGGCGGGTGCGCTGTCGGGCTTCGTCAGCGTCAAGCGCCGGCTCGAGAATCTGGGCAACGCGGGCGGCGTGACGATCTACGACGACTTCGCCCACCATCCCACCGCGATCCGCACCACCCTGGAAGGCCTGCGCGCCCGCGTCGGCAATGCCCGCATTTTGGTGGCGATGGAGCCGCGCAGCAACTCCATGCGGTTGGGCGCGCATGCCGCGCAGATCGCGCCCGCGCTCGACGAGGCCGACCACACCGTGTTCCTGCATCGGCCCGAGCTGGCCTGGGATGCGGGATCGGTGGTCTCGGCCTTGCGCCATGGCGGCGAAACGGTCGCCTCGGTGGATGCGCTGGTGGCGCGGCTCGCCGATTTCTGCGAGTCCGGCGACCACCTGGTCTTCATGTCCAATGGCGGCTTCGAGGGCGCGCCGCGGCGTGCACTCGTCGCATTGGCCGCGGTGCATCCACAAGCCTAGAGGAGCGAGCGATGGCTAGCCTGGCGGGCAAGACGCTGTTCATCACCGGCGCCTCGCGCGGCATCGGCCTGGCCATCGCCGTGCGGGCGGCGCGCGACGGCGCCAACGTCGTCATCGCCGCGAAATCCGAGGTCCCGAATCCGAAGCTGCCCGGCACCATCCACAGCGCCGCCGCCGAGGTCGAGGCCGCGGGCGGGAAGGCGTTGGCCCTGCGCTGCGACATCCGCGAGGAGGAGCAGGTACGCGCCGCGGTCGCGCAGGCGGTCGAGCGCTTCGGCGGCATCGACGTCCTGGTCAACAACGCCAGCGCGATCTGGCTGCGCGGCACGCTCGACACGCCGATGAAGCGCTTCGACCTGATGCAGCAGGTCAACGCGCGCGGCAGTTTCCTGTGCGCGCAGGCCTGCCTTCCGCACCTGCTGCAGGCCGCCAACCCGCACATCCTCACGCTGGCGCCACCGCCCAACCTCGACCCGAAGTGGTGGGCGCCGCACACAGGCTACACGCTGGCGAAGATGGGCATGAGCTTCGTGACCCTCGGCCTGGCGGCGGAGTTCGGGCCGCGCGGCGTGGCGGTGAACGCGCTGTGGCCGGCGACGGTGATCGCCACCGACGCGATCAACATGATCCCGGGCGTCGAGGCGCGTTACTGCCGCACGCCGGAGATACTCGCCGATGCCGCGCACGCGATCCTGTGCACACCGGCAAGCGAACTCGGCGGCCGCTTCATCATCGACGAGCCCTTCCTGCGCGAGCGCGGCGTCACCGATTTCGATCGCTACGCGGTCGAGCCCGGCCAGCCGCTGCTGCCGGACCTCTTTCTCGACCCACCGCAGCCTGCTTCGCGATGAAGTACCTGCATGCGATGGTGCGCGTGCGCGACCTCGAGGCTTCGCTGGCCTTCTTCCGCGACGGGCTGGGACTGGTCGAGACCCGGCGCCGCGATCATCCGGCGGGCCGCTTCACGCTGGTCTACCTGGCTGCGCCCGAGAATCCGGAGGCCGAGGTCGAGCTGACCTGGAACTACGACGCCGAGGACTATGGATCGGCGCGCAACTTCGGCCACCTCGCCTTCGCCGTGGACGACATCTACGCGACCTGCGCGCACTTGCAATCGCTCGGCGTGACGATCAACCGCCCGCCCCGCGATGGCCACATGGCCTTCGTGCGCTCGCCGGACGCGATCTCGATCGAGCTGCTGCAAAAGGGTGGCGCGCTCGCGCCCGCCGAGCCCTGGATCTCGATGCCCAACACCGGCAGCTGGTGACGCTTAGCCCAGCGCCTGCGCCAGGTCGGCCAGAAGGTCGTCCACGTGCTCGAGTCCGACCGACACCCGCAGCAGGTTCGGCGGCGAGAACGGCTGCGGCCCCTCCACCGACGCGCGGTGCTCGATCAGCGATTCGCAGCCGCCCAGCGAGGTGGCGTTGAGGAACAGGCGCAGCTTGCCGGCCACGGCCAGCGTCGCCTCGCGGCCCCCGCGCACGCGGAAGCTGAGCATGCCGCCGAAGTCGCGCATCTGCCGCGCGGCGATCGCGTGGCCGGGATGCGACTCCAGTCCGGGGTAGTGCACGACCTCCACCGCCGGGTGGGCGGCGAGGAAATGCGCAATGCGCCGCGCGTTGGCGCAATGCACCGCCATGCGGGCATGCAGCGAACGGCAGCCGCGCAGCGTCAGCCAGGCCGAGAACGGCGACGCCACCCCGCCGGTGATGTGCCGGCGGTGCAGGACCGCGGCATGCCAGTCGTCGGTGCGGGCGAACACCAGCGCGCCGCCGAGCACGTCCGAGTGCCCGCCAAGGTATTTGGTGGTCGAATGCATTACCGCGTCGGCGCCCAGCGCGATCGGGTTCTGCAGCGCCGGCGTGGCGAAGGTGTTGTCGCAGGCCAGCCGCGCGCCGTGCTCGTGCGCGAGTTGCGCGAGCGCGGCGATGTCGGCGACCCGCAGCTGCGGGTTGGACGGCGTCTCGGCCCAGAGCAGGCGCGTATCGGGCGTGATCGCCGCGCGCACGGCATCGAGGTCGCCGAAGTCCACCGCGCACGCACGCACGCCGCGCTCGGGCAGGAACTCGCCGGCGAGCATGCGCAGCCCGGTATAGCAGTCCGAGGGATAGATCACCTCGCCGCCGCGCGGAATGGTTTCCAACAATGCGTTCATCGCCGCCATGCCCGAGGCGAAGGCCAGCGCGGCCGCTCCGCCCTCCATCGCCGCGAGCGCCTCCTCGAGCCGGTCCTGGGTCGGATTGCCCTCCCGCTGGTACTCGTAGCCCGCCACGCGCTCGCCGGCCGGCCCGTGCTGGAAGGTGGTGGCCAGGTGCAGCGGCGGCGCGACCGCGCCGGTGGCTGCGTCGGGCGCCCCACCGGCGTGGATGGCGAGGGTTTCAGGACGCATGGTGTTCTCCTGGGACGTTGACATCAGCCGGCCGCGGCCTCGCGGAACGCCTCGCGCGCGGCCTCGAGGGTGTGCGCGATCTCCGCGTCCCCGTGCGCCGAGGACAGGAAGCCCGCCTCGTAGGCCGAGGGCGCCAGGTAGACGCCGCGCTGCAGCATCCCGTGGAAGAAGCGGCGGAAGGCGGCGATGTCGCAGGCGGTCGCGTCGGCGAAGGTCTCGACCTGGCGGTCGGTGAAGAACAACCCGAACATCGCGCAGCTGCGAGTGGTGGTGACGGCCACGCCGGCCTCGCGCGCCGCCGCCTCGAGCCCGTCGCACAGTTCATGCGTGCGTTGCTCCAGACGCTCGTGGAAACCCGGCGCCTGGATCAGTTCGAGCGTGGCGAGCCCGGCGGCCATCGCCACCGGATTGCCGCTCAGCGTGCCGGCCTGGTAGATCGGCCCGCTCGGTGCGATCTGGCGCATCAGGTCGGCACGGCCGCCGTAGGCGCCGACCGGCATGCCGCCGCCGATGATCTTGCCGAAGGTGCTCAGGTCCGGTCGCACGCCATAGCGTGCCTGCGCGCCGCCGAGCGCGACGCGGAACCCCGTCATCACCTCGTCGAAGATCAGGATCGCGCCGTGCCGCGTGCACAGCTCGCGCAGGTGCTGCAGGTAGCCTTCGCGCGGCAGGATGCAGTTGGCATTGCCGACGATCGGCTCGACGATCAGCGCGGCGATCTCCGCGCCGCGTTCTGCGAACAGTGCGCTTGCCGCCTCGAAGTCGTTGTAGGGCAGGGTGGACGTCAGGTCGGCGAGCGCCTTCGGCACGCCGGGAGAATCCGGCACGCCGAGCGTGAGCATCCCCGAGCCCGCCTTCACCAGGAAGGAATCGCCATGGCCGTGGTAGCAGCCTTCGAACTTGACGATGCGCCCGCGCCCGGTGGCGCCGCGCGCCAGCCGGATGGCGGACAAGGTCGCCTCCGTGCCCGAGTTGACCATGCGCACCATTTCGCAGCTGGGCACCAGTCGGCTGAGCGTCTCCGCCATCGTCACCTCGAGCGCGTTCGGCACCCCGAAGCTCAGGCCGTCCCGCATCGTGCGCGCCACCGCCTCGAGCACCGCGGGATGCGCGTGACCGGCGATCATCGGGCCCCAGCTGCCGATGTAGTCCACGTAGCGGTTGCCATCGACGTCGATGAGGTAGGCGCCTTCGGCGCGGCGCGCGAAGAAGGGTTCTCCGCCGACCGACTTGAAGGCGCGAACCGGCGAATTCACGCCGCCCGGCAGCAGCGCCTGCGCGCGGTGGAAGAGCTCGTGGCTGGCCTGGTGGTTCATGCGGAGTCCGGATGCGTGAAGAGGGAGAGAAAGGCGCGCACCTGCGCGGCCGGGTCGGCGGCCTCGAATACGGCGCCGAGTACGGCCAGCAGGTCGGCGCCGGCGGCGAGTGCCGCACCGGCATTGTCCGGCCGCAGCCCGCCGATCGCCACCACCGGCAGACCCAGGGAGCGAGCCTCGCCAAGCACCGGCAACGCGAGAGACGCGGCGCCTGGCTTGGTGGCTGAAGGAAACACGGCCCCGAAGGCGAGATAGCTGGCGCCGGCATCGCGGGCGCGTTGCGCGCGGTCGAGGCTGGCGTGGCAGGTCGCGCCGAGGATCGCGCGCGGCCCGAGCGCCGCCCGCGCTTCGGCGAGGTCGCCATCGGCGGCACCGAGGTGCGCACCGTCGGCGCCGAGGTCCGCGGCCAGGCGCCAATCGTCGTTGGCCAGCAGCGGTACGCCACGTTCGCGCGCGAGCGGCAGCAGGCTGCGCAGCTGTGTGCGGCGCAGGGCGGCGCCTGCCGCCTTGTTGCGGTATTGCAGCAAGGCCACGCCGGGCACGAGCGCACGCTCGACGCGCGCCAGCAGCCGGTCGGTGTCGGCCTCGTCGGGCGTGAGCAGGTAGAGGCCGCGCCGCGGCCCGGCGTCCATCATGTCTTCGTCGCCTCGGGGATGCGACAATGATACGTCCACCGCCAAGCCACGCACGCCCCGACGACGATGACCGAGAACCTGCCCTACCGCTGCTGGATGTGCGTGGTCTGCGGCTTCATCTACGACGAGGCGCTGGGCCTGCCGGAGGATGGCATCGAGCCCGGCACGCGCTGGGAGGACATCCCGGATTCCTGGTGCTGCCCGGATTGCGGCGTCACCAAGGAAGACTTCGAACTGATGCCGGGCTGAGCCGGCGCGAGACTAGTTCAGCCGGCCGCGGTGGCCGCTGACCTCGGCCAGCAAGGCGCGCACGGCGTCCGCATCCTCGGCACCCGGCTGCAGGTGCAGGTAGCGCGCCAAATCCTCGCGCGCGCCGCGGGCATGCCCGAGTTCGCGATACGCCATGCCGCGGTCGCGCCAGGGTTCGGCGGCCTCCGGCGTGATCTTGAGCAGGCGGTCGGAGGTTCGCGCCACCCGCTCCCAGTCGCCCTGTTCCAGGTACAGGCCGTTTAGGTTGCGCAGCATCCTGGCGAGGATGGTGCGATGCGAGGCCGGGGCCAGGATCTCGATGAGTTGCACGTCGTCCGGCGCCCGCCCGCCCAGATGCGGCGAGGCGCGTTCCCGCAATTCCTCGGCGCTGACCGGCCGGCCCTTGTTGTACGGATCCATCACCAGGATGCCGTCGTCCACCGGCAGCCGGACCAGGAAATGGCCCGGGAAGGACACCCCGTCCAGCGGCAGGCCCACGCGCCGCATCAACTCGATCTGCACCACCGCCAGCGAGATCGGAATCCCCAGCTTGCGGTCGAAAACCTCGTTCAGGTAGCTGTTGCGCGGATCGTCGTACTGGTGGTTGTTGCCGGCGAAGCCCAGCTCGTCGAAGAGATAGCGGTTGATGGTGGTCAGTGTCACCGGCAACTCGGCCTCGCTGCCGATGCGCGGCGCCAGGTCCTGCGCCCAGCCCTGCAGCGCCGCTTCGTAGCGGGCGGGCTCGAGTTCCGGGTATTCGTCGCGTGCGATCAGCAGCGCGGTGTCGAGCAGCGGCAGTTCATCGTCGCCGCAGGCGGCCAGGGCATTCCAGTCGGGCAGGTCGTGACGGCCGGGCATGGGTCCAATGTGGACGGCGCGCGCCGGCAAATCAAGTGCAGGCGGTCACGGTCCCGCGGCGATGCCGGGACCGAACTCCATCGTGTCCCCCGGCTTGACGCCGAGCTCGTCGGCGAGGCCCGCATTGAGTTCGAGCACGTAAAGCGCCGGACCGTCGCTGGGAAAGGGCGGGCACTGGTCGCCGAGCGAGCACGCCGGTACCCGCCGCTGCACCGACACCAGCTTGCGCGCGGCATCGAAGTAGAAGATGTCGAGCGGGATGCGCGTGTTCTTCATCCAGTAGGCCTGCGGCGCTTCCTGGTCGTGGATGAACAACATGCCGTGGTCGGCCGCCATCTGGTCGCGGAACATCAGACCGCGGGCCCGCTCGGTATCGTCGTCGGCGATCTCGACGGTGAACCGCCTGCCATTCACTTCCACCCACGGATCCCCGCCGTTGCCGGTGGCGCAGGCGGCCGTGGCGCAAAGCAGGCCCAGGATCGCGGCGTAGCGGGCGAGCGGGATCATCGTGTCGGTTCCTTTGAGGGCAGTGGCGACGTTCGGGCAGCGGCGCGGGGCTGTCAAGGGCGGATGCGCAAGCGGCGCTTTCGTTTTCTCGACGCGTCCGATATAGTGCGCGGCCCTCGCCAAGGCGGCCTGTCTTAATCGACAGCGGCCTGAACGAGACAGGGGATGAAAATCAGGAAACGGGTGTTGACGTTCCTGGAATCGCGCCTATAATGTGCGGCTCGGTCGGGCGAAATGCCTGGGCCACTCCGGAGAGCGAAACGCGCCGGGGGTTGATGTAAAGATCTTTGACAGTGTGCGCAGGAAATTTGTGCGGGCGT
>CAMPGW010000097.1 GCA_946885735.1 uncultured Gammaproteobacteria bacterium
CACCGCGCCCGGCACCAGCAGCATGCGGAAGCTCAGGCGCGCGGCCTCGAGCGGCTCGACCGCGAACTTGGCGCGCTCGCGCAGCTCCTCGACCGTGCCCTCCTCCAGCCCGCCGAAGAAGATCTCGCCGCGGAAGCGGTTGATCATCTGCTCGCCATGGCTGACCGCGATGGCGAAGATCAGGAACGGCGTCAGCATGTTCATCGGATCAATGCCGAAGCCCATCAGCCGCAGCGCGCCCAGCATCCACACCACCGACACCAGCGCGCACAGCACCGTCAGCGAGGCCAGCTTGACCGAGGCCGAGTACAGGAACAGCAGCAGCCAGGTGAAGGCGATGGTGATGACGAAGAACTTGACCACCGAGGCAGCGCCATCGCTGATGTCGCCGACCATCTTGGCGAAGCCGATGACGTGGATGCTGATGTTGCCTTTCTCGTACTTGCCGCGGATCGCCTCGAGCTGGCGGGCGATCTTCTGGTAATCGACCTTGCGCGGATTGGCCTTGTTGTCCGACTCCGGGATGATGTCGGCCCAGATCATCGCGCCCGACCAGTCCTTGGCCACCAGGCGGCCGAGGATATTGGCCTTGACGATGTTCCCGCGGATCTGCTCGAACTGTTCCGGGGTGCCCGGCTGGAAGCTCGGGTCGTAGTCGTTGGGGATGACGTTGCCGCCGGAGATGCCGTCCTCGACCACCTCGATGAAGCGCACGTTCGGGGTGAACAGCGAGCGCGAGCGCGCGTCGTCGGTGTCCTCCAGGTCGATGACGTCCTTGGTAACCTGCTGCAGCGTGCTCAGGTACTCGTCGCTGAACATGTTGCCGTCTTTGGCCATTACCGCGATCAGCACGCGGTTGGCGCCGCCGAAGTCCGCCTCGTAGTCGAGGAAGGTCTTCATGTACTCGTGCTGCAGCGGGATCTGCTTCTTGAAGCCGGCGTCCACCTTCAGCTGGTAGGCGTACCAGCCCATCAGCACGGTGACGGCGGCGAACACCAGCAGCACCAGCGGGCGCGCGCCGAAGACGAAGTTCTCGGTGATGCGTTGGAAGCGGCTCATGTCGGCTCCGTCACTGCAGGGTGGCGAGGTCGGCGCCCTTGTCGCCGACCAGCACGAATCGACCGCCATCGGCGGGGGCCACGCCCGCCAGCGTCGGCGATTCGCCGGCGGCGTTGCGGAAGGTGGTCACGGCCAGGGGCGCGTCGCCGCTCGGCCGATGCAGCACGGTGCCATTGGCGCCGACCAGCACCGCGCCGCCGTCGGCCAGCGCGACGCCGCCCATCAGGCTGGCGCTGCCGCCGGCGGGCACCTTGGACCAGGACGCGCCGTCGTCGCGCGACTCGTAGACGTTGCCGCGCAGGCCGAAGGCCAGCACGCGGCCGTCGCCGAGGCCGAGCACGCCGAACATCGAGCCCTTGTAAGGAAACGATTGCTTCTGCCAGGTGACGCCGCGATCGCCGGAACGCAGCAGGGTGCCGCGCTCGCCGACGATCACCAGGCCGCCGTCGCCGGTGGCGGCGATGGCGTTGAAGTGCGGATTGGCTTCCTCGTCGAGCATCAGGTCCTCGGCGCTGAAGATGTCGCCTTCCATCGGCGCGACCGGCTCCTCGGGTTCGTCGGAGGGCGCGATCGCCTCCTTCGGCGTCCAGGTCGTGCCGCCGTCCGCGGTGACCAGCATCAGGCTGTAGGCGCCCACGGCGATGCCGTTGCGGGCATCGAAGAAATGCAGGTCCATGACCGGCGCGCCCTGGCGCGGATCGCGGTCGGCGGTGTCCTGGCCCTCGGCGAGGGCGAAGGGATCGCGGCGCTGCGCGGTCCAGGTCTGGCCGCCGTCGGCGGAATGCAGGATCACGCCGTCATGGCCGCCGGCCCAGAGCATGTCGCCGACCGCCTCGATGCTGGTCAGCGCCGACCGCGTCGGCACCTGCACCTGCTTCCAGTCCTGGCCGTCGGTCGAGGACAGCACGTGGCCGCGCTCGCCCACGGCGAGCCAGCCGCTGTCGGTGCGCGCCACGTCGAGCAGCAGGGAGTGCGCCGCCCGCGGCAGGATCTCCGACGGCAGCGCCGACGGATCGTCCTTGGCGACCTGGGCCGCCAGTGGCAGGGTCAGCAGAAGCAGCAGCGCGCCGGCCTGGCGCACGGCAAGAGGACGAAGCCTTGGCATTGTTCATTCCCCGGGGACGGTTCGGTGGCGGTCCCGGCGCCGGATACGAGACCGCGCCCTTGCGGGCGCGGCCTGTGGTTCCCTGGACTCAGCGGACGCCGCTGTTTCGCAGGTTCTGTGGCGAGTAGTCCGACGGGGTGCTCTGGAAGCTGAAGTCGCGCGGCTTGTCCTGGTTGTCGAGCAGGCCGGAGATGTAGCGGCCCGACTTCAGGTCATGATGCGTTTCCAGCGTGGTCCACAGCGTCGGCACTTCGTAGTAGTTGATCGGAAGCGCTTCCGAGTAACGCCACAGGGTGCCCTGGCCGTCGTAGTGGTCGATGCCGACGATCTGCCAGCTGTCCTCGTCCAGGTACATGGTGCGACGGCTGTTGATGTGGCGCTGGCCGGCCTTGAGCTTGGCCTCGATCACCCACACGCGGTGCAGCTCGTAACGGATCATGTCCGGGTTGATGTGGCCCGGGCGGATCAGGTCGGAGACCTTGGTGGTGCTGGCGTCGGCCTTGTAGCAGTTGTACGGGATGTACATCTCCTTCTTGCCGACCAGGGTCCACTCGAAGCGGTCCATGGCGCCGTTGAACATGTCGGTCATGTCATTGGTGCGCAGGCCGTCGGAAGCGGTGCCCGGGTTGTCGTAGGCGACGTTCGGCGCGCGACGCACGCGACGCTGGCCGGGGTTGTAGACCCAGGCCTGGCGCGGCGCGGCCTTGGCGTTGAGCGTCTCGTGCACGAGCAGCACGCCACCGGCCAGGCGCGGCGGGCCGAGCACGTCCTGCTTGAAGTACAGCAGGGTGTTGTTGATGGACTCGGAGGTGTTGCCCGGCTTGTAGTACAGGCCGAGGATTTCTTCCTGCAGGCGCACCAGCGTGTAGGCGCCGCCCGCGGTCGGCGCGGCCTGGTTGGAGAAGCTGCGCACCGACAGGCCCTTGTACTTGAGCTTGTGGTTCCAGATCGCCTCGTGGGCATTGTTCGGGATCGGGAACGGGAAGCCCTCGGCGCAATTCTGGATGCCCTCGCCGTTGGCGATCAGCTTGCAGTTGGTGGCGTTGCGCTTGCTGAACTCGTAGGTGCGCTGCGGGAACGAGGCGCTGCGACGGGTCGGGTAGACCTCCATCTTGAAGCTGCGGTACTTGGCGAACATCGCCTTCTGGCCGGCGCCGAGCTTGTCGGCGTACTGCTGGTAGTTGGCCGGGGTGATGGTGAAGAGCACCTTGTCGGCCGCGTACGGGTCAATGTGGTCGCGGCCGGCGCGGTAGCCCGCGGGAGGACGGGTGATGCCACCTTCCCAGGCGGGGATCGAGCCGTCGGCGTTGCCGGCCTTCTCGGAGCCCATCGGGGTGAGGCGGCCGCCGAGGTCGGCGGCCTTGTCGGCGGAGACGTTGGCCTGGGCCACCGTGGCGGTGAGGAACATGGCGCTGGCGGCTGCCAGCGCGGACTTCTTGAGCTTCATCGATTCTGCCCTCCCTAATGGCTCAGAACGAATACTTGACGGTGAACGAGGCGAAGTCGCGGTCGGAGATCTGGTTGAACGAGCCGCCGCCCCAGAACGCCGTGTAGCTCAGGTCGAAGACGACCTTGTTCTGGTAGTTGGCTTCCACGCCCACCGTACCCGACCGCCGCCCGTCCAGGAAGTTTCCGCCGGGGCCAGGGGTCGTTCCGCTTACGTCATGGTTGAAGGCGACGCGTGGCGACAGCGTGATCGAGGTGCCGAAGGCGCTGTTGTAGTCGGCGCGGGCGGCAACGCGGTAGCCCCAGCTGAACTGGGTCGGGAAGCCACCCGTCAGGGTCTGCGGGTTACGCAGCGCGCCCTTCGGGCAGGTACCGATGATCGGCACCGCGCCCAGGCCGGGGATCGTGGCGTAGCTGCAATCGTCGGCGCTGAAACCGCCGCCGGTATCGGTGCCCTCGCCTTCATAGCGCAGCACGGACTGCGACGGCAGGTCGGAGACCTCGGTCGCGCCGATCTCGCCGACGATCGCCAGCTGCTCGGCGCCGAGCACGGTCGGGAAGGCCTTGGTGAAGGTCATCTGCAGCTGCGAGACCTCGTGGCGGCGCCAGCCGCGCACTTCGGACCCGAAGGGCAGCGAGCCGCAGTTCGGCACCAGCTGGCTGCAGAACATCACCGCCTGCGGGAAGCCGGCCGGGTTGAGCGAGTTCAGCACGTTGAGCGGGGTCAGCGCGGCGAACAGCAGCTCCACGTCGTCCACCTGCAACGGCATGTTCGGGCGGTAGCTGACCTCGCCCTGCCAGGCCACGCCGCCGGGCAGCGTGGTGTTCCAGCTCATGCCGTACATCTGGATGTCTTCCGGATACTCCACGAAGAAGCCCGCGGTCAGGCCGGTCGGCAGGCCCGGCCCGAGCGGCGCCGGCAGCGCGGCGGTTGAGACGGCCTTGCCCGAGAGCAGCGGCAGGCGGCTGTGGTAGTTCAGGAAGTAGAAGCCGAAGTCGGTGTTGCCCCACTCTTCGGCGAACCAGCGGACGGCCAGGCCGTACTGGCCGTCGTCACGCGCCTGGCGGTTGGGCAGGCGCGGCACCGAATTGGCGCAGGCGAAGCCCTGCAGCGAGGCCGGCAGGCCGGTGTCGGCGCTGCCGAAGCCCGAACCGAGCGGGAACTGGCAGGTGGCGAAGTAGTTCTCCGGGTTGATGACCGGCTGCGGCGCCGTGCCGAAGCCCAGCATCACGTAGGTGCCGCCCGGCGAGGCGAAGTCGTTGGAGCTGAAGTAGGTGCCCGAGGCGTCGATCTCGATTTCTTCGAACTCGAGCAGGTACATCGCCTCCATGGACAGGTTGTCGGTGAAGCTGAAGCTGCCCCACACCATGTCGATCGGCAGGAAGGCTTCCTTCAGCTCGGCGCCGGCCACGCGCAGGCGCGAGACGTCGATCGGGTTGACGACGTTGATGCCGTTCTGGATGAAGGTGCTCTCGCCCCAGCTCACCGCCTGGCGGCCGACGCGGAAGCTGGCCTCGTGCGAGCCGAGCTTGAAGTCGTGGTAGATGAAGGCGTCGAGCAGGCGGAAGTCCTTGCCGACCTTTTCCTTGGCGACCTGGGTGAGGTCGTCGCGGGTGGCGTTCTCGAAGTCGTAGAAGTAGGTGGCGCGCGCGAAGGCGCCCCAGTTGTTCCACTTCAGGCTCAGCTCGGAGGTGATCTTGAAGGCGTTGGAGAAGGGCGCGCCCTTGTCGTACTTGAGGTCGCCGTCGTCGCGGTTGACCGAGTAGCGACCGATCGCCGCGTCCTGGTAGTCAGAGCCCGGCACGGCCGAGGTGCTGCAGCGCCCGGCGCCCACCGGGATGGCGCCGAGCGGGATGTGCTGGAAGCACAGCGCCGGGTCGAAGTAGGCCTTGCCGATCAGGTTCGGATCGGCGTCCTCGGTGCGCCAGGACACGCCGTAGCTGACGGTGGTGTCGAGACTGCCCGTCAGGCCGCCCGACTCGAATTCGAAGGCCTGCGCGGCCGGGGCCGACAGCAGGGCGAACGCAACGGCCGCGGCCAGCGGAGCGCGGTTGAGCAGGCCGCGGGCGGAGTGGGTGGATTTCATTGCTTGGGTCCTCTGGAGGGCGGAGCGTTGCGATCGGGCGTTGCGGGCGAGCGAGCGTGAATGGAGGCTTTACTCTACCCCCATCTTAAAAGTGTGTTATCCCGGGACGCAATGCCCCAGCGTATGGAAAGCACGATTCGGTCGCATTGCTGCTTTGCAGCACGTCCTCAGGGCCGGAACCGGCCCGCGGAATAGCCGAAAGCCCGGTAGGCGGGAGTGGGGTCGGCCACCTGGTCCTGGGCGAGTCGCGCCAGGGCCCCCGCCGAGGGTGCGGGTCGCCCCAGCGCCCAGGCTGTCGCGGCGGCCAACCGAAACAGCACGGTCGGGACCCGCACCACGCGCGTGCCCGGCGCCTGCGCCTGCAGGGTCCGGCGCACCATCGCCTCGAAGCCGATGGTTTCGCCGCCCGGCAGGTCGAAGGCGCGACCGGTGGTCTCGTCCTGATGGTCCAGGCAGGCCAGCACGGCCTGCGCGACGTCGTCCACGTGCACGGGCTGGCGCAGCCCGCGGGCGTGGGCGGGCAGCGGGAGCACGCGCCAGCGCCGCGCCCGTTCCACCAGGGGGCTCAGGGTCTGGTCGCGGCCGCTGCCGTAGAGCAGGCTCGGGCGCAACACGGTGGCTTCGGCATCCGCCATCCTGGCCGCCGCGAACAGGCTTGCTTCGGCCGCCGCGAGGCGGGCTGCCAGCGCGCGTTCCGCGGGATCGGGCGACAGGCGCTTGTCGTGGCGCCCGGTGGACGACAGGGCGATCACCCGCGGCACCGCCGGCCGCGTGGCCGCGTACCAGGTCGCGAAGGCGTCGAGCGGGCCCAGGCTCAGGATCGAATCGAGCCCGGGCGGCAGCTCCGGCATCGCCTCGAGCGAGCCGTGCAACCACCGCAGCCCCGGGCCGTCCACGCGGTGCGATCGCGAGACGGCGAAGGCCTCGCAACCGCGCGCGAGCAAGGCCGGGCGCAGGGCGTCGCCGACCTGCCCACTCATACCGAGGACGAGCACCCTGCCCACGCTGGCGTTCCGGTCAGGCGTACGCGAGCGCCAGGCCCCAGCCGACGAAGGCCAGCAGCAGGAGGCCGCCTTCGCGGCGACCGAGCGCGGCGCCCGGCAGCGCGACCAGCAGCAGGGCCAGCGCCATCACGGCGGGCAGGCCGAAGGCGAGCGCGGACGTGGACATCGGCGCCGTCGCCGCGATCGCCACCAGGCCCAGGCCGACGAGCAGGTTGGCCAGGCTCGCCACCAGCACCTGGCCGAACACGAATCGGCCGAGGCCGTTGAGCGCCGACATCAGGGTCATGCCGATGGCCGGCAGCGCTGCGCCAATGCCGAGCACGAGCATCGCGCCGCGCGAGGCCTCGAGCCCGAGATCGGCGGCGGCCGCGCCCGCGTTGAGCACCAGGAAGCGCGCGCCGAAGAACACCAGCGCGCCCGCGACGCCCAGGCGGATCAGGTTCTGCACCAGGCCCTGGCTGGTGACGGCGGCGCGCGCCAGTTCGGCGCGGACCTCGGTGGACTCCTCGCGGGTGCGGCGCTGCACGAAGGCCAGCGCTGCGAAGAAGGCCAGCACCAGCAGCGCGCCTTCCCACGCCTGCAGCACGCCGTCGCGGCCGAGCAGCAGCACGATCCCGGCGCCGACCAGCATGAAGATGCGCAAGGCAGGCGTCGCACGCAGTCCCGTCGCGAGCGGCGCCACGAGTGCGGACAGGCCCAGCAGCAAACCGAGGTTGGCCACGCCCGCGCCGACCGCGCCCGCGCTGGCCAGGGCCGGATCGCCCGCGGCGAGCGCCTGAGCGGTGATTGCCAGTTGCGGCCACCAGAACACGCCCGCCAGCAGGAACAGCCCGGTTGCCTCGGCGCCCAGCCCAAAACGCTGCAGCAGGCCGGCGGCGCCGCGCATCAACGAGTCGCTGCCCAGCAACAGCAACAGCAGGCCGAGCCCGACCATCGGCAATCCGCTTCCCATCGCCCCGCTCCCCGGTTACTTCTTCTTCGGAATATACAGGTCGGTGATGCTGCCCTCGAACACCTCGGCCGCCATGCCCACCGATTCGCTGAGCGTGGGATGCGGATGGATGGTGTGGCCGAGGTCGCCGGCTTCGCAGCCCATCTCGATGGCGAGCGCGATCTCGGCGATCAGGTCGCCCGCATGCACGCCCACGATGCCGCCGCCGAGCAGGCGGTCGGTCTTCGGGTCGAAGACCAGCTTGGTGAAGCCTTCGGTGCGGCCGAGGCCGACCGCGCGGCCCGAAGCCGCCCAGGGGAATTTCGCCACGCCGATCTCGATGCCCTTCTGCTTCGCCTCGGTCTCGGTGAGGCCGACCCAGGCGATCTCCGGATCGGTGTAGGCCACCGAGGGAATCACCCGCGCAGTCCACTCGCGCTTCTCGCCGGCGGCGACTTCCGCGGCGAGCTTGCCTTCATGCGTGGCCTTGTGCGCGAGCATCGGCTGGCCCACCAGGTCGCCGATGGCGAACACATGCGCCACGTTGGTGCGCATTTGCCGATCCACGTCGATGAAGCCGCGCTCGCTCACCGCGATGCCCGCGGCTTCGGCGCCGATCTTCTTGCCGTTCGGCGCGCGACCGACGGAAACCAGCGCGCGATCGTAGCGCGTGGTCGCCGGCGGCTTGTCGCCTTCGAAGCTCGCATGCAGGCCATCGGGTTTCGCGTCCATGCTCGCGACCTTGGTGGCCAGGTGCACGGCCACGCCACGCTTCTTGAGCAGGTCGGCGAGCGGCTTGACCAGGTCCGGGTCGGTGCCCGGCATCAGCTGCGGCATGAACTCGACCACGGTGACCCGGCTGCCGAGCGCGGCATACACGCAGGCCATCTCCAGTCCGATGATGCCGCCGCCCACCACCAGCAACTCGGCCGGGATGTCGTGCAGCATCAGCGCGTCGGTGGAATCCATCACCCGCGGGTCGTCCCAGGGGAAGGCCGGCAGCTTCACCGGCTGCGAGCCGACCGCCAGGATGCATTGCTCGAAGCGCAGGCGCTGCGTGCCGCCCTTGCCGTCGGCGATATCGAGCTCGTGCGACGACACCAGCGTGCCGGTGCCGGCGACCACGCGCACCTTGCGCGCCTTGGCCATGCCGGCCAGGCCCTGGTTCATGGTGCCGACGACCTTGTCCTTGTGCGCGCGCAATTTGTCGAGGTCGATCTTCGCTTCACCGAACGTCACGCCGTAGGCCGCGGCGTGCTTCGCCTCGTTGATGACCTCGGCCGCGTGCAGCAGCGCCTTCGAGGGAATGCAGCCGACGTTGAGGCAGACGCCGCCCAGCTGCGGGTAGCGCTCGACCAGGACCACGTCCATGCCCAGGTCGGCGGCGCGAAAGGCGGCGGTGTAACCGCCGGGGCCGGCGCCGAGGACGAGCAGCTGGCAGCGCAGGTCGGGCTCGCGGCCGTCGGATGCGGCGGGCGCGGGCGCGGCGGGCGCTTGGGCGGCAGGCGACGGCGCCGATGAGGCGGGCGCAGCGGGCGCCGCTTTCGCAGGCTCCGCCTTCGCAGACGCAGCACTCGCGGGCGCCGGCGGTGCGGGCGTCGTGGCGGCGGCGGGCGCGGCGGTTAAACTCGGGGCAGCGTCGGCCCCCTCCGCTTCCAGCACGGCGATCACCATGCCTTCCGAAACCTCATCGCCGACCTTGACGGTGAACTCCTTCAGCACGCCGGCCGCACTGGAAGGCAGCTCCATCGTCGCCTTGTCCGACTCGAGCGTCAGCAGCCCCTGGTCCTTGGCGATGCTGTCGCCGGGCTTGGCCAGCAGCTCGATGACCGGCACGTCCTTGCTGCCACCGAGGTCGGGCACCTTGATTTCGATCGTTGCCACGTGGCGCTCCTTGCCTTCGGGTCAGACCAGCAGCCGGCGCAGGTCGCCGAGCACCTGGGACAGGTAGCTGGTGAAGCGGGCCGCGGCGGCGCCGTCGATGACGCGGTGGTCGTAGCTCAGCGACAGCGGCAACATCAGGCGCGGCGCGAACTCGCTTCCGTTCCAGACCGGCTTCATCGCCGAGCGCGAGACGCCGAGGATGGCCACCTCCGGTGCATTGATGATCGGCGTGAACGCCGTCCCACCGATGCCACCCAGCGAGGAGATCGAGAAGCAGCCGCCCTGCATGTCGGTGGCCGCGAGCTTCTTGTCGCGGGCCTTGGCGCTGATGCCGGCCAGCTCCTGCGACAACTCGAGCAGGCCCTTGCGGTCGCAGTCGCGGATCACCGGCACCACCAGGCCGTCCGGCGTGTCCACGGCGATGCCGACGTGGAAATACTTCTTCAACACCAGCTCGTCGCCGTCGAGCGAGGCGTTGAAGGCGGGGAACTTCTTCAACGCCGCGACCACCGCCTTGATCAGGAACACCAGCGGCGTGACCTTGGTGTCCTTGTGCTCCTCGCCGAGCTTCTTGCGGAAGGCCTCCATCTCGGTGATGTCGGCCTCGTCGAACTGGGTGACGTGCGGGATCATCGCCCAGTTGCGCGCCAGGTTGGC
>CAMPGW010000098.1 GCA_946885735.1 uncultured Gammaproteobacteria bacterium
GGACGGGGACTTGCCGACGGTTCCGCAGGCGGTTTCTGTGGCTGGACGGCGGCTGTCCGCCGGCGGCTTGCCCGTTGACCCAACGGCCGTTCCAATCTAGTCTTTGAAACAGACGTTTCAATTGCCTGAACGGACCGATGGCCACGACCACCCACTTCAATACCAAGGACCGGATCCTCGGCGCCGCCGAGGAACTGTTCGCCCAGCACGGCTTCTCCGGCACCTCGCTGAGGCAGGTCACCAGCCGCGCGGACGTGAATATCGCCGCCGTGAACTACCACTTCGGCTCCAAGGAGAACCTCGTCAACGAGGTCTTCCGCCGCCGCATGGACGAGATGAGCGAGCGTCGCTTGTCCCAGTTGCGCCAGGCCCAGCAGGAGCGCCCCGGCGAGCTCGAGCCGATCCTGGCCGCCTTCATCGAGCCGGCGCTGGCGCTGACGCTCGACCGCCACGGCTCGGCCTTCGTTCGCGTGCTGGCGCGCGCCTACGCGGAGAAGAACGACCGACTGCGCAAGTTCCTGTCCGACAACTACGGCCAGGTCCTGCGTGAATTCGCCAAGGCCATCGCCCCCACCCTGCCCTCGCTGGGCAAGGAAGAGCTGTACTGGCGGATGGACTTCGTCGCCGGCGCGCTCACCTACGCCATGGCCGATTTCGGCCTGATCAAGCGGCCAGCGGGCGTGTCGGAGAAGGTCCATTGCGACAAGGCCGCCGAGCACCTGATCCGCTTCGCCGCGGCTGGCCTTCGCGCCGCCTGATCCTCTATTTCCCTTCCGGAGTCACCCATGTCATCCCTTCGAATCCGCAAGGTGGCCGTGCTCGGCGCCGGCGTGATGGGCGCGCAGATCGCCGCCCACCTCGTCAACGCCAGTGTCGAGACGGTCCTGTTCGACCTTCCCGCCAAGGAGGGCGATCGCAACGGCATCGTGCTCAAGGCCATCGCCAACCTGGGCAAGCTCTCGCCTTCGCCGCTGGCGGCCAAGGATCGTGCGGCCGCCATCGTCCCGGCCAACTACGACGAGCACCTCGACCTGCTGCGCGACTGCGACCTGGTCATCGAGGCCATCGCCGAGCGCCTGGACTGGAAGAAGGACCTGTACGCCCGGATCCTGCCCTTCATCGGCCCGAATGCCCTCCTCGCGTCGAACACTTCCGGCTTGTCTATCAATAGCTTGGCGGATGTTCTTGATGAATCGCTTCACCACCGTTTCTGCGGCGTCCACTTCTTCAACCCGCCGCGCTACATGCACCTGGCCGAGCTGATTCCCTGCGCCTCCACCGACCCCGAGGTGCTGGCCGGGCTGGAAGGCTTCCTGGTCACCACCCTGGGCAAGGGCGTCGTGTACGCCAAGGACACGCCGAACTTCATCGGCAACCGGATCGGCGTGTTCTCGATCCTGTCCACGCTGCACCACACCGAGGCCTTCGGCCTGGGTTTCGACGAAGTCGATGCCCTCACCGGACCGCTGCTGGGTCGGCCGAAGTCGGCGACCTACCGCACCTCCGACGTGGTCGGGCTGGACACCATGGCCCACGTGATCAAGACCATGGCCGACACCCTGCCCGAGGATCCCTGGCATCGCTATTTCAAGGCGCCCGAGTGGCTGCAAGGGCTGATCGCCAAGGGCGCGCTCGGCCAGAAGACCGGCGCCGGCATCTTCCAGAAGCGCGGCAAGGACATCGTCGTGCTGGATCCGAAGGCGGGCGAGTATCGCGCGGCTAGCGCCGAGGCCGCGCCGGAAGTGGTCGAGATACTGAAGCTCAAGGATCCGGCGCAGAAGTTCGAGCGCCTGCGCGCCAGCGAACACCCGCAGGCGCGCTTCCTGTGGTCGGTGTTCCGCGACCTCTTCCACTATTCCGCCTACCACCTGCAATCCATCGCCGACACCGCCCGCGACGTGGACCTGGCGATCCGTTGGGGCTACGGCTGGAACCTGGGCCCGTTCGAAACCTGGCAGGCCGCGGGCTGGAAACAGGTGGCCGGCTGGATCCGCGAGGACATCGCCGCCGGCCGCGCCATGTCCGACGCGCCGCTGCCGGGCTGGGTCGACGCGCAGGACGGCGTGCATGGCGCCGATGGCAGCTTCAGCCCCGCCCGCGACGCGCGCGTGCCGCGTTCGGCGAACCCCGTCTATTGTCGCCAGCGCTTCCCCGATCCGGTGCTGGGCGAGCGTTTCCCGCCCGGCGACACGGTGTTCGAGACCGACGCCGTGCGCATGTGGACCGACGGCGACGGCATCGCCGTGCTCGGCTTCAAGACCAAGATGCACACCGTCAGCGACGGCGTGCTGGCCGGCATCGGCCAGGCGATCGACGTCGCCGAACGCGACTTCCAGGGCCTGGTGCTGTGGCAGCCGAAGGAGCCCTTCTCCGCCGGGGCGGATCTGTCCGGCGCGATGGCCTCACTGGCCGCGGGCCGCCTTGACCAGTTCGAAGCCATGGTCGCGACCTTCCAGGCCACCAGCATGCGCATCAAGTACGCGCTGGTGCCGGTGGTCGCCGCGGTCCGCGGGCTGGCGCTCGGCGGCGGTTGCGAGTTCCAGATGCATGCGGCGCGCACCGTGTTCGGCCTCGAATCCTACGTTGGGCTGGTCGAGGCCGGCGTCGGCCTGTTGCCGGCCGGCGGTGGCCTCAAGGAGATCGCCACGCGCGTCGGACTGGCGGCCGGCCCGGGCGGCGACGTCTTCGCCGGCCTCAAGCCCTATTTCGAGACCGTGGCCATGGGCAAGGTGTCGGCGTCCGCGCTCGAGGCGAAGGAATTGCGCCTGGCGCGTGACTCCGACGTCGTGGTCTTCAACGCCCACGAGCTCCTGCATGTCGCGCGCGAGACGGCGCGCGGACTCGCCGAGGCCGGCTATCGCCCGCCGCTGCGTCCGCGGCAGATCCCCGTCGCGGGCGACGTCGGCATTGCCACCTTCCGGATGATGCTGGTGAACATGTTCGAGGGCCGCTTCATCTCCGAACACGACCTGGAGGTCTCGACCCGCATCGCCACCGTGCTGTGCGGCGGCGAGGTCGATCGCGGATCGCTGGTGGACGAGGAATGGCTGTTGCGGCTGGAGCGCGAGCACTTCGTCGCCCTGGCGCAGATGCCCAAGACCCAGGACCGCATCAAGTACACGCTTGCCAACGGCAAGCCCTTGAGGAATTGAGACCATGACCCAGGATGCGTACATCGTCGCCGCCACCCGCACGCCGGTCGGCAAGGCCCCGCGCGGCGCGCTGCGCAACGCCCACCCGGCCGACATGCTGGCGCACGTGCTGCGTTCGGTGCTGGCTCAGGCTCCCGGCGTGGACGCCGCGCGCATCGGCGACGTCATCGTCGGCTGCGCCATGCCCGAGGGCGAGCAAGGCATGAACGTCGCGCGCATCGGCGCGCTGCTGGCAGGCCTGCCGGACAGCGTGCCGGCGCAAACCATCAACCGCTTCTGCTCCTCGGGCCTGCAGGCCGTGGCGCTGGCAGCCGACCGGATCCGCCTCGGCGAGGCCGACCTGATGCTCGCAGGCGGCGTCGAGTCCATGAGTATGGTGCCGATGATGGGCAACAAGGTCGCGATGAGCCCGAGCGTGTTCCGCGACGAGCACGTGGCCATCGCCTACGGCATGGGCATCACCGCCGAGAAGGTCGCCGAGCAGTGGAAGGTCTCGCGCGAGGACCAGGACGCCTTCGCCCTCGCCTCGCACCAGAAGGCGCTCGCCGCGATCGCCGCTGGCGAGTTCGCCGACGAGATCTCGCCCTACAACGTCGTCTCGCGCATTCCCGATGGCAATGCGGTGGCAGTGCGCGAGCTGCTGCTGCGCAACGACGAGGGCCCGCGCGCAGACACCAGCGCCGAAGGCCTGGCGAAGTTGCGCGCCGTGTTCCGCAACGGCGGCAGCGTCACCGCGGGCAACAGCTCGCAAATGTCGGACGGCGCGGGCGCCGTGCTGCTGGCTTCGGGCCAGGCGGTGCGCGACTACGGGCTGCAACCGCTGGCGCGCTTCGTCGGCTTCTCGGTGGCGGGCGTGAAACCGGAGATCATGGGCATCGGCCCGCGCGACGCCATCCCGAAGGCGCTGGCCCAGGCGGGCCTGTCGCAGGACCAGATGGACTGGATCGAGCTCAACGAGGCGTTTGCCGCGCAGGCCCTGGCGGTGATCCGCGACCTCGGGCTGGATCCGTCGAAGGTCAACCCGCTCGGGGGCGCGATCGCGCTCGGCCATCCGCTCGGCGCGACCGGCGCGGTGCGCGTGGCGACCTTGGTGCATGGCCTGCGCCGGCGCCGGCAGAAGTACGGCATGGTGACCATGTGCATCGGCACCGGCATGGGCGCGGCCGGAATCTTCGAATCCGTTTGACCCCGTCCGCGGCGGGCCCGAGCAGACGCCGATGCGCGGTAGCAGCGGGGGCCGCCGGTGGAGGTGGCAAGAGCCGCGCGGGGCGCTAGCATTGACCGCAGTCGCGCATCGCAGGGAAAGGCATGGCCGCACCAGCAAGCAAGGCATCCGGCAACGGCGAGTTCCACCGCGCCGACCCTGTCTACCGGCGTCGGATGCAGCTGTTCCTGCTGCTGACCGTGCTTCTGGGCGGGGCCGCGGTGGTGGGCCTGCAGATGTGGTTGCGGCAACTGGGCGCCAATGCGCGGGTGGGCGACCTTTTCTTCTACCAGGCGTGGCTCCACCGCCTGCTGGGGGCGCTGTGCCTGGTGCTGGGCGTGGCCGCGGCGGGATTCGCCGTCTGGTTACGCGGCATGGCCGTCGCCAGCCGGGCAGAACGACGCTGGCCGCCGAGCAGCATGCGCACGTCCGCCGACGTGCGGATCCGCTACCTGACTTCCGCCGACACGCTGGTAACCCAGCTGAAGGCCGCCGCGCTGGCGCTCGGAATCCTGGCCCTGGCCTTGTGTGCCTGGGCGATCTGGCTGTTCCTGGCCGGCTGAAGATCTAGCGCGACAGGGCTTCCTGCATGTAGGCGCGGGCGGGACCGGCGAGGTCCTCGTGGTCGAGCGCAAACTGGATCGTCGCCTCCACCAGGCCGATATGGCTGCCGCAATCGAAGCGTCGGCCCTGGAACCGGTAGGCCAAGGCGCGTTCGACGCCCAGCAGTGCCTCGATCGCATCCGTCAGCTGGATCTCACCGCCCGCGCCGGCCGCGGTGCGCTCGAGCAGGTCGAAGATGCGCCCGCTCAGCACGTAGCGCCCGACAACGGCGAGCGTGCTCGGCGCCACCTCGGGCGCGGGCTTCTCGACCAGGCTGGAGATCTCGCCGAAACCGTCGTGGAATTCGCGGGTCGCGACGATGCCGTAGCTCGCGGTCTGCTCGCGCGGAACGTCCTGGACGGCGATGACGCTGGCCTGCTCGCGCTCGGCCAGGTCCACCATCTGCCCGAGCGCGCCGCGGCCGCGGTTCCAGATCAGGTCGTCGGCCAGCAACACGGCGAAGGGCTCGTCGCCAACGACGGGACGCGCGCACAGCACCGCGTGGCCGAGACCCAGCGCTTCCGCCTGGGTGACGAACACGGCCCGCACGTTCGACGGCAGCACGTCGCGGATCAGGCTCAGCAATTCGCTCTTGCCCGCCTTCTCCAGCTTCTGCTCAAGTTCGTACGCCTTGTCGAAATAGTCCGCCACCGAATGCTTGTAGCGGTTGGTCACGAAGACCATGGTGTCGCAGCCGGCCTCGATGGCCTCGTCGACGGCGTACTGGATCAGCGGGCGATCGATGACCGGG
This sequence comes from uncultured Gammaproteobacteria bacterium, assembly GCA_946885735.1. The sequence continues at coordinate 5,711 of CAMPGW010000098.1, forward strand.
AGCATCTCCTTGGGCACGGTCTTGGTCGCGGGAAGGAATCGGGTGCCCAGGCCGGCGACGGGGAACACGGCCTTGCGGATGCGAAAGCTCATCGGTGCTTGCTTGCCTTGTGGTGGTCGGCCAGGGCCACGACCTTGCGGCCCGCCGGACGGTAATCGTGCACGGTCTCGCGCAAATAGGACTTGAATGCCTCGTCGTCGGCGTCGGAACGCAGCAACGCGTCCAGGCGCTCGAGGTGGCGGTTCATGGTGGCGGCATCCACCGGGCGCGGCTCCGAGCGCATCACCCGCGGGTTCAAGGTGGCCGAATAGCGCTCCTCGGGGTGCAACACGGTCTCATGCAGTTTCTCGCCCGGGCGCAGGCCGGTGTACTCGATGGCGATGTCCGTCCCCGGATGCTTTCCGGCCAGCCGGATCATCTGTTCGGCCAGTTCGCGGATGGCCACGGGCTGGCCCATGTCCAGCGTGAACACCGAGGCCGTCGCGACCGATAGATGCGTGGTCTGCAGGATCAGCTGGCAGGCCTCGGGGATGGTCATGAAGTAGCGGGTCACTTCCGGATGGGTGACCGTCACCGGGCCGCCGGCGGCGATCTGCGCGCGGAACAAGGGCACCACGCTGCCCGCCGAATCGAGCACGTTGCCGAAGCGGACCGTGGCGAGCGAGGTCGCGCTGCCCGCGAACAGTGCCTGGCATGCCAGTTCGGCGAGCCGCTTGCTCGCGCCGAGCACGCTGACCGGCTCGATGGCCTTGTCGGTCGAGATCAGGACGAAGTTGCGCACTCCTGCCGTGCGGCAGGCACGTGCCAGGGCCCCGGTGACCTGCACGTTGTTGCGCATCGCCGCGCGCACCTGTTCCTCCAGCATGGGCACCTGCTTGCAGGCGGCCGCGTGGAAGACGTACTCCACCCCCTGCAGGTGGGCGCGGTAGGCGGACACGTCGAGGCAGTCGGCCAGCAGCGGGCGCAGGTCGAGCCCGGGAAAATCCTCGCGCAAGGATCGGGTGATCTCCTCCAGGGACTGCTCGTCGCGCTCGAGCAACACCAGCCGGGACACGCCTGCCTGCGCGCACTGGTGCGCCAGCTCCGACCCGATCGAGCCGCCGGCGCCGGTGATCATCACCTGCCGCGAGCCGAAGTATTCGCGCACGAGTTGCCAATCGAACTGCACGGGTTCACGCCCCAGCAGGTCTTCGATCGCGACTTCGCGCAGTTCGAATCCGCCGCCGAGCTGGTCCTCGAGCTGGTCCGTGAGCCGGCTGACCTTGCGGAAGGGCAAACCGGTGGAGTCGCAGAGTTCGACCACCCGCCGCATCTGCGCGGCATTCGCCGACGGCATGGTGATCACGAGCAGCGTGGCGGCGGTCTCGCGGGCGACCCGCTCGAGTTCGTCGAGCGTCCCGAGCACCTGTACGCCCTGGATCTTCGCGCCCTTGAGCACGACGGTGTCGTCGAGCAGGCCCACCGGGTGGTAGCGGTCCTGGGCGCGCAACTCGCGCAGCAACATTTCTCCTGCGCGCCCTGCCCCCAGGATGAGGATGCGGGTGGCGTCCGCCTTGCGCGATTGCGCGAGGCTGTTGTCCTTCCACAGTCGGTACACCAGGCGCGGCAGGCCCAGTCCGAGGATCAGGAACGGCGCGTACGGCACCAGCACCCGGCGCGGGACCTGCGGCAACATGCCGAGCACCATGTAGGCCGGGACGATGAGCAGCAGCCCGATGAAGGCCGCGCTGGCGATGTTGACGAGGTCGGGCATGCTGGCGAAGCGCCAGACGCCGCGATAGAGGCCAACCCGCCAGAACACGATGCCCTGGATGAGCACGGCGATGAGGAGTTCGCGCACCAGGAAGGCGGAAGGCGGCGCGCCGGCCTGCCCGGCCAGCCAGCGCAGCAACAGCCAGGTCGCGGCAACCATCAGCAGGTCGTGCAGGACGACCAGCAGGCGCGGCAGGTGCGCGATCCAGGGCCAACGCCTCGCCACTACACCACCCCCTGCCGTCTGGTCCGCAGCCAATGCCGCCGCATGCCGGAGTATGCCGCCGCGCCGGCCATCGCGTTCAGGATAAGAACTGCCCACATAACGGAAGTTGAACGCAGACTGAGTGCGGCAAGGGCCAATGCGACGCTGGCGGCCGTCCAGGCCGCGTACCCGATTGCGACCTGCAGGTGCGAATGTCCACTTCGGACCGCGTACTGGTACAGGTGTTCGCGATGCGCCCGCCACACCGGCTTTCCCGCCACCGCGCGGCGCGCCAGGGTCAGCCCCGTGTCGACCAGCAGCGGCGTCAGCATGAGCAGCGCAGCGGGCACGGGCACCGAGCCATGCAGGCAGGACAGCAGGAGCAGGCTGCCCGCCGCCGCGCCGATCGCATGGCTGCCGACATCACCCAGGAAGACCCGCGCGGTCGGAAGGTTGAAGGGCAGGAAGCCCAGGCAGGCGCCGGCCAGGGCCCAGCCGGCGAGTGCAAGGCCTTCGTGCTGGCCCGGCCACGCCGCGATCGCGATGGCAAGCACCAGGCCCTGCAGGGCCAGCAGTCCATTGCTTCCGTCCATGAAGTTGAAGGCGTTGACGAGGTAGGCCAGTGCCAGGGTGACGGCCGCCCACGCCGGCCAGTCCACCAGCCCCGCGCCGGAGGCCACCAGGCCCGCGGCGATGAGCTGAAGCATGAGCTTGGTCGCGGCCTGCGGCGACCACAGGTCGTCGGCCAGGCCGACCAGTGCGAACAAGGCGACGCCGGCCGCCATCGCCATCGACCCCGACCACAGCGCGAACACCAGCACGGCGACGACGGCGATGCCGATGCCGCCGCCGCGCGGCGTGGGCTGCGCATGCAGCCTGCGTGCGCCGGGCGCATCCAGCAGCCGGCGCCGGCGCGCGAGCACGGTCCAGCCCGCGGTCAGGGCAGCACTGCAGGCGGCGGCAACCGCTGCGCCGATGGCGGCTTCCATCGGTTCGACCATCACTCCCCCGCGGCGCTGTGCAGGGGCTTGATGGTGCCCCAGTGCTTGCAGCTCGGGCATTGCCAGTGGTGGGCACGCGCACCGAAACCACAGCGCTGGCAGCGATAGCTGTTGGTGCGCACGACCAGCTGGTCGGTGATCTGCTTGAGCGTGCGCAGGGACTCGGCCGGATCGTCGCCGGGATTGTCGATGCTCAGGTCGATCAACGCGGCCTCGCCGCGGATCGAGGGCCGTTGCTGCAACTGCCGCGCGAGGAACGCCTGCGCCGCACCGATGCCCTCGTCGCGCTGGATCAGCTGCGCCAGTGCCAGCACCGGCGAAACCCCGGGGTAGTGCTCGATCATCTCCTGCAGGAAGCCGCGCGCGCGCGCGGTCTCGCCGCGACGCTCGTAACAGGCCAGCAGGGGGCCGAGGATCTCGGGCAGGAATTCGATGTCGTGGCGCGCCACCCGCTCGAAGGCCCGGATGGCGGCGGCGTCGTTGCCCTCGGCCAGTTCGAGGCGGCCCTCGATCACGCCGGCGCGCACGCTGTTGCTGTCGGCGGCGTAGGCACGGCCGATCTCCTCCCGCGCGAGATCGCCGCGGTTCTCCAGGCGCGCCTTCTCGGCGAGCTCACAGTAGAAGTGCGCGATCACCTTGCCCATGGACTCGCCGGAGGTCTTCTCGTACTCCAGCGCATGGTCGATCGCCTTGTACCAGTCACGCTCGAACTGGTAGATCGCGATCAGCTGCCGCAGGGCCTGCGGGGCATGCACGCCCATCTTCACCAGGTCGGTGAACAGGGTCTCGGCGCGATCGAGCAAGCCGGCGCGCATGTAGTCCTCGCCCAGCGCGAGCACCGCGCGCGTCTTCTGTTCCTCGGACAACCCGATGCGGGCCACCAGGTTCTGGTGCAGGCGGATCGCGCGGTCGACTTCGCCGCGGCGGCGGAACAGGTGGCCGAGCGCGAATTGCGTCTCGACCGTGTCCTTGTCCACTTCGGCGATCTGCAGGAATATCTCGATCGCCTTGTCCTGCTGCTCATTGAGCAGATAGTTCAGGCCGCGGAAGTAGGTGTTGGACAGGCGCGACACGCGCGCCCCGCCCTTGATCTCGCCGCCGCGCCGGCCTGCCAGCCAGCCGGCCGCGGCTGCGGCCGGAATCAGGAG
>CAMPGW010000099.1 GCA_946885735.1 uncultured Gammaproteobacteria bacterium
GGGCCGATGCCGCGGCCGGTGGTGCCGATGGCCTTGCCGCCGGCAGCCTTCTCGCGCGCCTGGTCGAGGGCGATGTGGTAGGGCATGATCAGCGGCGTCGCCGGGCTGATCCTCAGCCGCGAGCGCACGTCCACGCCGGTCGCCTCGAGCTCGGCGATCTCCTTCTTCAAGGCCGCCGGCGACAGCACCACGCCATTGCCGATCAGGCACAGCGCGCCTTCGCGCAGGATGCCGGAGGGAATCAGGTGGAGGACGGTCTTGTGGCCGTTGATCACCAGCGTATGGCCGGCGTTGTGGCCGCCCTGGAAACGCACGACCGCACCGATGCGCTCGGTGAGCAGGTCGACGATCTTGCCCTTGCCCTCGTCGCCCCACTGGGCGCCCAGCACCACCACTGACTGACCCATTTCGACCCGCTCCATCATGGAAAAAGCCGGAGGAGCCCCGGCTTTTCGGTATTATACGCGTGTCGCGGCGCGCTCGCGGGCGTGTCTCAGCGGCCGCCGCGCACCAGGTACAGGCCGACCAGGCCGATGATGACCATTACCCCGCCGACGGTGCGCAGGCGCACCGAAGGCTGGCGGACCAGTTCGACGATCGTGCGCTTCCAGGCGTCGGGGACGGCGAACAGCAGCAGCCCCTCGAACAGGAGCATCAGGCACAGCGCCGCCCACAGGTCCGGCATCGGTCAGCGGTTGTCGCGGCCGAAATAGCGCAGGAACTCGGAGTCCGGGTCCAGCACCAGGGTGGTGCGGCCGTCCGCCAGCGAATTGCGATAGGCCTCCAGGCTGCGGTAGAAGCCGTAGAACTCGGCGTCCTGGCCGTAGGCGCCGGCATAGATCTCGGCCGCGCGGGCATCGCCCTCACCGCGCTTGACCTGCGCCTCGCGCTCGGCGTCGGCCAGCAGCACCTGCCGCTCGCGCTCCGCCTCGGCGCGGATGCCCTGCGCCGCCTGCTCGCCCTCGGCGCGCAGCTGGTTGGCCACCCGCGCGCGCTCGGCGCGCATGCGGTTGAACACCGAAACCAGGATGTCGCTGTCCTGCGGCAGGTTGATGCGCTTGATGCGCACGTCCAGCACCTGGATGCCCAGGGTCGCCGCGCTGGCGTTGATGTTCTTGAGCAGGCGCGAGGTCAGGTTCGAGCGCCCGCTGGACACCACGGCCACCAGGTCGAGCTGGTTGATCTCGTTGCGCAGCGCGTTCTTCACGATGGGAGCCAGTCGCGCCTTCGCCGCACCCTCGTCGCCGCCGCTGGCGACGCGATAGAAGGTGGTCACGTCGGAGATCCGCCACTTCACGAAGAAGTCGATCTCCACGTCCTTCTTCTCCGCGGTCAGGTAGCGCTCCGGGGCGTCGTCGAGGGAAAGGATGCGGCGATCGAACTTGCGCACCTCCTCCACCAGCGGCCACTTGAAGTGCAGGCCGGGCTTGAGGTCGCTGCGCACGACCTTGCCGAGGTTGAGCACGATCGCGGTCTGGCTCTCGTTGACGATGAAGACCGAGCTGAACAGGACGAACAGCGCGGCGGCGATGGCGAGCAGTAGCCCGGTGGGAGTGCGCATCAGCGGCCCCTCTCTCGTGCGGGACGCGCGGGGCGCGTGCCGGTGTCCTCGGAATCATCGGCGGTGGCCTGCACCGGCGGCAGTTGCGGCAGCGCCGCGGCTGCCGCGGCGGCGCCGGACGGCCCGCCCTGGCCCATGGGCAGGTACAGGATGTTGTTGTCGCGACCGGTCATCACCTTCTGGTTGGCCGCGAGCACCTGCTGCATGGTCTCCAGGTAGAGGCGCTTGCGGGTGACCTCGGGCGCCTTGCGGTACTCGCCCACCAGCAGCGTGAACCGCCGCGCGTCACCCTCGGCCTTGGCGATGGTCGCTTGCCGGTAGCCCTCGGACTGCGCGCGGATGCGCTCGGCGGCGCCGCGCGCCTCGGGCACGATCTTGCTGGCGTAGGCGCGGGCCTCGCTCTCGATGCGGTTCTTGTCCTCGCGCGCGCTGATGGCGTCGTCGAAGGCGTTCTTCACCTCTTCCGGCGGGCGCGCGTTCTGCAGGGTGAAGCCGGTCACCTTCAGGCCGGTGCGGTACAGGTCGAGCGATTCCTGCAGGTGGTCGCGGGCGGCGGTGATCAGCCGGCTGCGTTCGAACAGCACCGTGTCCATGGTGTTGTTGCCGACCACCTCGCGCACCGCGCTCTCGGCGGCGTTCTGCAAGGTCTCGCGGCCCTGCATGACGCGGCCGTCCACGCTCAGGTCGTCGCGGAAGGCGTACAGGAACAGCCGCGGGTCGCTGATCTGGTACTGGGCGTTGAACTTGATGTCGACGATGTTCTCGTCCCGGGTCAGCACGCGCACCTGGTCGTCGAGGCCCTCGATGCGGGTGGCGTCCACGATCGTCACGGTTTCCACCGGCCAGGGCCACTTGAAGTTCGGGCCCGGGGTCATGATCCGGTTGAACTCGCCGAAGCGCAGCACGACGCCGCGCTGGCGCTCGTCCACCAGCTTGAAGCTGTTGAAGACCAGGAACAGGCCGATCAGGGGCAACACCCAGGCCAGCGGATTACCACCGCCGCCGCCCATGAAGTCGCGCAGGCGCTGGAACAGGCCGTCCAGGCCGCCTCCGCCGCCACCGCCGCTCCCCTTGCCGCCCCAGGCGGGCTTGCCGCCCTTGCCAGGCTGATTCCAGGCCATTCGTGCTCCATCCGGACGCGAGGACGCGGCCGTTTCAGTGAGTGTCGGGATTGTAGGTAGGGGCGCCGGGGCCAACAAGCAAGAGCGGCTGCAACAAATGACCGCCGGCTTCGTCGGCCAAGCGCTCGGCCAGGCCCAGCGGCAGTTCGACCTGGAGCCGCCAACCCTGCTCGTCGGATTGCTCGCCGCGCACCACGCCGAGCCCATGCAGGCGCGCCCGGAATCGGCCGTCGGCAGGCGCCAGGCGCAGCTCGCCGCTGACCTGGCGGTCGCCGAAGCGTCGCGCCAGGGATTCCCGCAGCAGGTCCAGCCCGGCGGCGCTGGCGGCCGACAGCCAGATCCGCTCGCGCGACCCGGCGCCGGCGATCGGGTCCGTCGCGGGGTCACGGTGCGCCAGCACGCCTTCCAGCCGGTCGATCTTGTTGAACACGAGCAACTGCGGGATCTCGCCCGCGCCAATCTCGGCCAGCACCGCATCCACCTGGCCGATGCGCTCGTCGCGCGCCTCGTCCGCGGCGTCCACCACGTGCAGGAGCAGGTCGGCATCGCGGGCCTCCGACAGGGTCGAGCGGAAAGCGGCGACCAGGTCATGCGGCAGGTCGCGGACGAAGCCGACGGTATCGGACAAGGCCACCGCTCCCGCCGCCGTGTCGAGCCGGCGCACGGTCGGGTCGAGGGTGGCGAACAACTTGTCCTCGGCGACCACCCGCGATCCGGTCAGTGCGTTGAACAGGGTCGACTTGCCGGCATTGGTGTAGCCGACGAGGGCCACGCGCGGTATGGCGTTGCGCAGGCGCGAACGGCGCATCGTCGCGCGTTGCACCTCGACCTTCTCCAGGCGCTCCTCCAGTTGCAGCCGCCGGCGCTGGATCAGGCGGCGATCGGTTTCCAGCCGCGTCTCGCCGGGACCGCGCAGGCCGATGGCGCCGCCGCGCTGGCTGTCGAGCCCGGCGTGCGCACGCACCAGCCGCGCCCCCAGGTGACGCAGCTGCGCAAGTTCGACCTGCAGCTTGCCCTCGTGGGAGACGGCGCGCTGCGCGAAGATGTCCAGGATCAGTCCGGTGCGGTCCACTACGCGGCGCTCGAGCGCACTGGAGAGGTTGCGTTCCTGCACCGGGCTCAGGGTCTGGTTGAACAGGACCAGGTCGGCGCCGGTGGCGTCGCAGGCCGCCTTCAGCTCCTCGACCTTGCCGCTGCCCAGGTAGGTGCCGGCGCTCGGTCGTTCGACGCGGGCCATGACGTGGCCCACGACCTCGGCGCCCGCCGAACGGGCGAGCTCGCCGAATTCCTCCAGCAGCGCGGGGTCCTGGCGGCCCGGCGCGTGCGGTTGCACCAGCAGGGCTTTCTCGGGCGTGCGCTCGGTGCTTCGGTCCGCCAAGCGCTACTCGTCGCGGCCGGCGTCGTCGCCGTCGCCGCCCGCCGTGGCCGGCGCGACCTCGCCACCGCCCGGCCCCATGCGCACGTTGCGCGCCGGCACCACGGTGGAGATCGCGTGCTTGTAGACCATCTGGCTGACCGTGTTGCGCAACAGCACGACGAACTGGTCGAAGCTTTCGATGGTGCCTTGCAGCTTGATGCCGTTGACCAGGTACACGGCCACGGGAACACGCTCGCGGCGCAGGGCATTCAGGAAGGGATCTTGCAGGGATTGGCCTTTGGTCATGCGAAGGACTCCGGTTCTTATTATTTCCGCACCATCGTGCGGGCCGCGGCCAAAGGGTCCAGGCCGCCAAGGAAGAGGCACTTTACACGCCCCGGCGGTTAGCGGCGAGTGACGAAGCGCCCGAGGGCGAACTCCAGTTCAGCGCGGTCGGCGAGCGGATCGAGCCAGCGCGCATCCAACTCGCCGCGAAGCCAGGTGAGCTGGCGCTTGGCCAGCTGCCGGGTGGCGGCGACCGCGGCGGAACGGAACGCCGCCTCCGGCTGCCCGCCGTCGAGGAAACGCCAGGCCTGGCGATAGCCGACCGCGCGCATCGAGGGCAGGTCCGGGTGCAGGCGCGGGTCCGCGCGCAGCCGCGCCACTTCGTCGAGCAACCCCGCCTCGAGCATCGCGTCGAAGCGCGCCTCGATGCGTGCATGCAGGACCGCCCGGTCGGCGGGCGCGAGCACGAGCCGCAACACGCGGAAGCCGATGCCGTCCACCCTCGCCTCGCGGTGCCATTCGCTGATCGGCCGGCCGGTGAGGCGGAATACCTCGAGCGCGCGCAGCAGGCGTTGCGGATCGTTGGCGTGGATGCGGGCCCCGGCCTCGGCGTCGACCGCCTGCAGTTCGGCATGCAGGGCCGCCGCGCCGCGCGTCGCCAGCTCGGCCGCCAGCTGCCCGCGCAGCATCGGATCGGCGGCGGGCATCGGCGACAGGCCGTGCAGCAAGGCGTGGAAGTAGAGCATCGTGCCGCCGGCGAGCAACGGAACGCGCCCTTGCGCGGACAGCTCGCGCATCGCCGCCAGCGCATCGGCGGCGAAATCGGCGGCCGAATACGGCTCGTGCGGGTCGCGCACGTCCACCAGGTGGTGGCGGATGCGACGCAGGGTATCTGCGTCGGGTTTCGCCGCGCCGATGTCGAGTCCGCGGTAGACCAGCGCAGAGTCCACGCTGATGACCTCGGTGTCGAGTTGCCGCGCCCAGTCGAGCGCCAGCGCGGTCTTGCCCGAGGCCGTCGGCCCCATCAGCGCGATGGCGAGCGGGCGCGCGTCCTCGCGCGGATCCATCGCTCAGGCGCCGGCCTGGTGCAGTTCGTCGCGCACCGCGTCGAAGGTGTTCGCCATGGCCGGCGACGGCGGCGGGCCGAGCAGGCTGCCCACCACGATCGCCACGCTGGCGAAGATGAAGCCGGGCACCATTTCGTAAAGCCCGAACCACCCGCCCTGCTTCCACAGCAGCACCGTCGCTGCACCGAGCACCATGCCGGCGAGCGCGCCGTTGCGCGTCATCCGCTTCCAGCCCAGCGAGAACAACACCACCGGACCGAAGGCCGCGCCGAAGCCAGCCCAGGCGTAGCTCACCAGCCCGAGCACGCGGCTATCGGGGTCGGAGGCCATCCAGATCGCCACCAGCGCCACCAGCAGCACCGTCAGGCGACCGACCCACACCAGTTCGGCCTGGCCGGCGTCGCGGCGCAGGAAGCCCTTGTAGAAATCCTCGGTCAGCGCGCTCGAGCACACCAGCAACTGGCAGCTGAGCGTGCTCATGATCGCGGCCAGGATCGCCGACAGCAGGATGCCGGCGACCCACGGGTTGAACAGCACCTGCGAGAGGGCGATGAACACGCGCTCGGGATTGGCCTGCACCGCCGCCGCCTGGTCGGGGTGCGCCGCGAACCAGGCGATGCCGAAGAACCCGACCGCCATCGCGCCGCCCAGGCACAGCACCATCCAGGTCATGCCGATGCGACGCGCCGCAGGAATGGACTTCACCGAATCGGCGGCCATGAAGCGCGCGAGGATATGCGGCTGGCCGAAGTAGCCCAGGCCCCAGGCCAGCAACGAGATGATGCCCACCACGCTCGCGCCGCGCAGCCAGTCCACGTTGGCCGGGTTGGCCTGCTCGATCACGGCCAGGCTCGCCGCCGGGCCGCCGGTCGCGATCACCACCACGATCGGCGTGAGCACCAGCGCGAAGATCATCAGCGTGGCCTGCACGGTGTCGGTCCAGCTCACCGCGAGGAAGCCGCCCACCATCGTGTAGAGGATCGTGGCGGCGGCGCCCACCCACAGCGCCTGCGCGTAGGGGACGCCGAACACCGACTCGAACAGGCGCGCGCCGGCAACGATGCCTGAGGCCGAATAGATGGCGAAGAACACCAGGATCACCACCGCCGACAGAATGCGCAGCAGCTTGCTGCGATCCTCGAAGCGGTGGGTGAAGTAGTCCGGCAGCGTGAGCGCGTTGCGGCTGCGCTCGGTGTACACGCGAAGCGGACCTGCCACGTACTTCCAGTTGCACCAGGCGCCGATCACCAGTCCGACCGCGATCCAGCCTTCCGACAGGCCGCCGGCGTACATCGCGCCCGGCAGGCCGAGCAGCAGCCAGCCGCTCATGTCCGACGCGCCCGCCGACAGCGCGGTGACGAAGCTGCCCAGCGAGCGCCCGCCCAGGATGTAGTCGTCGAGGCTGCGGGTGCGTCGCCAGGCGACGAAGCCAATGCCGACCATGGCCAGGATGTAGAGCGCGAAGGTGATGGTCAGCGGCGAGATGGACGGCATGCGCGCGGCTCCGGTGGGGTGGCGCGAGCTTAACCGGTCCCGGCCTTGCCGGCGTGGCGGGCGCGCGTATGCTGGCGCCATGGACCGGGCCAAGGCCAGCGGATTCGCCCTCGTGTTCCTGGTGCCGGCGCAGATGCCGCTGGCGGCCTGGCTGGGATCGCGCACCGGCCAGCCGGACCTGGCCGCCTGGTACCCGCTGCTCTTCCTGTTCGTGATCCTGCCCGCGGCGGACACCCTGCTCGGCCGCGACCCGACGAACGTGCCGCGCGAATCGGAGCGCGAGGTGGCGATGCGCCCGTGGTTCCGCGGCCTCACCCTGCTGGCCTTGCCCGTGCATCTCGGCGTGCTCGCGTGGTCGGCGGCGCGGTTCGTGCAGGCAGGCATGGGTGCACTCGGGATGCTGGGATGGGTCCTGTCCCAGGGCGTGGTGGGCGGCATCCTCGCCATCAACACCGCCCACGAGCTGATCCACAAATCCGGGCGCCTGGAGCCGGCGGTGGGCGGGCTGCTGCTCGCGAGCGTGGGCTACCACGGGTTCAAGGTCGAGCACCTGCGCGGGCACCACGTCCACGTGGCCACGCCGCAGGACGCGTCGAGTGCACCGCTGGGCCAGTCGCTGTGGGATTTCCTGCCGCGCGCGCTGTGGCGCAACACCCGCGCCGCGTGGACGCTCGAGGCCGCGCGCCTGCACGCACGCGGGCTGCCGTGGTGGTCGCCGCGCAACGAACTGCTGGGATGGACGGCCTGCTGGCTGGCGTTGGCCGCCGCGTTCGCCGCCTGGCTGGGGCCGATCGGCTTGGCGTTCTTCTTCGTGCAGGGACTGTGCGCCGCGGGCGCGCTCGAGGTGATCAACTACATCGAGCATTACGGCCTGGAGCGCTCGATGACGGCGGATGGACGCTTCGAGCGCACGACCCACCTGCATTCCTGGAACTCGGATTACGCGCTGTCGAACCTGATGCTGTTCCAGTTGCAGCGCCACTCCGACCACCACGCCTTTCCCAAGCGCCGCTACCCGGTGTTGCGCCACCACCCGGACGCACCGCAGTTGCCGGGCGGCTATTCGGCGATGTTCGTGCTCGCGCTGTTTCCGCCGGCCTGGCGGCGGGTGATCGACCCGCGCGTGCGCGCGTTCCGCGAACGACTGGCCGCAGGCTAGTCGTCGTCCGGCCAGCGCGGCGCCGACGGCGGCGCCGGCTTGCGGGCGGGCGCCGGTTGCGCCGCGACCGCCGCCCAGACCTTGAGCGCGTCGGCCGTCGCAGCGACGTCGTGCACCCGCACCAGCATCGCGCCGTTCTGCACCGCGATCACCGCGGCCACCGCGGAACCGACTTCGCGCTGATCCACCGGCCGTCCCGTCAACTGTCCGATCATGCCCTTGCGCGACACGCCGGCGAGCACCGGCACGCCGAGCTCGACGAAACGCGACAACTGGGCCAGCAGGCGCAGGTTGTGCTCGAGCGTCTTGCCGAAGCCGAAACCAGGATCCACCAGCAGGCGCTTGCGATCGATGCCGGCCATCTGGCAGGCGAACAGGCGCTGGTTGAAGAAGCCGTGCACCTCGGCCACCACGTCCTCGTAGCGCGGGTCGTCCTGCATCGTTCCCGGCTCGCCGAGCATGTGCATCAGGCAGACCGGCACGCCGAGGGCGGCGGCTGCGTCCATCGCCCCGTCGAGCCGCAAGGCGTGCACGTCGTTGACCATGCCGGCGCCCGCGGCCACGGCCGCGCGCATGACGCCGGGCTTGCTGGTGTCCACCGAGATCGGCAGCGCGCAGCGCGCGTGCAGGCCCTCGATCACCGGGATCACGCGCGCGAGTTCCTCGGCTTCCGGTACCGGCTGGCTGCCCGGCCGAGTGGACTCGCCGCCCACGTCGAGGATGTCGGCGCCGGCCTCGGCCAGGGCCAGCCCGTGCGCGATCGCCGCCTCGACGGATGCATGCGCGCCGCCATCGGAAAACGAATCCGGCGTGACGTTGACGATGCCCATGATCCGCGGCCGGTCGAGCGCCAGCGGCCGGCCGTTGCAGTCCAACGTGATGAAGGTGTCGAACATGAAGAACTCCACGGGCCTGAGCGGACTCTAGCCGCGCGCGAAGCCCCAGACCAGCCCGGTTGGCATCGTCGAACGTTTGGCGGCGGCGGGGGTGGCTGGCGCGCTGCCCGGATTCGACAAGGCCGTCCGTGGCCAGTCAATCCGGCCGGGCGGC
>CAMPGW010000100.1 GCA_946885735.1 uncultured Gammaproteobacteria bacterium
GCCGACACCGCCAACTACAAGGCCGTGTGCAGCGGCCGCACCGGCCATGCCGAGGTCATCCGCATCACCTACGACCCGGCCGGCACCAGCTTCGGCCAGTTGTTGAAAGTGTTCTTCGCCGTGGCGCACGACCCGACGCAGAAGGACCGGCAGGGCAACGACGTCGGCACACAGTACCGCTCGGCGGTGTTCGCGCTCGACGACGCGCAGCGGCACGTGGCCGAGGCGTACATCGCGCAGCTGGATGCGGCCAAGGTGTTCAACGGGCCGATCGCCACGACCGTCGAACCTCTGGAAGCGTTTTTCGTCGCCGAGAGCTACCACCACAATTACGCCGACCTCAATCCGGGGCAGGCGTATATCCAGTTCGTGTCGCGGCCGAAGGTCGACAAGCTCGAGGACTATTTCGGCGACCGGCTGAAGTCCTGAGGCCTCAGCGCGGCGGGAAGCGGCTGGCGTGCGCCGCCAGCAGTTCCTGCGCGATCGAGGCGCCGGCCAGCGCGGTGATCTCCGAAGAATCGTAGGGCGGCGACACCTCCACCACGTCCATGCCGACGATCTGCAATCCCGCCAGGCCGCGCACTAGCCTCAAGGCATCGTGCGTGCTGAAGCCGCCGACCACCGGGGTGCCGGTCCCCGGGGCGTAGGCGGGATCCAGGAAGTCGATGTCGAAGCTTACGTAACAAGGATGGTTGCCGACGCGCTCGTGGATTGCCGCGATCGCCGCGTCAACGCCGTTGGCGTGCAGCCAACGCGCGTCCAGCACACGGAAACCGTGGTCCTCGTCGTTGTGCGTGCGCATGCCCAGCTGGATCGAGCGCGAGGGATCCACGTAGCCGCGCCGCGCGGCGTGGAAGAACATCGTGCCGTGGTCCACCCGGCCTTCCGCATCGCGCCAGGTGTCGCTGTGGGCGTCGAAGTGGATGAGCGACAGCGGACCGTGCCGCGCCTGCAGCGCCTCGATGATCGGGTAGCTGATGAAGTGGTCGCCGCCGAGGCTGAGCGGGGTGACGCCCGCGGCGACGAACCGGTCGTACTGCGCGCGGATCACGCCGGGCGCCTTGTGCGGCTCGCCCATGTCGAAGAACACGTCGCCCCAATCCACCACGTGCAGGCGGTCGAAGGGGTCGAAGTCCCAGGCATAGGGCCGGCACCAGGCCAGCGAGGCCGAGGCGGCGCGGATGCCGCGCGGCCCCAAGCGCGTGCCCGGCCGGTTGGTCGTGGCCAGGTCGAAGGGCACGCCGACGACGGCGACGTCAACGCCCGCCAGGTCCTTGCTGTAACGCCGTCGCAGGAAGCTCAGCGCGCCGCCATAGGTCGGCTCGGCGCGGGTGTCGTAGGCGTCGGTGCGGGTGAAGGCCAGGTCCGAATGGCTGGCGGTTGCGGTGGATTTCTCGTCGGTCACGGCAAAAAACTCCGATGCTGGTTCTCGTCATTCCCGCCAGCCGAGGCTGGCAAACGCCGGGACGAGACTCACCGGAAGGGCGTGATCCTTATTTCATCGTCGGCATGCTGAATTCGGCGCCGGCGCGGATGCCGGTGGGCCAGCGCGCGGTGACGGTCTTCATGCGGGTGTAGAAACGCACGCCGTCGGGGCCGTGCATGTGCAGCGGGCCGAACAGCGAGCGCTTCCAGCCGCCGAAGCTGTGGAAGGCCATCGGCACCGGAATCGGCACGTTGACGCCGACCATGCCAGCCTCGACCTGCTGCACGTACTGGCGCGCGCTGTCGCCGTCGCGGGTGAAGATGGCGCTGCCGTTGCCGTATTCGTGGCCGTTGACCAGTGCGACCGCGGCGTTGAAGTCCGGCACGCGCACCACGCTCAGCACCGGGCCGAAGATTTCCTCGCGATGGATGGACATGTCCGGCGTGACGCGGTCGAACAGGCAGCCGCCAAGGAAGAAACCGTCCTCGTGGCCCGCCACTTTCAAGCCGCGACCGTCCACGACCAGGTCCGCGCCCTCGGCCACGCCCGCGTCCACGTAGGCCCGTACCTTGTCGCGATGCGCCCCGGTCACCAGCGGCCCCATGTCCGGATCGCCCACGCAGCCGGGACCGACGCGCAAGGCCTCGACCATCGGCTTGAGCTTCGCCACCAGTGCATCGGCAGTGGCATCGCCGACGCACACCGCCACCGAGATCGCCATGCAGCGCTCACCGGCCGAGCCATAGCCCGCGCCCATCAGCGCCGAGGCGGCCTGGTCGAGGTCGGCGTCGGGCATCACCACCATGTGGTTCTTGGCACCGCCCAGCGCCTGCACGCGCTTTCCCGCCGCGCAGCCCTTCGCATAGATGTACTCGGCGATCGGCGTGCTGCCGACGAAACTCAATGCCTGCACGCGCGGATCCTCCAGCAGCGCGTCCACCGCCTCCTTGTCGCCGTGCACGACGTTGAACACGCCGTCGGGCAGGCCGGCTTCCTTCAGCAGCCGCGCCAGGATCAGCGGCGGGCCGGGATCACGCTCCGAAGGTTTCAGCACGAAGGTGTTGCCGCAGGCGATGGCCACCGGAAACATCCACATCGGTACCATGCACGGGAAGTTGAACGGCGTGATGCCGGCCACGACGCCCAGCGGCGCCAGCTGGCTCCAGCTGTCCACGCCGCCGCCGACGTTGATCGAGTGCTCGCCCTTGAGCAGCTGCGGGATGCCGCAGGCGAACTCCACGACTTCGATGCCGCGGGTCAGCTCGCCGCGCGCATCCGACAGCACCTTGCCGTGCTCGGCGGTGATCGCGGCGGCGATTTCGTCCGCGTGCGACTCGAGCAATGCCTTGAAGCGGAACATCACCCGCGCGCGGTTGAGCGGGGTGGTCGCGGCCCAGGCGGGAAACGCGGCGGCCGCGGCCGAAACCGCGGCGCCGACTTCATCGCGCGAGGCCAGCGGCACCCGCGCCGTGACCCGGCCGGTGGCCGGGTCGTACACCTCGCCGAAGCGCCCGCTGCATCCTTCCGCGGCGGCGCCGCGGATGAAGTGCGCGAGCGTCGGCTCAGCCATGGCTCACCCCAGCGCCTGCGCGGCCGGCACGTATTCGTAGCCGAGGTCGCGCGCAACGGCCTGGTAGGTCACCTTGCCGGCGTGCACGTTCAGGCCGTTGAGCAGGTGCGGATCGTCGAGCATCGCCTGGCGCGCGCCCTTGTTGGCGATCGCCACCGCGAAGGGCAGGGTGGCGTTGGTCAGCGCGAAGGTCGAGGTCCGGGCCACGCCGCCCGGCATGTTGGCCACGCAGTAGTGGATGACGCCGTCGACTTCGTACGTCGGCTCCTGGTGCGTGGTCGCATGCGAGGTCTCGAAGCAGCCGCCCTGGTCGATCGCCACGTCCACCAGCACCGAGCCCGGGCGCATCAGCGAGAGCTGGCTGCGCGAGATCAGCTTGGGCGCGGCGGCACCGGGGATCAGCACCGCACCGATCACCAGGTCGGTGTACGGCAGGCGCTCCTCGATGGCGTCATGCGTGGAGTAGATGGTGGTCAGGCGATCGCCGTAGAGGTCGTCGATTTCCTTCAGACGCGCGAGCGAGCGGTCGAGGATGGTGACGTGCGCATTGAGGCCCATCGCCATGCGCGCGGCATTCAAGCCGACCACGCCGCCGCCGATCACCATGACCTCGGCCGGCTTCACGCCCGGCACGCCGCCCAGCAGCACGCCGGAGCCGCCCTGGGCCTTCTCCAGCGCGTGCGCGCCGGCCTGGATGGACATGCGGCCGGCCACTTCCGACATGGGAGCCAACAGCGGCAGGCCGCCGTTGCGGTCGGTTACGGTTTCATACGCGATGCAGGTCGCGCCGGACTTCACCAGTGCGGCGGTCTGGTCCGGATCCGGCGCCAGGTGCAGGTAGGTGTAGAGGATCTGGCCCGGGCGCAGCATCGCGCATTCGTTGGGCTGCGGCTCCTTGACCTTGATGATCATGTCGCAGCGGGCGAAGATTTCCTCGGCGCTGTCCCAGATGTCGGCGCCGGCCTTGCGGTACATCTCGTCGGTCAGGCCGATGGACTTGCCACCGTCCTTCTGCACGACGACCTGGTGGCCATGGGCTTCGAGCTCGCGCGCGCCGGCCGGGGTCAGGCCGATGCGGTACTCGTGGTTCTTGATTTCCTTGGGGACGCCGATAAGCATTGCTTTGCCCTCCCGGGGCGATGCGTTGTCTTTTGGATGATCCGGCTTCGAAGCCAGCCGCCCATTGTACCGGGGCGGCCGCCAGTCAGAGGACCCCGCGGCCGGTTCAGGCGGTCTCGCGGATGGCCTCGCCCACGCGCCCGAAGATCTCGTCCACGTGGCCCCTGTCCAGGATCAGCGGCGGCGACAGCGCGATCACGTCGCCGGTGGTGCGGATCAGCAGGTCCTTGTCATGGAAGGCGCGGGTGAAGGCCTCGTAGCCGCGCGCGCCCGGCGTGCCGTCGCGCACCGCCAGCTCGATCGCGCCGATCAGGCCGAAGTTGCGGATGTCCACGACGTTCGGCAGCTCGCGCAGGGCGTGGATCTTCTCCTCCCAATAGCCGCCGAGTTCGATCGCCTTCTCGAACAAGTTCTCCTCGGCATAGGTGTCGAGCGTCGCCAACGCGGCCGCACAGGCCAGCGGATGGCCCGAGTAGGTGTAGCCATGGAACAGGTCGATCATGCCTTCCGGACCGAGCATGAAGGCCTGGTGCACCTTCTGCGAGACGAACACCGCGCCCATCGGCACGCTGCCATTGGTCAGACCCTTGGCGGTGGTCATCAGGTCGGGCGTGACGCCGAAGCGCTGCGCCGCGAAGGCCTTGCCGACGCGCCCGAAACCGGTGATGACCTCGTCGAAGATCAGCAGGATGCCGTGGCGGTCGCAGATCTCGCGCAGGCGCTTGAGGTAGCCCTCCGGCGGCAGCACCACGCCGGCCGAACCGGAGATCGGCTCGACGATCACCGCGGCGATGGTGGAGGCGTCGTGCAGCTGCACCAGCCGTTCGAGGTCGTCCGCCAGTTCCGCGCCATGCGCGGGCAGGCCGCGGCTGAAGCGGTTGCGATCCATGTCCAGGGTATGGCGCAGGTGGTCCACGCCGGGCAGCATCGCGCCGTAGAACTTGCGGTTGTTGACCATGCCGCCGACCGAGATGCCGCCGAAGCCGACGCCGTGGTAGCCCTTCTCGCGGCCGATCAGGCGGGTGCGCTGGCCCTCGCCGCGGGCGCGGTGGTAAGCCAGCGCGATCTTCAGCGCGGTGTCCACCGACTCGGAGCCGGAATTGGTGAAGAACACGTGCTCGAGCGTCGGCGGCGCGATCTTCGCCAGCCGCTCGGCCAGCACGAAGGGCAGGGGGTGGCCCATCTGGAAGGTCGGCGCGAAATCCATCACCTCGACCTGGCGCTGCACCGCCTCGACGATGCGTCGCCGCGCGTGGCCGGCGTTGCAGCACCACAGCCCGCCGGTACCGTCGAGGATCTCGCGGCCGTCGGTGGTGCGGTAATGCATGCCCTTGGCGCTGGCCAGCATGCGCGGGTTCTTCCGGAACTGGCGGTTGGCGCTGAAAGGCATCCAGAACGCATCCATCCGCTCCGGATGGCCGGTGGCCTGGGCCTCGTAGAGGTCGCCGAAAGATGCCGGATCGGGCGAGGGGGAGGAGGGGTCGGTCATGGCGCGGCCATCCTGGCGAACGGGATGCCGCAGACGCTATCAATGTTGAATAAACTTTACAACCGTAGCGTTTGCTTCGAATAATTGACCAGTCAGGCCACCGGTGTTAAATATTCCGCATCATTCGCAACATGTGTCGGAAGTCATGGATATCGGTTCCCGCCTGCACGCCGTCCGCACCAGCAAGGGCCTGAGCCAGCGCGAACTGGCCAAGCGGGTCGGTGTCACCAACAGCACGATCTCCCTGATCGAACAGAACAAGGTCAGTCCCTCGGTCGGATCGCTGAAGAAGGTGCTCGATGGCATCCCGATTTCGCTCGCCGATTTCTTCACGCTCGACCTGGCCGGCGACGCCAGCGATGGCCCGTATTACAGCGCCGAAGAGTTGCCCGACGTGGGCAACAACGACATCCATTACTTCCTGGTCGGCTCGCGCCGCGGCAACCGGCAGATGTGCATCCTGCGCGAGGTGATGCCGCCGGGCACCGACACCGGCGAGACCTCGCTCAGCCATGACGGCGAGGAGGGCGGGGTGATCGTGCAGGGCCAGGTCGAGATCACGGTCGGCGACCGCGTGAAGGTGCTCGGGCCCGGCGAGGCCTACTACTTCGAGAGCCGCACGCCGCACCGTTTCCGCAACGTCGGCAGCGACGACGCCATCATCGTCAGCGCCAACACGCCCGCCACCTTCTGAGGACACCCGCGATGGACAAGCCCGCCACCCGCGCCGAGTGGGAAGCCCGCGCCTCGACGTTGCGCCTGCGCACCCAGGCTTTCGTGGACGGGCGCTTCGTGGACGCCGCCTCAGGCAAGACCTTCGACTGCATCACGCCGATCGACGGCAGCGTGCTGTGCAAGGTCGCCGAGTGCGAGGCAGAGGACGTGGATCGTGCGGTCGCCGTCGCGCGCGCCGCCTTCGAGGACGGGCGCTGGTCGGCGACCTCGCCGGTGCACCGCAAGAAGACCCTGGTGCGCTTCGCCCAGCTGATCGAGGCGCACGGCGTCGAGCTGGCGCTGCTCGAGAGCCTGGACATGGGCAAGCCGGTGGACGACGCGCTGGCGGTGGACGTGGCCGCCAGCGTGCGCTGCATGGCCTGGACCGGCGAAGCCATCGACAAGGTCTACGACCAGGTCGCGCCGACCGGCCACGACGAGCTCGGCCTGGTCACGCACGAGCCGCTGGGCGTGGTCGCGGCGATCGTGCCCTGGAACTTCCCGATGCTGATGGCGACCTGGAAGATCGCGCCGGCGCTGGCGATGGGCAACAGCGTGATCCTCAAGCCCTCCGAGAAGTCGCCGCTGAGCGCGCTGCGGCTGGCGGAGCTGGCGATCGAGGCGGGCATTCCCGATGGCGTGTTCAACGTGCTGCCCGGCTTCGGCCGCGGCGCCGGCGAGCCTCTGGCCCTGCACATGGACGTGGACGGCATCGTCTTCACCGGCTCGACGGCGGTGGGCAAGCACCTGATGCAATGCGCGGGTCGTTCCAACCTCAAGCGCGCCTACATGGAGTGCGGCGGCAAGAGCCCGAACCTGGTGTTCGCCGATGCGCCCGACCTCGACGCCGCGGCGCGGGCGGCGGCGATCGGCATCTTCTACAACCAGGGCGAGGTCTGCACCGCCGCGTCGCGGCTGCTGGTGGAGCGCTCGATCCGCGACGAGTTCATCGCCAAGGTCGTCGAGTGTGGTCGCGGCATGCAGCCGCGGCATCCCTTCGAGCCCGGCGCGCCGATGGGCGCGATGGTGGACGAGGGCCAGATGCAGCGCGTGCTCGATTACATCGCCGGTGGACAAGCCGAAGGCGCGCGGCTCGCGCTCGGCGGGCAGCGCGTCCTGTCGGACAGCGGCGGCTTCTACATCGAGCCCACGGTGTTCGACGAGGTGCGCTCCGACATGACGATCTCCCGCGAGGAGATCTTCGGGCCGGTGTTGGCCGCGATCGCCTTCGACAGCGAGGACGAGGCGCTGCGCATCGCCAACGACTCACCCTACGGCCTGGCCGCGGGACTGTGGACGCGCGACCTCAACCGCGCCCACCGGGTGGCGCGCAAGCTGCGCGCGGGCAGCGTCTGGGTCAACTACTGGGACGGCGGCGACATGACGGCGCCGTTCGGGGGCTACAAGCAGTCCGGCAACGGCCGCGACAAGTCGCTCCAGGCCTTCAGCAAATACACCGAAACCAAAGCCACCTGGATCAACCTCGGAAGCTGAGTCCCGCGGCGCTCGTCGATCGGGTGGGTGGCTTGCGCTGATCGCGACGGCGTAAGCCGCTCCTGCCAACTCAGTCGCGACCGGCCGGGCATCCTGCCCGGCCTTCTGCGCAAGCCACCCACCCGCTCGTCGAGCGCGGCCAGACCTCCGCTTCCTCCCCCGAGAGAAGAGCGGTTTGCTTTTCGTGCGGCCCGGAAAGTCGGACCGGGATTCGGTGGGGGTAGGGAGGGGGTTCCGGAGTAGGCAGGCCAGGGATGGCCTGCCGGTCGGCACTTCACTGCAGGACGCGCTCGTGAGAGTGCCGAACGTAGCGAACCCCCTCCCTGGCCGCGCCGAATTCCGCCGATCTCATCGGGGCGAACTGCGAACCCGGGCACTGTCGTTCACGGGGGGATGCCGCTATGTTCGGCCGGTAGTAGATTTGTACCGGGTGCAGGCCCGGCCGATCCAGACGCCGGCGGGGGCCGGCCACAGGGGACACCATGACCACCATGTCGAAGATCTTGCCGATGGCGATGCTCGTACTCGCCGCCGGTCTTTCCGCCCCGGCGTCCGCCGCGCAGGTCACGCCAACCCATGGCTACGGCGCGTTCAAGGTCGCCAAGGGCCAACTGCGTTCGATCGCCGACCTCCCCCCGGGTCAGCTGCGTCGTCGCATCGAGTCGCTGTCTCCGCGCGCGCAGGGCAATGCGCTGCGCTGGTTGCAGGGCCTCGACCTGACCGGCGCCGACCTCGACCAGTTGCGCGTGGACGCCGGCGGTGGCGTCTTCGTCGCAGACACGCTGCGGCCCGATCCGTCGCGCACGCTGTCGGCGAACCGCAGCACCTCGACGGTTTCGGCCGCCTGGGTGGATGCGGACGCCTTCCAGTTGCATAGCCGGCCGGGCGCGCCCAACGTCGTCTACCTGGACTTCGACGGCCACACCTTCGCCAACACCGCCTGGGGCGGAGGCGCCAGCTACACGGCGGTGGCCTTCAGCGCCGACGCCGACCGCAGCACCTTCAGCAGCGCCGAGCGCGCGCAGATCGTCGACATCTGGCATCGCGTCGCCGAGGACCTGGCGCCC
>CAMPGW010000101.1 GCA_946885735.1 uncultured Gammaproteobacteria bacterium
GCCGCGCCCAGCACCAGGCCGCCGCCGCCCACCACCGCTAGCGCCAGCTGCAGCACGCGCATGTCCACCGGCACCATGTCCAGTTCCATCAATACCTGGACCAGCAGCCCGACCACCGCCACCGACACCGTCGCGCCTTCCCAGCCGCGCCGGAACGCGACGAAGAAGATTGGCGCGAAGGCGAGCAGCACCAGGAAAGGCGCCAGATCCTCGCGCGCCCGCACCAGCGCGAAGATCGACACCGACAGCAGCAGTTGCAGGCCGACGTCGGTCCACAGGGCCGCATCGAGGCGCTGGCGCGCCGCCGCGGTGCCGAGCAGCAGCATCAGCGGGGCCAGCACCAGCTGGCCGATGAAGTCGCCGTACAGGAACGAGAACAGGCCGGCCATGCCCTCCAGCCGACCGCTGCCGTCGACCATGAGTTGCTGCAGGACCGGCGAGACCAGCGCGGCCGCCAGCAGGCCGCTGGCGAGCAGGTGCAGCATCGCGCGCGGGCGGTCGATCTCGCCGCGCGGCTCGGTGCCGCGCACCACCGCGACCACCGCGGCGTAGATCAGCCAGGGAAGGGTGGTCATCGCGATCGAGCGCAGCGAGAGCAGGTCGGAATCGCGCCGCCAGGCCAGCAGGGTCATCGCCATCCATTCACCCGCGGCCAGCCAGGCCCAGCGCCGCGTCGGCGTCAGCCACAGCGCGCCCAGGCGCAGGCCGGCGGGCAGGAACCACAGCAGGTGCGACACCGACACCAGGCCCAGCAGGCCCAGGCAATAGAACGCGGCCAGCCCGGGCCCGGAGAAGGCAAGCGCGTGCCAGCGCGCGATGGCGGGCGCCACCGGCGCGCGGGGGCGGTCGGGGTAAGGGGAGGCGGGCATGGCCGGATTAGTCCGCATCCCGCGGCGGCGGTCAAGCCGCCCGGCTTTCGCTGCACCGGGCCGGGCCGATATAATCGCCGCCTTGACTTCTACGGGCTGCGGCCCGCCACCGGATCGCCGTGCGCAACCACGACCTCGTCTTCCTCAAGCACTTCTCCCAGGTGATCGGCTTCCTGGTCGCCGTGACCATCGCCCTGATCCTGCTCGGCGCCTACTTCAACGCCACCAAGCCCGAGGAACCGAACCCGGCCAAGGAAGCGGCCACCCTGGCCCGCATTCAGCCGGTCGGCGCGGTCTATGCCGGTTCCACCGGCGCCGCCGCGCAGGCCGCCGCCGCCCAGGCCGCGGCCGAGGCCGCCAAGGGCCAGGTCGCCTACGGCGGCACGATGGACGGCGGCGAGATCTACGCCCAGCTGTGCACCGGCTGCCATACCGCCGGCGTCAGCGGCGCGCCCACGCTGGCCCGCGCCGACTGGACCCCGCGCATCGCCCAGGGCGTGGAAACCTTGTACGTCCACGCGATCGAGGGGTACCAGGGCCCGAACGGCGTGATGCCGGCGCGCGGCGGCAACCCGGCGCTCAGCGACGAGCAGGTCAAGGCCACCGTCGACTGGATGCTGGCGCAGTTGAAGTAATCCACGCGAGCCACGTCTCGTGCCAACGACGCCGCCTCCGGGCGGCGTCGTCGTCTCCGGAGGTCCGATGTCCCGTTTCCGCTGCCTGATGACCCCGCTCGCCCTGCTCGGCCTCGCCTCCTGCCAGGCGGCGACGCCCCCCGACGCCAACGACCGGGCCGCGCGCGGCCGTGACGTGCCCGAGCCGGCGCTGGTCGCGATCGGCCAGGTCCAGGGCAGTGGACCGCGCAGCCCGATGGAGGGCCGCCAGGTCAGCGTGCAGGGCGTGGTGGTCGGCAGTTTTGCGCAGGGCCTGGGTGGCGTATTCCTGCAGTCGGAACGCGATGACGGCGACCCGGCCACCGCCGAGGGGCTGTTCCTGGAGCGCTCGCCGAAGGACGAGCCGGCGCTGCGTTTCGGCGAACGCCTGCGGGTGTCCGGCACCGTGTCCGAGTTCGGCGACGGCCGCGCGACGCTCACCGGCCTGCGCGACATCAGCGTGCGCGTGCTGGGCGAACGCGACCCGGCGCAGATGGAGCTGCGGCTTACCGGCGCGCCCGACGGCGCCGCGGGATGGGAGCGCTACGAGGGCATGCGCCTGCGCATCACTGTGCCTTTGACGGTGAGCGGCAACCACAACCTCACCCGCCAGGGCGAACTCATCGCCAGTTTCGACGGTCGCCTGGTGCAGCCCACCGAGTTGGCCGCGCCCGGCCCGGAAGCGGCGGCGATCGCCGCCGACAATGCGCGCCGCACTTTGCTGCTCGACGACAACCGCCTTGGCAAGGATCCGCGCAGCCTGTGGTTCCTGCGCGAGCCGCTGTCGGATCGCGCGCCGTTGCGCGCCGGCAGCCTGCTCGAGGACGTCGTCGGCGTGCTCGACCAGCGCCGCGGCGACTATCGCCTGCAACTGGCCGAACCGCTGCGGGTGCGGCACGCATCGCGCCCGCGCGCGCCGGGCGTGTCGGGCGAGCGCCGGATTGCCGCCTTCAACCTGCTCAACCTGTTCAACGGCGACGGCGCCGGCGGTGGTTTCCCGACGCCGCGTGGCGCGGAATCGGCGGAGCATTTCGCCGAGCAGCAGCGCAAGCTGGTGGCTTCGGTGCAGGCGCTGCAGCCGGACGTGGCGGCGCTGATGGAAGTCGAGAACGACGGCCCGGGCGCCGACTCGGCGCTGGCGCAGTTCGTGTCGGCGCTGAACGCGGCCGGTCCGGTCCGGGACTGGCGGGCGATCGAGCCGGCCAGCCGTCCCGGTTCCGACGAGATCCGCACCGCGATCATCTACCGCTCCAGCCGCGTGCGCCCCGTGGGCGCGGCGGCGATGCTGCGCGGCGGTCCGTTCGAAGGGCGCTCAAGGGTGCCCGTCGCCCAGGCCTTCCGCGCCGGCCGCGGCCCGGCCTTCGCGGTGGTGGCCGTGCACCTGAAGTCCAAGGGCTGCGGTCGCGAGCAGGACCAGGCGCGCGGCGCCGATGCCGACCAGCGCGATGGCCAGGGCTGCTGGAACCCGGTGCGCCTGGAGTCGGTGCGGCGCCTGCACGCCTGGGCCTCCGCCGACCCGACCGGCACCGGCGCGCCGGCCATGCTGCTCGGCGATTTCAACGCCTACGCGATGGAAGACCCGATGCGCTGGCTGCGCGAGGCGGGCTGGCGCGATGCCTTCGCCCAGGCCGGCGGCGAGCGGCCGTATTCCTACGTGTACGACGGCCAGGTCGGCCGCCTCGACCATGCCCTGCTGGCACCGGCGCTGGCAGGCCGCCTGCGCGGCGCGGTCGAATGGCACAGCAATGCCGACGAGAGCGCCGCCTTCGGCTACCAGGACGAGGACGACGGCGACCCCTGGCGCGCCTCCGATCATGACCCGTTGCTGTTGGGCCTCGACCTGGCCGGACCCGCTCCGTAATCGGCGGGCTATGATCCCGGCATGAGCCCGCTGCCCGCGCCGCTGCCCGCCTTCCCGGACGCCACCGGCAGCCTGTGGCTGCCCGGCCCGGCCGGGCGCCTGGAAGTGGCGGTCGAAGTGCCGACCGAGGAGCGACGCCTGGGCCTGGCGGTGTTCTGCCACCCCAACCCGCCCGAGGGCGGGACCATGCACAACAAGGTCGTCACCATGGCCTCGCGGGCGCTGGTGGAACTCGGCCTGCCTTGCGTGCGCTTCAACTTCCGCGGCGCCGGCCACTCCGAGGGCGCCTTCGACGATGGCCGTGGCGAGGTGCTGGACCTGCTCTCGGTCGCGCGCTGGGCGCTCGCCGCCAAGCCCGGCCACGCACTCTGGCTGGGTGGCTTCAGTTTCGGGTCTTGGGTGGCGTTGCAGGCCGCGCGCCAGCTGCCGGTCAAGCAGATGATCAGCGTCGCGCCGCCGGTCGGCCGCCGCGACTTCGCCGGCGTGCTGCCGCCGCCCTGCCCCTGGCTGCTGATCCAGGGCGAGTCCGACGAAGTGGTCAAGCCCGAGGCCGTGTTCGAGTGGGCGGCCAAGCAGAACCCGGCGCCCACCGTGGTGCGGATGCCGGAGACCGGGCACTTCTTCCACCGCCGCCTGCTGGACCTGCGCGGCGCGATCAAGAACGGCGTGCGTCGCAACCTGCCGCCGCTCGCGCCTTGAGCGCGGCGCCCGTGCTGCCCTCGCAGGCCTGGCAGGCCGGCGTCGCGGACGGACGCTGGCAGCACGATGCCGCGCAGGTGGCGGCACTGGTCGAGCTCGACCGCCTGCATCGGGAGTTGCTCGCCGCGCAGCCGGCCTCGTGGCTGCAACGCGCGGCCGCGGCCCTGCGCACGCCCGAACCGGTGCGCGGCCTGTACCTGTGGGGTCGTGTCGGCCGCGGCAAGACTTTCCTGGTGGACCTGCTCTACGAAGGCCTGGGCGAGTTGCCGCGGCAGCGCTGGCATTTCCATCGCCTCATGGGCGAGGTGCACGCGCGCGTGCGCGCCCTGCCCGACACCGCCGACACCGTGGCGGTGGTGGCGCGCGAGATGGCGCGCGACCTGCGCCTGCTGGTGCTCGATGAATTCTTCGTCGGCGACATCGGCGACGCGATGATCCTCGGGCGCCTGCTGGACCAGTTGTTCGCCCAGGGCGTGACGCTGGCGACGACCTCCAACCAGCCGCCGCAGGAGCTGTATCGCGACGGCCTGCAGCGGGCGAGCTTCCTGCCGGCGATCGCGCTGCTCGAGCGCCACTGCGTGGTGTGGCAACTCGACAGCGCGCAGGACTACCGCCTGCGCCAGCTCACCCGCGCCGCGACCTACCTGTGCCCTCTGGGCGAGGCGGCCGAGGCCGCGCTGCAGGCGCATTTCGAGCGCCTCGCCGGCCATGCCACGCGGCAGCCGGGGCCGCTGCGCATCAACGAGCGCGACATCCCGGCGCGCGCGCTCGCCGATGGCGTGGCCTGGTTCGACTTCGCCGCCCTGTGCGAAGGCCCGCGTTCGGCGGCCGATTACATCGAACTGGCGCGCGGCTTCCATACCGTGCTGTTGTCCGGCGTGCCGCGGCTCGGCCCGGACCGCGAGGACGCGGCTCGTCGCTTCGTGCATTTGGTGGACGAGTTCTACGACCGCCGGGTCAACCTGCTGCTGTCGGCGGCCGCCGATCCGCTCTCGCTCTACCAGGGCCAGCGCCTGGAGCGCGAGTTCGAGCGCACCAGCTCGCGCCTGGTGGAGATGCAGAGCAGCGAGTACCTGGCGCTCGAGCACCGGCCCTGAAGCCGCTGCGCGGACGTTGACGGCAGGCACGGACCCGACTCGCGGCCCGTGCCAGAATCCCCGGCATGACCGACCTGCATGACAGCCTGCTGGGCAAGCCGACCGAGTACGCCGGCAGCTACGACCCCTCGCGCCTGCTGCCGATCGCGCGCGCGCCGCAGCGCGCCGCGCTCGGCATCGGCGAGGCGCTGCCCTTCCTCGGCGTGGACATCTGGAACGCCTACGAACTGGGCTGGCTGGATGCACGCGGCAAGCCGCGCGTCGCACTCGTCGAGTTCCGCGTGCCGGCCAACTCGCCCCACCTGATCGAATCCAAGAGTTTCAAGCTCTACCTCAACGGCTACATGCAGACGCGCGTGCCCGATACCGACACCCTGCGCCAGCAACTGGCCGCCGACCTGTCGGCCGCGGCGGGCGCGCCGGTGAGCGTGGTGCTGGCGACGCCCACCTCGAAGCAGTCCGCGCTGATCGAGAACCTCGAGGGCGAGCTGATCGACGACCTGCCGATCGAGATCCACGCCTACGGCCCACCCGATGCCTCGCTGCTGCACGCCAACCCGGAAGCGGTGGTGGAGGAAAGCCTGGTCTCGCACCTGTTCAAGTCCAACTGCCCGGTCACCGGCCAGCCCGACTGGGCCAGCCTGCAGATCCATTACCAGGGCCCGCGCCTGGGCCGCGACGGCCTGCTGCGCTACCTGGTGTCCTTCCGCGAGCACGCCGACTTCCACGAGCATTGCGTGGAGCGCATCTTCGTGGACCTGATGGCGACCTGCGCGCCCTCGCGACTGTCGGTGTACGCGCGCTACACTCGTCGCGGCGGGCTGGACATCAATCCTTTCCGCGCCACGCCGGGTTGGCTGTTGCCCGGCAACACCCGGACCTCGCGCCAGTGAAGCCTGCCCGCCGCCTGCCCCTGCTGACCTGCCTGCTGGCGCTCGCCGCCTGCAGTCCGTCGTCGCCGGACGCCCCGTCGGCCGCCGCCGGTGCGAACGCGGGCCACGATCCCGCCGCGCCGGGGTCGGTGGCCGATGCGGCCGTCGCCGTGGTGGTGCCGCCGTTGCCGGAGCTGGGCGAGTTCCGCATCGCGCAACTGCTGCTGGGCACCTCGCTCGACGCCGACGGGCTGGTGCGCACCGACGTGCAGGCGTTCGCGCCGAAGGACACCATCCATGCCTCGGTGCTCAGTGTCGGCGCGCACTCCGGCCTGCGCCTGGCGGCGACCTGGATCGGTCCGGACGGCAACACCATCGCCCGCACCGAGCAGCCGATCGCGCCCGAGGGCCCGATCGCGACCACCTTCCACATCGCCAACCCCGACGGCTGGCCGCCGGGCGAATACACGCTGCGGCTGGCGCTCGACGGCCATCCGATTCCCGGCCGCACGTTCGAGGTGAAGCCATGACCGTCATCGTCCGCTACGCACCGGTGCTGCGGCGCCTGCACTGGCTGATGGCCCTGCTGATCCTGGCGGTGTACGTACTGATGGAACAGCGCGATCTGTTCCCGCGCGGAAGCGACGGCCGTTTCGCGATGATGCAGGGCCACTACTGGGTCGGCATGACGGTGTTCGTGCTCGCGGCCTGGCGCCTGCTGGCGCGGCGCAAGCACGGCGCTCCGGCGATCACCCCGGCCCTGCCGGCCCCGCAGGCGTGGGCCTCGACCGTGCTGCACGTGGCGCTGTACGCCTTCTTCATCGTCATGCCCCTGCTCGGCATGGCCACCGCCTGGACCGACGGCAAGCAGGTCTTCGTTCCCTTCACCCAGGCCGCGCTGCCGGCGCTGCTGGCGGAGAACGAGTCGCTCGCGCACACGCTCGAGGACCTGCACAAGCTGATCGGCGAGATCTTCTACTGGGTGATCGGCCTGCACGTCGTGGCCGCGTTGTACCACCACTTCGTGCGCAAGGACGACACCTTCACGCGGATGCGCTGAGGCTCAGGCGCCGCCGCGCACGCGCTGCATCAGCGCCTGTTCTGAATCGCGCCAGGCGATCACGTCGGCGGTCAGCGGGCGCGCCAGCATCCGCGCCAGGTCCTCGCGCTGCTCCGGCGCGAAGGTCTCCAGGTAGCGCGCCGTCGGCACCAGGCCCTCGCGCGAGACCGCGCCGCCTTTCATCAGGCCGGCCGCGTGGACCACGCCGTCGCGCACGAACTCGGCAGCCATGTAGTTCCAGCGCTCGTCCGAGCACAGCCAGCTAAAGCGCAGCTCGTAGCGCTGGAAGGGGTCGAGCCCGCGGCGGAAGCTCATCAACGTGCCGCCGGCCATCGGCCGCCAGCCCTGCGAGAGCAGCGAGCGCAGGAAACCGGTGCGGCCGAAGAATTCCACCAGCGCCAGGTCGACCATGCCGGCGTAGCGCGCGTTGTTCATGTGCAGGTTGACGTCGAGGTCGTTGGGCAGCACGTGCCAGCGCTGCACCAGCACGTCGGCGAAATGCAGCGGCGCCAGCAGGCGCCCGCGCAGCAGCACCCACAGCAGGCGCAGGTAGAGATTCACTCCGCCTGCGCGCGGCGGTAGAGGCCGTCGAAGGCGATTGACCAAGTGGCGCCGCCGTCGGCGGACGACTCCCAGAGCTGGCGCACGCTGCCGTCCGCATTCGGCGTCCAGGTGATGCGCTGGCGTGCCGCGCCTTCCTCGCTGGCCAGCACCATCGCGGAGCCCTGCAGGCCGCCGCGCAGCAGCAGCCGGCCGCCCTGGGCGTCGACCCAGTATTGTTCCCACTGCTTCGTGCTGGCCTGGTAGTGGTTGAGGCTGCGGCCGTCGTTGGCCGGACCCGAACCGCTGGTCCAGGTTTCGGCGATCGCGCAGCCGCCGAGCACGGATTCGATGCGGCTACGACCGACTGTCCTGCCGGCCTTGCCCTGCACGGTCCATGCGCCGATCCAGAAATCGAACTGGCGGTAGGCCGGGTCGGTGCAGGCCGCGGCTGGCGCCGGCGTCGGCGCAGGGACGGCGTTCGGATCGTCGGTCGTGGCCGTGGTGAGCAGCATCCAGAGCAGGGTCGGGGACATGGCGCCTCCAGCGGGACCGGTCCGCCGAGCATACCGTCGCCACGCGGCTTTCCGCGACGTGCCGGAACCGGCGACAATGGGCGGTCGCACAAGGAGTGTCCCATGGCCGAATCCACCCTGAGCCCGCCGCCCGGCGGCGCGCCCATCACCATCGCCGCCGGCAAGCTGTCGGTGCCGAACAATCCCATCATCCCCTTCATCGAGGGCGACGGCACCGGGCCCGACATCTGGGCCGCCAGCGTGCGCGTGCTCGACGCGGCCGTGGCCAAGGCCTACGGCGGCGCCCGCAAGATCCACTGGATGGAAGTGCTGGCCGGCGAGAAGGCCAACAACCAGCTCGGCACCTGGCTGCCGGACGAGACCGTGCAGGCCTGCCGCGACTACCTGGTGTCCATCAAGGGTCCGCTGACCACGCCGGTGGGCGGCGGCATCCGCTCGCTCAACGTCGCGCTGCGGCAGATGCTCGACCTCTACGTCTGCCTGCGCCCGGTGCGCTGGTTCAAGGGCGTGCCCTCGCCGGTCAAGCGCCCCGACCAGGTCAGCATGAC
>CAMPGW010000102.1 GCA_946885735.1 uncultured Gammaproteobacteria bacterium
GGCAAACTCGAAAGGCTCGTTTTCGCGGACTTTGACGCTGGGCATGCGGTATCTCGGTGACGGATATGACCCGGATCGGCCGGGCGAGCCGCGTATGATACCGGCTGTCCACGCGAGCCTGCAACCCGACCGCCCATGCTCGTCCTCGGCATCGAAACCTCCTGCGACGAGACCGGCGTGGCGGTGTACGACACCGCCCGGCCGGGCGCCGAGGGCCTGCGGGCGCACGCCGTCTACAGCCAGGTGGCCCTGCACGCCGAGTACGGCGGGGTGGTGCCGGAGCTGGCCAGCCGCGACCACGTGCGCAAGCTGCTGCCGCTGGTGCGGCAGGTGCTGGCGGAGGCTGGCCTGGCCGTCGCCGACATCGACGGGGTCGCCTACACGGCGGGCCCTGGCCTCGTGGGCGCGCTGATGGTCGGCGCCGCCACCGGCCGTGCGCTGGCCTGGGCCTCGGACCGCCCGGCGATCGGCGTGCACCACATGGAAGGCCACCTGCTGGCCCCGCTGATGGAAGAAGACCCGCCGCAGACGCCCTTCCTGGCCCTGCTCGTGTCGGGCGGCCACACCCAGCTGGTGGCCGTGGACGCGATCGGCCAGTACCGGCTGCTCGGCGAGTCGCTCGACGACGCCGCCGGCGAGGCCTTCGACAAGACCGCCAAGCTGATGGGCCTGCCCTACCCCGGCGGGCCGGAACTCGCCCGCCTCGCGGAAGACGGCCGGCCTGGCATCTTCAAGTTCCCGCGACCCATGACCGATCGCCCCGGCCTCGATTTCAGCTTCTCGGGGCTCAAGACCCAGGTCCTGCTGGCCTGGAGCGCCAGCGACCGCTCGCCGGCGACCCGCGCCGACATCGCCCGCGCCTTCGAGGACGCGGTGGTGGACACCCTGGCGATCAAGTGCCAGCGCGCGCTCGAGGCGGCCGACATGAGCACGCTGGTGGTCGCCGGCGGCGTCGGCGCCAACAAGCGGCTGCGCGCGCGCCTGCGCGAGGTCGCGGCCCGCGCCGGCGGCCGCGCCTGCTTCCCGCGGCCGGAGTTCTGCACCGACAACGGCGCCATGATCGCCTTCGCCGGCGCTTTGCGCCTGCAGGCCGGCCTGCACGAACCCGCGGCCGTCACGGTATCGCCGCGCTGGGACATGGCAAGCTTGCCGGCGCTATAGCGGAAGGAGCCCCATGGACAAGGTTTTCATCGAGGCGCTCGAGATCGAGTGCGTCATCGGCATCTACGACTGGGAACGCAAGATCCGCCAGCCGGTCGTGCTCGACATCGAGATGGATTTCGACAACCGCCCGCCGGCGGCCAGTGACGACATCGCCGACACCCTGGACTACAAGGCGATCAGCAAGCGCCTGATCGACTTCGTGTCGGCCTCGCAGTACGGGCTGGTCGAGGCGCTGGCCGAGGCCTGCTGCACGATCATCCTGGAGGAATTCGGCGTGGCGCGGCTGCGGCTGAAGTTGAGCAAGGTCGGCGCGGTGCGCGGCGCGCGCGCCGTCGGCGTCATCCTCGAACGCTCGCGCTCGGCCTGATCGGATGGGCCGGGCCTACCTGAGCCTGGGTTCGAACCAGGATGCGGAACGCCACCTGGCGCGGGCCCGGCGCGAGATCGAGGCGCGCTTTCCTGGCGCGCGCTTCTCCGCGCTCTACCGTACCCCGGCCGAGGGTTTCGACGGCCCGGATTTCCTCAACGCCGCGGCGATCGTGGAGTCCGACCTGGACATCCTCGCGCTCGACGCCTGGCTGCACGCGCTCGAGGACGCCCATGGCCGCCGCCGCGACGTACCGCGCTTCTCCGACCGCCCGCTGGACATGGACATCGTCTTCTACGATGCGCAGGTGTTGCGCGGCCCCGGCAACCTGCAGGTGCCGCGGCCCGAACTGCGCCACGCCTTCGTGCTGCAGCCGCTCGCCGAACTCCACCCCGGCTTCCGCGATCCGCTGAGCGGCCGAACCCTGGCAGAGACCTGGGCCGCGCACCCGCAGTCGGCGGCACCGCTGGCCGCCCTGCCCTGGCCAGCGGACGACGCCGACCATGGGTGACGAAGCGCACTTGCGCGGCCGGCAACCGCGCGCGAGATAATCGCGCCGTCCCGCCGCCCGTGCGCGGCGGGCGTGACAAAGGGGATCCGCCATGTTCGACCGTGTGTCGCGCAGTTGGGAACTGGCCAAGGCCAGCGCTTCGGTCCTGCGTTCCGACAAGGAACTGCTGCTGTTCCCGGTGCTTTCCGGCCTCGCGGCCATGATCGTCGCGGCCACCTTCCTGGTGCCCGCCTTCGCGATGAAGGTCTTCGACGGCGACGCCGGCGTCGGCAGCTTCGTGCTGGGCTTCCTGTTCTACCTGTGCCAGTACTTCGTCATCTTCTTCTTCAACGCCGCGCTGGTTGCGGCCGCGATGATCCGCCTGGAGGGTGGCGATCCGACCGTGGCCGACGGCCTGCGCGCGGCGCGCGAGCGCATCGGTCCGATCCTGGGCTATGCGGCGATCGCCGCCACCGTCGGCATGCTGCTGCAGGCGATGAAGAACAAGGAAAACAATGTCGTCATGCGCATCGTCGGCAGCCTGCTGGGCGTGGCCTGGACCCTGGCCAGCTTCCTGGTGGTGCCGGTGCTGGTGATGCAGAACGTCGGCCCGATCGATGCGATCAAGCGCAGCGTCGAACTGCTCAAGCGCACCTGGGGCGAGAACGCGATCGGCAACGTCGGCATCGGCCTGGTGTTCGGCCTGGTCACCGCGCTGGTCGTGGTGGTGGCCGCGGTGCTGGTATTCCTGGCCGCGTCGGTGTCCGGCGCGCTGGCGGTCACGGTCGCGGTGTTCGCGGTGCTGGCGCTGGTCACCCTGGGCATCATCCAGAGCGCGTTGGCAGGCGTGTACTCGGCGGCCCTGTATCGCTACGCGACGGTCGGCGAGGCGCCCGCCGGCTTCAGCGGCACCGGCCTGCAGACGGCGTTCCAGCCGCGCTGAGTCGCCACGCCTCGCTCAGGCCAGCCAGCGTCCGCCGTCCACGCGGACGACCTGGCCGGTGGTGTAGGCGGCATCCATCAGCAACCAACGCACCGTCTCGGCGACCTCGGTGGGGTCGCCGAGGCGCGCCATCGGTACCTGCGCCAGCACCGCGGCCTGCGCCGCCTCGGATTTGCCGGCGTCGGGCCACAGCACCGCACCCGGCGCCACTGCGTTCACCCGCACCTGCGGCGCCAGCTCGAGTGCGAGCGCCTGCGTCATCGCCACCAGCGCGGCCTTCGCCATCACGTAGACGGCGTGCCCGCGCAGCGCCCGCTCGGCGTGGATGTCCACCAGGTTGACGATGGCGCCGCCGGTCGCGCGCAAATGCGGCGCCGCCGCCTGCGCGAGGAAGAAGGGCGCGCGGGCATTGCTGGCGAACAATTCGTCCCACTGCGCCGGCGTGGTCGCGCCGATCTCGGTTGGAAAGAAGGCGCTGGCGTTGTTGACCAGGGCATCGAGGCGGCCGAAGCGTTCCGCCGTCCGTGACACCAGGCCCGGCAGGCGGTCCACCTGCGCTAGGTCGCATTGCAGCAGCAGCGTGCTGTCGCCGCGTGCGTGCTCGAGTTCGGCCGCGAGCGCCGCCGCCGCTTCACCGGAATCGCGATGGTGGATGGCGACGTCGTAGCCGGCCGCATGCAGCCGGCGCACGATCGCCGCGCCGATCCGCCGCGCTGAACCGGTGACGAGGGCGACGCGGCGGGCTTCGGACATCGGCCTTCCTTCTCGGGCATGCTTGAGCCGGTATCCTGCCTCCAGCCCGACCAAGATGCCATCCATGCCCGAACCGCTTCCCGAACCCGGCACCGACGCGCGCGCGCACAGCGAGCGCCTCGGCGCCCACATCCGCGCGCAGATCGCGGCCGCCCGCGGCGCCATCCCGTTTTCCCGCTTCATGGAACTGGCGCTATACGCGCCGGGCCTGGGCTATTACAGCGCCGGCGCCCGCAAGTTCGGCGCCGGGGGCGACTTCGTCACCGCGCCCGGGCTGGGCCCGGGCTTCGCCCACGGCGTGGCGCGCGCGATCGCGCCGGTGTTGCGCACGCTCGGCGACGGCGCGGCGGTGTTCGAACTCGGCGGCGGCGACGGCCGTTTCGCCGCCGACCTGCTCGGCATGCTGGCGCGGCTGGAGGCGGCGCCTTCGGAGTACTGGATGCTGGAACCGAGCGCGGACCTTCGCGAGCGGCAACAGGCCTTCCTGCGCGAGCGCCTGCCGCCGGGACTGTCGAGTCGCGTGCGCTGGCTCGACGGCCCGCCGGAGCAGGAGTGGCGCGGCGTGCTGTTCGCCAACGAGGTGCTGGATGCGCTGCCGACGCCGCGCTTCGCCATCCGCGACGGCGAGGTCTACGAGGAACACGTGGTGGTGGGCGCCGACGGCGGGCTGCTGCGCGTCGACCAGCCGGCCGATGCGCTGCTGCGCGCGGCCGTGCGTCATGTCGAACGCGACAACGAGGCACCGCTGCCGGAAGGCTACCGGTCGGAGATCCTGCCGCAGCTGCCCTACTGGCTGCAGGCGGTGGGCGGCCTGCTGCGCCAGGGCGCGATGTTGTTCTGCGACTACGGCTATCCGCGCCGCGAGTACTACCTGCCCGAGCGCAGCGACGGCACCCTGGTCTGCCACTACCGCCATCGCGCCCACGGCGATCCCTTCTTCCTGCCCGGCCTGCAGGACCTGACCGCCTTCGTGGATTTCACCGCGTTGGCCGAAGCCGGCGTGCACGCGGGCTTCGACTTCGCCGGCTACTGCTCGCAGGCCAGTTTCCTGCTCGGCAATGGCCTGGGCGAAACCCTGGCGGAGATCGACGCGATCGAAGACCAGTCCGAGCGCTATCGCCGGCACGCCGAAGTCAAGCGCCTGACCCTGCCCGGCGAGATGGGCGAGCGCTTCCAGTTCATGGGCTTCCAGCGCGGCGTGGACCTGCGCCCGGCCTTCGCCCTCGGCGACCTGAGCCGCCGCCTGTGAATCTGCGTGCGTTCCGCAAGCCGATGCTCTGGCTCGGCCTCTGGTGGTTCGGCTGGGCCCTGTGTGTGGCGCTGTCGCTGGTGCAGCCGCCCGATCTGGGCGTGGACATGCCGGAGGGCGACAAGCTCGGGCACCTGGTTGCCTACGGATTGCTGTCGGCCTGGGCCGCGTGGCTGTTCGCGACGGCGCGTGCGCGCTGGCTGGCTTGCGCGGGTCTGGTCGCGCTCGGCTTGCTGATGGAAGTGGCGCAGGGCCTGCTCACCGAACATCGGATGATGGATGGGCGCGACGCCTGGGCCGACACGCTGGGCGTGGCGCTGGGCCAGCTGGCCGGCGTCGGTCGGGCACGCGGGCTATTGCAGCGGATCGACGCCCGCCTGTTCGGCTGAGGCGCGCGCCTTCTCGTCGCGGATCGCCGCGATCCGCGCCTTCTTCAGGGCCTCGCCGACCGCGGGGCCATCGAGTCCCTCCAGGTCCAGTGAGGCCGCGGACACCCCGCGTGCCGCGGCATGCAGTCGCAGCAGCAGGCCCGCCGACGGATAGGGCTCCTCTTCGCGGCCGAGCCGGCCGCGCTTGTCGGCCTCGCAGACCACGGCCATCTCGGCGATCCTGCCGGGCTGGCGGAACCCGTCGCATCGCGCGATCAGTTCGTGCACGGTACTCGGCTTGAGCTCGGCGATGCGGTGCACGTTGAGATGCTCGCGGCAGCAGGCGACCGCCAGTTCGCGATAGTCGTTGGGCACTTTGTAGCGCGCGCAAACGGCGCGCAAGGGCGCGAGGCCGGCATGCTCGTGGTTGATGTGCTTGGGCAGCACGTGCGCGGGGGTCAGCGCCTTGCCGAGGTCGTGGGTCAGCGCCGCGAAGCCGATCCGCGCATTGCCCGGCGCCAGCCGCGCGGCCTGGTCGCAGACCATCTGCGTGTGCAGCCCGGCGTCGATCTCCGGATGGAACTCGGCACGCTGCGGCACGCCGAACAGCGCATCCACTTCCGGCAGCAGCTTCGCCAGCGCCCCGCTGTCGCGCAGCACCCCGATGAAGGCCGACGGGCGCGCGTAAGCCAGGGCGCGCTGCATCTCCTGCCACACGCGTTCCGGGACGAGATGGTCGACTTCGCCGCGCGCGACCATGTCACGCATCAGCGCAAGCGTTTCGTCGGCCAGGGTGAACCCGAGTGGCGCGAAGCGCGCGAGGAAGCGTGCGCCGCGCAGGATCCGCACCGGATCCTCGGCGAAGGCCGGCGAGACGTGGCGCAGGCGACGCTCGCGCAAATCGCGCTCGCCGCCGAAGGGGTCGACCAGGCGGCCCGCCTCGTCCTGCGCCATCGCATTGATGGTGAAGTCGCGACGGACCAGGTCGTCCTCGATCGTCACCGACGGGTCGGCATGGAAGACGAAGCCGCGGTAACCAGGCGCGGACTTGCGCTCGGTACGCGCCAGCGCGTATTCCTCGCCGGTCTGCGGATGCAGGAATACCGGGAAGTCGCGGCCCACCGGGCGGAAGCCCGCGGCCAGCATTTCCTCGGGCGTCGCGCCGACGACGACGTGGTCGCGATCGGCCTTCTCCAGGCCCAGGAGCCGGTCGCGCACGGCGCCGCCGACCAGATAGGCCTGCATCGGTCAGCGCATCGCGCGGTAGCGCGCCAGCCGCGACTGGCGGTCGCCGTGGTGGCCGAGCAGCGAGGGCAGCGCGCGCGAGACCCGCACCGGCTCGATGCCGAGCCGATGCAGTCCGTCGATGCCGCCGACGGAATCGGTCAGCAGCGAGCGGAAGTTGTCCGACGAGAAGGGCTTGCCGGGAACGAAGTCGCAGACCAGGCCCTGCAGGCGCCCGAACACGTCCGGCAGCGGCAGCACCCAGCGGCGCAGGCCCAGCTGCCTGGCCGTCATCTCCACGATCTGGCGCAGCGTGTAGACCTCCGGACCGTAGATTTCGTAGGTCTCGCCGGCGGTGGCCGGGTCGCGCAGCACGCGGGCGAAGGCCTCGGCGACGTCGCCGACGTACACCGGCGCGAAGCGCGCATTGGCGCGCGCCAGCGGCATCACCGGCAACCAGCGCAGCAGCGCGGCGAAGCGGAAGAACAGGCCGTCGCCCGGGCCAAAGATCACCGAAGGTTCGAAGATCGTCCACGCCAGCCCGCTCGCGCGCACCAGCGCCTCGGCCTCGCCGCGCGAGGCCAGGTAATGGCTGCAGCCGCGGCCGGCATTGAGCGAGCTCATCTGCAGCAGGCGCTTCACGCCCGTGGCGTGGCACGCCGCGATGATCTTGCCGGTCAGCTCGACGTGGGCGCGGCGGAAACCGGCGCCGTCGTCGCCGCGTTCGTTGAGGATGCCGACCAGGTTGACCACCGTGTCGGCGCCGGCGAACAACTCGCGCAGCGCGTTCTCGTCGTGGACGTCGCGCTGGGTCAGGCGCACGCCGGGCGGCAGCAGGCGCTCGGCATGCGCGCCGAGGTTGCGGCTGACCAACAGCAGGTCGTGGCCGTCGGCGGCGAGCCGGCGCAGCAGGTGGCGGCCCACGAATCCGGAACCGCCGAGGACGACGATGCGCTGCGAGATCATGGGGTGGCGGGGCTCGGGTCGGGACAGGTGAAGGAGCGGAGTGCGTCCGGGCCCGTGTCGAAGCGGCCGAGCATGCGCTCGCCGACCGGCCGGGCCACGGCGTCCAGGCGCCAATCGTAAACCACGCTGAAGGCCAGCACCCGCGCCACGTAGTCGCGGGTCTCCTTCCACGGAATCGATTCGATGAAGTAGTCGGGCTCGAGCGTGCCGCGTGCCGCGCGCCAGCGGTTCACCGGCGCGGGACCGGCGTTGTAGGCCGCGATTGCCAGGTAAGGCAGGCCGTCGTAGCGGTCGAGCAGCTGGCGCAGGTACGCAGCGCCGAGCTGCACGCTGGTGGTGGGATCGTAGAGGCTGTCGCCGCCCCGCCAGGGAACGCCCAACCTGGCGGCCACGCCTGCGCCGGTGGCGGGCTGGATCTGCATCAGGCCGCGGGCATCGGCGGAGGAGCGCGCGCGCGGATCGAAGACGCTCTCGGCGCGCATCTCGGCGGCGATCCAGGCGGGGTCGAGCCGGTTCTCCCGCGCACGCTGGCGGATGTCGTCGGCATGGTGCAGCGGGAAGCGCAGCGAGTAGAAACGGCTGTCGTCGCCGCCGCCGTTCATGCCGAACACGGCGCGGTCGAACCAGCCCTCGCCGAGCGCACGCCGCACCGCGAGGCGCCGGCCGTCGTCCTCCATCGCCTTCACCGCGGCCGCCCATTCCTGCGTGGCAGGCGACACACGGCCCAGGGCGTACAGGTCCATCGCGCGTCCGAGCCCGACGTCGCCGGCAATGCGCGCCTGCAGCGCGGAATCGGTCGAAGGTTCCAGCGGGCAGAGCACGTAGGACTGCTGCAATCGATCGGCCGCCAGCCAGCCATGGAAGTTGGGGCTCTGCGCCGCGCGGCGGTAGAGCGCACGCGAGGCTTCCGCCTGGCCCAAGCGCTCGCGCAACCGCGCTTCGAAATAGGTCCAGCGCGAATCGGCGCGCAAGGCCGGCGCCATTTTCTGGATCGCGGCCAACGCGGCCGCATGGTCGGCGCGGCTCAGCGCTTCCCGCGCCTGCCATTCGCGCAGGCGATCGTCGTAGGCTTCGTCGGGGACCGCGGCCAGGCGCGCGGCCGCGCCGGGCAGGTAGGAGGCGACGGTCCACAAGGCGATCTGGTACGC
>CAMPGW010000103.1 GCA_946885735.1 uncultured Gammaproteobacteria bacterium
CAGCGCCGCGACGATGGCCTGTCCATCCGCGACGCCGTGCTCGATGCCGCGGCCACGCGCCTGCGCCCGATCCTGATGACCTCGGTGGCTACCGTCACCGGCGCGCTGCCGCTGATGTTCGCCACCGGCGCCGGCTCGGCCAGCCGGAGTGCCATCGGCGTGGTGGTGGTGTTCGGGGTGCTGCTGTCCACCTTCCTGTCGCTGTTCGTGGTGCCGGCGTTCTACCTGTTGCTGGCGAAGTACACGCGCGCGCCCGAGGAACGGGCGCAGGCGCTGGCGGCGATGGAGACGCAGGTTGCGTCGGTCGATCGAAGCCACGGCGGATAAGGCAGCCGCGCCGGGCGTGCCGGCGGCCGGGTTCCCTTCGCGGGAGACGCTGCAAGTGCGTCCATGTAAGCTCATCGGCGGCATCCGTGCCGCCGAAGCTCCCGCGAAGGGAACCCGGCCACCGGCCCGCCCTGCACCTGGCGATGCCGTGTCTTCTTTTTCGGAGTTGTTTGATGTCTGATCGCAAGCCGCCGGAGTCGCCGTATCGGGGGCCGCAGGGTCCGAAGCGCGACAAGCGGGAACGCGAGCGCGATCGCGCGGCCGACGCGCCCCGCG
The DNA here is from genome assembly GCA_946885735.1 of uncultured Gammaproteobacteria bacterium. Next base: position 604 of record CAMPGW010000103.1, read on the forward strand.
ATGCGAGCCGCGATCGGCCGCGGCGGGCAATGGCGCCGCGCGAACGCGAGGTGCCCGAGGCGCCGAAGCCGCCGCAGGAGCAGCGCTTGTACGGGCTCAACGCCTGCCTGGCGGCGTTCTCGCATCGGCCGGAGTCGCTGCGCAAGGTGTGGTTGCTGGAGTCGCGGATCCCGGCGATGAAGTCGGTGCTGGCCTGGTGCGTGAAGCATCGCCTCGGCTACACGCTGGTGGAAGCCGAGGACCTGGAACGACTGAGCGGCAGCGCCCACCATGAAGGCGTGGTGTTCGGCATGTTGCCGGCCGAGGAGCTGTCGGCGTCCGCGTGGTTGCGCGATCTCGCCCCCGGGCCGCAGCTTGCGGTCTGGCTCGATGGCGTGGGTAATCCACACAACTTCGGCGCCATCGCGCGCAGCGCCGCGCACTTCGGCGCCACCGCGCTGTTGCTGCCGCGTGAATCCTCGCTGGCCTGGTCCGGGGCGGCCGCGCGGGTGGCCGAGGGCGGCGCGGAAGCGATCCCGCTGGTGCGACTGGGGCGCAGCGACAACGCGATCGCGCAATTGGTGTCGGCGGGCTTCATCCTGGCCGCGACCGACGTGCGCCAGGGTCAGTCGCTGTTCGCCACGCGCCTGCCGGAGCGGCTGGTGCTGGTGCTTGGCGCCGAACACGGCGGCGTGGATCCGGTGTTGGCGCAGGCCAGCCAGCTGCGCCTGTCCATTCCGGGTAGCGGCGCGGTGGAAAGCCTCAACGTCGCCGCGGCGGCCGCCGTGCTGATGGCGGAATGGCGGCGCCAGCGCGCGGCGCCGCGCGGACGCTGAACTCCGGCGCCTGCCGCCCTCAGGGCGTCGCTGGCGCGGGCGCCTTGCCGAAGTCCACCGGAGACTGCGCCGCCGCGTACGCCAGCGCCGCATAGGCCGCGACCTGCTGGTCGAGGTCCGTCGCCACGATCTTGTCGAGCGTGTCGTTGGCGGTGTGGTGGAAGTCGAAGTAGTCGCTGCCGTCCTGTTGCAGTTCCGCCCACGGCATGCCCAGGCGCACCGACGGACCGAGGTCGGGGCCGGGGCCGCCGCCGGTCGGCGCGTAGGCGATGCCAAGCGGCGCGAGCAGCCCGGCGACCTGCTCGAGGACCGGCCGCGCTTCCGGCGACACGCCGGCGCTCAGCGCGTAGATCCGCCGCGCGCCGAAATCGCTCTCGGCGCCGAGCTGGTGTTTCTCCATCTGGTCCTTGTGCGCTTCGGCATAGGCGCGTGCGCCGAACAGGCCCTGCTCCTCGTTGGCGAAAGCGACCACCCGGATCGTGCGCCTCGGCGCGTGATCGAGCTTGCCGATCAGCGCGCCCGCGGCCATGGTGATCGCCACGCCGGCGCCGTCGTCGATCGCGCCGGTGCCCAGGTCCCAGGAATCGAGGTGGCCGCCGATCAGCACGACCTCGTCGGCGAGCTTGCCGCGTCCGCGGATTTCGCCGATCACGTTGTAGGTGCTCGAAGTCACGCCGGACTGGCCGACGTCGAGGTCCAGGCGCAGTTTCACCGGCTGGCCGCGGCGCAGCATCGCCGAGAGCAGGTCGGCATCCGGATTGGACAGCGCGGCCGCGGGGATCTGCGGGCCGCCGGCGGCGTAACGCTGCTGGCCGGTGTGCGGGAAGCGATCGGAGTCGGTGCCGATGGAACGGATCAACAGCGCCAGCGCACCCTTGGCCGCCGCGTCCGAGGCGCCGCTGCGGGCGGCGACGGCCGGGCCGTAGCCGCTGCCATCGCGCGCACGATCCATGCGGTTGGCAATGTAGGCGATCTTGCCGGCGAGGGATCCTTCGGGCGCGGCCTTCAGCGCCGCCAGCGTCGCGAACTCCACGACTTCCGCCTCGAGCGGCGTGGCGCCGGTGCCGACGCTGCCGCCGAGCGCGGTCAGGTGCAGCGGTTGCGGAAACGGCGAGACGACCTCGGCGCGCTCATGGCCGCGGCGCCAGGTCGGGTAGCTGACCGGCTCGAGATAGACGCGGTCGTAGCCCAGCGCCTTGAAGCGCGCCTGCGCCCACTCCACCGCGCGGTCGAAGGCCGGCGTGCCGGCCATGCGCGGACCGACTTCGGTGGTCAGCGATTCAACCAGCGCGTAGGCGCCCGTGTCCGATTTCGCCGCCTCGACCAGCTGCCGGGTCGTCGCGACGGTCTTGGCGTCCAGTGGACCTTCGGAGGCTGCCAGGGGCGAGGCCACGAAGCCCAGCAGGGCCAGGGCGAGCGAGTTGACGAGCGGGCGCGGAAACAGGGTCATCGGGTTCTCCAGACAAACGCAGGGCGCCGGTGCGAGCGGCGCCCTGCAGGGTGGATACGTGAAGCTTAGCGCGGTCGCAGGCTGTCGCGGATCTCCCGCAGCAACAGGATTTCCTCGGCGATCGCGGCCGGCACCGGCTCCGGCTCGCGGCGCAGGCGATTGATCGCCTTCACCGCCAGGAAGATCGCGAATGCGACCAGCGCGAAATCGATGATGCTCTGCACGAAGGCGCCGTAGCGCAGCAGCACGGCGGCCGCGATCTCCTGGCCGTCGGCCGCGACCTGCGCCGGCGTCAGCACCAGCGCGGCATCGCTGAAGTTGACGCCGCCGACGAGCTTGCCGATCACCGGCATGACGATGTCATCCACCAGCGACGTGACGATCTTGCCGAAAGCCGCGCCGATCACCACCGCCACCGCGAGGTCGACGACGTTGCCGCGGATGGCGAACTGCTTGAACTCGGACAGGAAACTCATGGAGCACCTCCGGCGTGGGCGAAGCGACAGTCTAGGCGATGCGGCCGGAGAAGTCGGCCAGGCCGTCGACACCGGCGCGGAAGCGGTCGCCGCGGGCGAGCGCCGCCACGCCCGAGGGCGTGCCCATGAAGACCAGGTCGCCGGCGCGCAAGGCGAACAGGCGCGAGAGCTCGTGCAGCACCTCCGGCACGGCGAAGACCATCTGCGACAGCTCGGCCTGCTGGCGCAGCTCGCCGTTGACCTCGAGCCAGAGTCGGCCCGTGGGCGGCGCGGCGCCCGGGTCGCCGGGCACGATCGCGCTCATTGGCGCGGAGTGGTCGAAGCCCTTGGCGATGTCCCAGGGCAGGCGCTTGTCCTTGGCCTCGGCCTGCAGGTCGCGGCGGGTGAGGTCGAGGCCGACGGCGTAGCCGAACACCAGGTCGAGGGCGGCCTCGGGCGATACCTCACCGCCGGCATCGCGGCCGAGGGCTACCACCAGCTCGACTTCGTGGTGCAGGTCGGCGGTGGCGCCCGGGTAGGGCACGACGGCCTCGGTGCACGCCGCATCCGCGGGTTTCATGAAGAAGACCGGGCGGCCCTTCGGGACCTCGGCGCCCATTTCACGCGCGTGCTCGGCGAAGTTGCGGCCGACACAGTAGATGCGATGCACCGGGAAACGCTCGGCGCGACCGGCCACGGGAAGCGACGCCGCGGGCGGCGGAGAGAACACGAAGTCGGTCACGGGCGGCCCTGCGCGTAAAGACGCGAGTTTAGCGGCGGCTGCCGGTCAGTGCAGGCCGAGCGAGGCCTCGCGCTTGTCGATCACCGTGTACTGGCCGTCGATCACGCGGGTGTCGGCAACGGCCGGCGCGGCCTCGGGCTTGCGCAGCATCCGCCGCACCGCCGCGAACATCAGCATGCCCAGGCCCACGAACAGGCCGACCACGACCAGCCCCGCCAGCACCACCAGGCCGAGCAGGCCCAGCACCAGCCGCAGCAGCGGATGGCGCGGCTTGCTGGGCGTGTAGGTGAAGAAGCGATGGACGAAAATGGGCATGGGGGGTGGCACACTGGAGCCGGGGAAGAGGAGTGTGCCCATGCCGGCGGGCGAAAGTGTAAGTGCTTCGTTAATCCTGCGGTCAGATTTGCCCGAAGCGGGGATCGTGGCCGTTGACGTCGCCATCGCCGGCGAACCGACTTCGATCCTCGTTGAAACGGGGCCCGGCTTCGTGCGCGCCTGGCGCAACGTCTGCCCGCACCAGGGCCGCCGCCTGGACTACGCCCCGGGCAAGTTCCTGCTCGACGGGGCCAATCTCGTCTGCGCCGCCCATGGCGCCAGCTTCCGTCGTGCCGACGGCCTGTGCGTGGCCGGTCCGTGCCGGGGCGAGTCGCTGCAGGCGGTCGCGGTCGTCGAGCAGGCCGACGGCTGGCTTCGGCTCGGCTGAGCCTCAGAACATCAGGTTCACCGCCACCAGGGTGATCGCCAGGTAGCCGAGCGTGAGCGGCGCGCCCGCGCGCCACATGTCGCGCGGCTGGTAGCCGGCCGGGCCGGAGATCATCGACAGCACCGGGTTGGAATGGGTCAGGAAATTGTTGGAGGCCGACAGCGCCACCAGCATCGCCGCGGCCAGCGGACTGCTGCCGGAGGCCAGCGCCACGTTGATCGCCATCGGCACCATCACGATGGTCGCGCCGACGTTGCCGATCACCAGGCTGAAGGCGATCGTCAGCACGCCCATCGCCGCCTGCAGCACCCAGCCGGGCACGGAAGGACCCGCGGCCGCGATCGCCTGCTGCGCGACCCAGTTGGCGGCGCCGGTCGAGTCCATCGCCCAGCCGAGCGGGATCAGGCAGGCCATCAGGAACACGGTCTTCCAGTTCACCGCCGAGTAGGCCTCGTCCATGTTGAGCACGCCGGCCACGATCATCGCCGCGGCGCCGCCCATCAGCGCCACCGGCACCGGCAGCAGGGTGGTGAGGGCGAGGAACATCGAGGCCACGAACAGGCCCAGCGCCCAGCGCAACTTGTGCGGGCGTTGTTCCTGCTTGGGATAGTCGGTGACCACGACGAAGTCGCGGGTGACGCCGGCCTGGCCGAGGTCGGACCAGAAACTATGGAACACCAGCATGTCGCCGGCGCGCAAGGGCAGTTCACGGATGTCGGCGCGCAGCACCTTCTTGTCGCGGTTGATCGCCAGCAGGCTGATGCCGAAGCGCTTGCGCAGGCGCAACTGCGACTGCGTGCGGCCGATGAACTGCGAGGTCGGCGGCACCACCGCTTCCGAGATGCCGGCGCGGTTGGGATCGAACAGGTCGCCGAAATTCCGCAGCCGCGCCGACAGCTTGAGCTGGTTGGCGTCCGCATACGCCTGCACCGTCTCGCGCCGCCCCAGCACGCCGATCACGCTGCCGACCCACAGCATCTGGTCCGCCGCCGGCGACAGCCGCGCCTCGCTGCCGGTCAGCAGCGCCAGGTACAGCGGTGCGTCGGGCTGGGCCTCGGCTTCGCCCACCGACATGCCGACGAGCGGGCTCTCGGCGCCGACGGTGAGTTCGAACACGTCGCCCTCGATGCCGTAGGCCTGGGCGAAATAACTTTCCGTGCGCGCCGGCGTGATCGCCTCGCTGGATCGGTCTTCCTGCGGCAACCAGCGCCGCCCGGGAAAGCGGTAATACAGCAGCCCGGCGATGAGCAGCGCCAGCCCGATCGGCAAGGGCTGGAACATCGGGAAGGGCGCCAGCGTCGCGGCGCCGGAAGGAAGGTTGCGGTTGGCCGACACCACCAGGTCGTTGAGCAGCAGCAAGGGCGAGTTGCCGACCATGGTCAGGCCGCCGCCCATGATGATCGCCGCCGACAAGGGGAAAAGCATGCGGCCCAGGGGCACGCCCGTACGACCCGACAGGCGCGAGGCGACCGGCAGGAACAAGGCCGTCACCGACGGGTTCTGCATGAAACCCGACATCACTCCCGCCACACCGCTGGTCCAGGCGATCAGGCGTTCTTCGGCGCCGCGCGAGCGCCGCAGCAGCCAGGCGGCGAGGCGGTGCAGCGCGCCGGTATGGTCCAGGCCCGCGCCGAGGATCATGGTCGCGATGATGCTGATCACCGCGTTGCCGGAGAAGCCGGAGAACAGCTCGTCCGCCGGCACGATCCGGCTCACCCCCAACGCCACCAGCACCACCAATGCGGTGGCGTCGCTGCGGATGCGCGGGAACATGAACATGGTCATCGTGAACACGACCAGGCCCAGCACCACGATCATGTCCTGCGTCAGTTCGAGATCGGTACCCATGTCAGCGCCGGCGGTACAGCAGGTCCCACACACCGTGGCCCAGACGCTGGCCACGGGTCTCGAAATGGGTCTGGCGGCGCCACTCCGGCCGCGGCACCGCGGCGCCCGGGCCGGCGACGTTCTCGAGGCGCGGCTCGGCGTCCAGCACCTCCCACATCTGTCGCGCGTAATCAGCCCAGTCCGTCGCCAGGTGCAGCAGGCCACCCGGCGCGAGCTTGTCGCAGAGCAGGCCGACGAAGGCCGGGTTCAGCAGTCGCCGCTTGTGGTGGCGCTTCTTGTGCCAGGGATCCGGAAAATAGATGCGTGCCTCGGCGAGCGCGCCGTCGGCGATCTCGTGGCGCAGCACCTCGACCGCGTCGTGCTGGTAGATGCGCGCGTTGCCGAGTCCGCCGGCGGCCAGCGTGTTGAGCAGGCGTCCCACGCCCGGCCCGTGCACCTCGACGCCGATGAAGTCGCGTTCCGGCTCGCGTTCGGCGGCGAAGGCCAGCTGCTCGCCGTTGCCGAAGCCGATCTCGAGCACGCGCGGAGCGTGGCGACCGAAGGCCGCGTCGAAATCACGCGGCGCGCCGCGGTACTCGAGGCCGTAGCGCGGCCAGTGCTGCTCGAAGGCGCGGCGCTGCGCCGGCGTGGCGCGCCCCTGCCGCAGCACGAAGCTGCGGATGCTGCGTTCGCGCAAGGTCGGGTCGGGCGGCGCCGCGGGTCGGGAGGCGTCGCTGCTCATCGCTCAGAAGAACAGCCCGTCGAGCGGGGAGGAGGCATTGGCATGGCGTCGTCGCGGGATGCGTCCCGCCAGGAAGGCGTCGCGGCCGGCCTCGACCGCCAGCTTCATCGCCCGCGCCATCCGCACCGGGTCGCGCGCGCCGGCGATCGCGGTGTTCATCAGCACGCCGTCGCAGCCCAGTTCCATCGCGATCGCGGCGTCCGAGGCAGTGCCCACGCCGGCATCCACCAGCACCGGCACCTTGGCGTTTTCCACGATTTCCAGCAGGTTCCACTTGTTCTGGATGCCCAGGCCGGAACCAATGGGCGCGGCCAGCGGCATCACCGCCACGCAGCCGATCGCTTCCAGCCGGCGCGCGAGGATCGGATCGTCGGAGGTGTAGACCATCACGTCGAAGCCGTCCTTCACCAGCGCCTCGGCGGCCTGCAGGGTCTGCACGACGTCGGGGAACAGGGTGCGCTCGTCGCCGAGCACCTCCAGCTTCACCAGCCGGTGGCCATCGAGCAGTTCGCGGGCGAGCTGGCAGGTGCGCACGGCATCGGCGGCGGTATAGCAGCCGGCGGTGTTGGGCAGGATGGTGTAGCGATCCGGCGGCAACACGTCCAGCAGGTTCGGCTGGTCCTTGTGCTGGCCGAGGTTGGAGCGGCGCAGCGCGACGGTGACGATCTGCGCGCCGGCGGCTTCGGTGGCCAGGCGAGTCTGTTCGAGGTCGGCGAACTTGCCGGTACCGGTGAGCAGGCGCGAGCGGTAGGGCCGGCCCGCGATGATCAGCGGGTCGTCGGGCGTGGGCACGGATTCCATGGCCGAATTATGGACCGATGGGGGCCCGGGCTCCAGCGATCATCCGCCGCCGATGGCCTGGATGATCTCCACGCGGTCGCCATCGGCGAGCAGGGTCTCGGCGTGGCGGCCGCGCGGCACGATCGCCTGGTTGACCTCGACCGCGACGCGGCGCTCCCCGAAGCCGGTGGCGGCCAACAGCGCCGTGACGGTGAGCGGCCCCGGAAATTCGCGGCTTTCGCCATTCAGCTGCAGCTTCATCCGCTGGATTCTAACGCGTGGGCGGGGCCATAATGCGGTGCCGCGCGGGTGTAGCTCAATGGTAGAGCTGTTGCTTCCCAAGCAACTGACGAGGGTTCG
>CAMPGW010000104.1 GCA_946885735.1 uncultured Gammaproteobacteria bacterium
TCGCGCGAGCACGTGCAGGACAACGAACTGATGATGGCCGGCTCGGTGGTCACCGTGCTGCCGGTGCTGCTGCTGTTCCTGTCGTTGCAGCGCTATTACTTGCAAGGGTTGTTGGTAGGGAGTGTGAAGGGATGACGCGAGTGCGGGCCAAGGCAAACGGAATTCGAATCGCTGCATGGGCACTCGCTGCCGTGGTCGGGACTGCGTGCCCGGATTCGTTCGCGGCTGGTGCAGAGCCGGGATCGAGCGAAGCAAAGGTCCTCGACGACTTCGAATCGCTCAAGCCTTGGACCACGTTCGCATCGGATCAGGTCTCCGCATCCCTGCGCCAGGTCGATGGCCCGTCCGGCAAGGCCATGTGCCTGGCCTACGACTTCCACGGCGTCTCCGGCTATGCCGTCGCGCGCCGCAAGCTGCCGATGGACTACCCCGGCAACTTCGAGTTCAGCCTGAAGCTGCGCGGCGAGGCGCCCGCCAACCAGCTCGAGTTCAAGCTGCCGGACGCCTCCGGCGACAACGTCTGGTGGGCCACGCGACGCGACTACGTGCCGCCGCAGGACTGGACGCCGCTGCGCATCAAGCGCCGCCACGTCAGCTTCGCCTGGGGCCCGAGCGAGGACAGGACGCTGCGGCGCACCGAGTCCTTCGAGATCACCATCGCGGCCGGCAAGGGCGGCGGCAAGGGCGAGCTGTGCTTCGACGAATTGCGCTTCCGCGCGTTGCCGCCGGCCGACGCGCCGCCACCGCCGATCCGCGCCAGCGCCGACCACGGCGTCGCCACGCACGCCATCGATGGCGACGCCGCCACGGCTTGGGAGCCCACCCGCGGCGCGATCACGCTCGACCTCGGCCGCCAGCGCGAGTTCGGTGGCGTCACCCTCGACTGGGCGGCCGGTCGTGAGCCGAAGTCGTTCGTGCTCGAGGCTTCCGATGATGGCCAGGCCTGGCGCAGCCTGCGGCACGCGACCGGCGGCTACGGCGGCGCCGACGCGATCGCCTTGCCCGAGGCCGAAGCACGCTACCTGCGCCTGACGGTCGAGCCGGTGCCAGGCCAATCGGTTGCATTGCGCGAATTCGTGCTCGAGCCGCTGTCCTTCTCCGCCACGCCCAACGACTTCATCAAGGCGCTGGCCGCGCGTGCGCCACGCGGCACCTATCCGCGTGGCTTCCACGACGAGCAACCGTACTGGACGATCGTCGGCGTGGACGGTGGCCTCGAGCCAGGATTGCTGGGCGAGGACGGCGCGGTCGAATCGGCCAAGGGCGGCTTCAGCGTCGAGCCCTTCCTGCTGGTGGACGGCGCGCGCATCGGCTGGGGGGACGTGAGGTCGACGCAGTCGCTCGCCGGCGATTACCTGCCGATTCCGAGCGTGGACTGGTCCCATGCCAAGGCTGGCTTGCGAGTGACCGCCTTCGCGATGGGCGATCCCAAGTCCGCGGCCATGGTCGTGCGTTATCGCGTCAGCAATCCCCTGCCGCGCGCGCAGGCGGTGACACTGGCGCTCGCGCTACGGCCGTTCCAGGTCAATCCGCCAACGCAGTTCCTCAACACTGTCGGCGGCGTGTCGCCGATCCACTCGTTGGCGATGACGCCAAGCTCGGCCACGGTGAACGGCGAGCGCCGCGTGTTCTCCCTGCAAGCGGCGGCGTCCGCGTTTGCGCTGCCCTTCGATTCGGGCCTGGCCACGGATCACCTGTTCGATGCCGTGGACAACCCGAGCGTCGCCGACGACCCTGCCGGCCTGGCCTCGGGCGCGTTCCTGTACCCGCTGCAGTTGGCGCCGGGAGCGAGCCAGGAAGTTGTGCTGTGGTTGCCGCTGGCAGGCGGCCCGGCGCAACCGCCCGCGGGCTTCGACGTCGAGCGCGCGCAGGACGCCGTCGCCGCCGCGTGGCGCGAGTCGCTCGACCGCGTGCAGCTGGAGGTGCCCGCGGCCGGACAGGAAATCGTGGACACGCTGCGCACCGCGCTCGCGCACATGCTGATCAGCCGCAAGGGCCCGCGCCTGCAACCGGGTACGCGCTCGTACGCGCGTGCCTGGATCCGCGACGGGGCGATGATCAACGAAGGCCTGCTGCGCCTGGGCCACGGCGCGGTGGCCGAGGAGTTCCTGCGCTGGTATGCGCCCTTCCAGTTCGCCAACGGCAAGGTGCCCTGCTGCGTGGACGACCGCGGCAGCGACCCGGTGCCGGAGAACGACAGCCAGGGCGAGCTGATCTACGCCATCGCCGAGCAGTATCGCTACGAAGGCAAGCGCGAGCTGCTGGAGGCGATGTGGCCGCGCGTGCAGGGCGCGGTGCGCTATATGGACGAGCTGCGGCGCTCGGAACGTACCGAGGCCAACCGCACGCAGCATCCGGAGTTGTACGGCCTGATGCCGGCCTCGATCAGCCACGAGGGCTACTCGGCCAAGCCGATGCATTCGTACTGGGACGATTTCTGGGCGCTGCGCGGCTACAAGGATGCCGTGGACATCGCCACCTGGCTCGGTCACGCCGAGGAGGCCAAGGCCTTCGCGGCCTCGCGCGACGAGTTCGCCGCCGACCTGTACGCCTCGCTCGACGCCGCCGCGAAGAAGCACGGCATCGACTTCCTGCCCGGCGCGGCCGAGCTCGGCGACTTCGACGCCACCTCGACGACCATCGCGCTGGCGCCCGGCGGCGAGCAGCACCGCCTGCCGGCGGAACGGCTCGAGGCGACGTTCGAGCGCTACTGGCGCGAGTTCGTGCAGCGCCGCGACGGCAAGCGCGAGTGGAAGGACTACACGCCCTACGAGTTGCGCGTCATCGGCACCTTCGTGCGCCTGGGCTGGCGCGACCGCGCCCACGAAGCGCTGGATTTCCTCATGAAGGACCGCCAGCCCGAGGGCTGGAACCAGTGGGCGGAAGTGGTCGCGCGCGATCCGCGCCGTCCGTTCTTCCTCGGCGACCTGCCGCATGCCTGGGTGGCGAGCGACTACGTCCGCTCCGCGCTGGACCTGTTCGCCTACGAGCGCGACGCCGACCACGCGCTGGTGCTCGCCGCCGGCATCCCGGAGGCCTGGCTGGACGGGAAGGGCATCCGCGTTCGTGGACTGCGCACGCCCTACGGCCCGCTCTCGTATTCGCTCAGGCGCGAAGGCGAAGGCTACCGGTTGACGGTCGACGCGGGCGTGTCGCCGCCCGGCGGGTTCGTGCTGCGCGACATGGAGGTCGGCGAACTCGAGCTGCCCTTCGACAACCGACTCACGCCGATGGTGGCGCCGGCGCGCTGATCAGGCCCTGGGCTTGATGCTGGAAGGAAGCTCGACGAAGTCCTCGGTGCGCTCCAGCGAGTTCATCGCCGCCAGCAGCGCCGGCGGCGGCGCCACCAGCTTGCGCGCGTTGAGGTCCAGCCAGCCACCGGCGCTGGTCACGCGCGCGGCCAGCTTGCCGTCGGCGCGGAAGATCTCGTGCCGCAGCAGGAAACGGCTGCCGTCCGGCGCATGCCCGGCGAGCGCATAGGTCACCACGATCTCTTCCTGCAGCCCGACCTCGGCGAAGTATTCGACCTCGTCCTTGCGCACCACCGGCCCGATCCGCAGCCGTGAGAACTCCTCGATCGGGAAGCCATGCTCGGCCAGGTACTTCTGCCGCACGTCGGCGGTCTTGTCGAGGTAGGCCGTGTTGGCCATGTGCGAGTTGAAGTCCATGTCGGCCCAACCCGCGTAGAGCGTCTTGCGGTACATCGCCTGCCCCTTGGCCTCCGGCGCGATCGGCGCGCCACGCGAAAGATCAACGGCAAGCGGGGCCGGAAGCGGTCGCCCGGCGCCGTCTCAGTAGGGCAGGGGATCGCCCAGCGACGCGCCGTGGCTGGCGATCACCTTCGAGTACCAACGCGCGCTGTCCTTGGGGGTGCGTTCCTGCGTGCCGTAGTTCACGTGCACGATGCCGAAGCGCTTGGAATAGCCCAGCGACCACTCCAGGTTGTCGAGCAGCGACCAGCACATGTAGCCGCGGATGTCGCAGCCGCCGTCGATCGCACGCTTGATCGCGCCGATGTGGCGCTGCAGGTAGTCCATGCGCAACGGATCGCGGATGCGGCCGTTGGACGCCACCGGCGGATCGAAGAAGGCGGCCCCGTTCTCGGTGACGTAGAGCGGAATGTCGCCGTAGGTGTTCTTCACCCAGGTGAGGGTGTCGAAAAGGCCCTGCTCGAAGACTTCCCAACCGGTCTCGGTGTAGGTACCCAGCGGCTGGCGCACCGCGCCGGCCTTCAGCGGATAGCTGTCGGTCGCCTCGGTGACGCTGCGGGTGTAGTAGTTGACGCCGAGGAAGTCGATCGGCGAGGCGATCAGTTCGAAGTCCTCCGCCGGCCACTCCGGCCAGGCATCGCCGAAGATCTCGCGCAGTTCGGCCGGATATGACTTCTTGAACACCGGGTCGAGGTACTGCCGGTTCATGTAGGCGTGCGCGCGCTGCACCGCCTCCGCATCGGCGGGCGAATCCGTGGCCGGGTACTTCGGCTCCAGGTTCACCACCAGGCCGATCTGGTGCTTTCCTTCGGCGCGATACGCCTTCACCGCGGCGCCATGCGCGCGCATCAGCTGGTGAGTGGCGATCGGGGTTTCGTAGCGGCTGCGGTGCCCGGGCGCCAGTGCGCCGTGCAGGTAACCGCCGTCGGTCACGACCCAGGGCTCGTTCAGCGTGACCCAGCGCTGCACGCGCCCGTCCAAGGTCTTGAACATCAGCCGCCCGTACTCGGCGAACCAGCTGGCGATGTCGGGATTGAGCCAGCCGCCGCGATCGTCCAGCGCCGCCGGCAGGTCCCAGTGGTAGAGCGTCGCCAGCGGCGTGATGCCCTTTTCCAGCAGGGCGTCCACCAGCCGCGAATAGAAATCCAGGCCCGCCTGGTTCACCCGGCCGGTACCTTCGGGCAGCACCCGCGACCAGCTGATGCTGAAGCGATAGGCCTGCAGGCCGAGCTCGGCCATCAGCGCGACGTCTTCCTTGAAGCGGCGGTAATGGTCGCAGGCGATATCGCCGGTATCGCCGTTGTGGGTCATGCCCGGCGTATGCGCGAAACGGGTCCAGATGCTGGGGCCGGCGCCATCGGCGAGGGGCGAGCCTTCGATCTGGTGGGCGGCAGTCGCCGCGCCCCACAGGAAGCCTTCGGGAAACACCGCCGACTGCGTCATCTGGATTCCCCTAGGTCGCTTCATGTAATCGTTTACAGCCGCAGAATATCGCAGTCCCCGGGTGCTTGCATAGGGTCGGGTATCGGTCCCGCGAGCGCCCGGGCCGGACCCGCGTGCGTGCTACATTCCCACGCAGGCCATAGCGAAAATCCCATGCCCATTCCCGTGCGTTTCCCCCTTCGCTTCGCTGCACTCGGCACCGTCGCTCTCCTCGCCGCCTGCTCGCAACCGGTCAAGCCCGAGCCCGAGGCCATTCCCTCCCAGGCGCCCGCGCCCGCGCTGTCGCCTCCTCCCCCCGTCGCGCCCGCTGCACCGCCCGCACCCATCGTGGTCGACGCACCCGCCGGCACCGCGCCCTCGCAGGAAAAGCTCGACGCCTTCGTGCTCGAAGCCGAGAAACTCAGCGGCATGCCCGCCGAGGAGATCCGCGCCTGGCTGGCGCAGGCGCGCTTCCAGCAAAGCATCATCAACGCGATCACCCGCCCGGCCGAAGGCAAGCCGTGGAAGGACTATCGGCCGATCTTCCTGACCGATGCGCGGATTTCGCAGGGCCGCACGTTCCTGGCGGAGCATCGCAGCGACGTCGAGCGCGTCGCCGCGCAGACCGGCGTGCCGGCCGAGATGATCGTCTCGATCATGGGCGTGGAAACCAGCTATGGCCGCATCACCGGCAGCTACCGTGTGCTCGACGCGCTGTACACCCTGGCTTTCTATTACCCGCGCCGCGAGCCCTTCTTCCGCAGCGAGCTGATGCATGTGTTCGCGCTCGCACGCGAAGAAAAGCTCGATCTCGCCACGGTGAAGGGGAGCTACGCCGGTGCGATGGGCTGGGGCCAGTTCATGCCCTCCAGCTATCGAAACCACGCCCGTGACGGCGATGGCGACGGGCGCCGCGACCTGCTCGGCTCGGTGCGCGATGCCTTCGCCTCGATCGCCAACTACTTCGTCGCCCATGGCTGGCAGCGCGACCAGCCGGTGATGCTGCGCGCGGTCGCCGACGCCGGCGCCGCGCCCTTCGTTCCGGACAACTACGAGGCGAAGTACACGCTCGCCGATCTCGCCGCGCGCGGCTATCGACCCGCGGAACCCGGCGCGCCCGACCAGCCCGTCAGCCTGGTCACGCTCGAAGGCGTGAACGGTCCCGAGCACTGGATCATCTACAAGAACTTCTGGGTGATCACCCGCTACAACCGCAGCCCGCTGTACGCGACTGCGGTGTACCAGCTCTCGCGCGAGATCGCCGGTGCGCCGGTGACGGCAGCGACGGCGCCGGCAACGCCGCAAGCAGCGCCGGTCCCGTGATGCGCGGGCTCGCGCCCGCGCTCGCCCTGCTGCTCGCCGCCTGCGGATCCGCGCCGACGCGGCCGATCGCGGGCGAGGCCAGCGAGGCCTTCGCGCTGGAAGAAGGCGCCGCGCCCGGCCGCGGCCAGCCCTCGCCGGATCCCTGCGCCCCGACACTTCAACACCGCGACAGCGACTACACGCCGGGCGGCCTGTACGCACCGCATATCTCCGACGGCGGGCCGGCGCTGGCGATCGACGTCAGCCGGCTGCCCGAGCCGGTCCCGCGTGACGAGCCGCGTTCGCGCTACGGCAACCGCTCGCCCTACACGGTGCTCGGCAAGAGTTACCGCGTGATGGACAGCGCGCGCGGCTACCGCGAGCGCGGCGTGGCCTCCTGGTACGGCACCAAGTTCAACGGCCGCGCGACCTCCAGCGGCGAGCTCTACGACATCTGCCAGTTCACCGCGGCGCACAAGACCTTGCCGCTGCCGAGCTACGTGCGCGTCACCAACCTCGACAACGCGCGTTCGCTGATCGTGCGGGTCAACGACCGCGGGCCCTTCCACGCCGGCCGCGTCATGGACTTGAGCTATGCGGCCGCGGTGCGGCTGGGCGTGGACCGCACCGGCACCGCGCGGGTCGAGCTCGAGGCGGTCGGCCCGGGCGACAGCGGCGCGTCGAACGCGGCGTCCTTGTCGCCGCCCGTCCCCGCGCCAAGCATGAACGCCGCGCCAGCGCGCCTCGACGGCGAGCGCGTCGTTCAGGTCGGCAGCTTCGGCGAGCGCGACAACGCCCGCCGTCTCGCCGAACGCCTGCGCGACGCCGACGTGGACGCGGTGGACATCGACCGCGTCGAGGTCGGCGGACGCGACCTGTGGCGCGTGCGCATCGGCCCGGTGGACGGCGAGGACGTCGCCGGCCTGCTCGACCGCCTGCGTGCGCTGGGCCTGACGGGCGTACGTGTTTTCAGCGAATAAGTCCGTAGAATTGCGGGCACCTCATCACTTTCCGGCCCGCCCCCAGGCCGATGCAGCGGAGCTTCCCACGATGCGCTTCCCCCGAATCCTTGCCGCGACGCTGAGCGCGGCCCTGGTCACCGTCGCCGCGGCCCAGAATCCCACCCTGCCGCAGCCCGGCCAGCCCGCGCCCGTCGCGGCGATGCCGGTGCCGCCCGCGCCGGTGCCGAGCGGCGCCAAGGCCTGGCTGCTGATGGACTACGACACCGGCCAGGTGCTCGCCGGCGAGAACATCCACGCGCGCATGGAGCCGGCCAGCATCACCAAGGTGATGACCAGCTACGTCGTCGCCGCCGAACAGAAGAACGGCAAGATCCGCTCGGACGACCTGGTGACGATCAGCGAACGCGCCTGGCGCGAGGGCGGCGCCGGCACCGAGGGCAGCTTCAGCGGCTTCGAGCTCAACAGCCGCGTCAAGCTGTCGGACATCGAGAAGGGACTCTCCGTGCAATCGGGCAACGATGCCGCCATCGCGCTGGCCGAGCATGCCGCCGGCAGCGTCGAGTCCTTTGCCTCGCTGATGAACAGCTACTCCGCGCGCCTGGGCATGAAGAACACGAATTGGGAGAATCCGCACGGCCTGCCGTCGCCCAACCACTACACCAGCGCCTACGATCTGGCCCTGCTCGGCCGCGCGATGATCCGCGACTTCCCCGAGATCTACGCCTACAACGCCATCAAGCAGTACACCGTCGGCAGCATCACCCAGCACAACCGCAACGGCCTGCTCTGGCGCGAGGGCAGCGGCGTGGACGGCATCAAGACCGGCCACACCTCCAGCGCCGGCTACTGCCTGCTGGCCTCGGCCAAGCGCGGCGACCAGCGTTTCGTCAGCATCGTGATGGGCATCGATGCGAAGTCGCAGGGCGAGGGCTTCCGCCTGCGCGAGACCGGCAACCTCAACCTGCTCGAGTGGGGCTTCCGCTTCTTCGA
>CAMPGW010000105.1 GCA_946885735.1 uncultured Gammaproteobacteria bacterium
GCGCGGCCGCGCCGGGCAGGTAGGAGGCGACGGTCCACAAGGCGATCTGGTACGCGACCTGGGCGCGGTGGGCGGCGCCGAGCTGGGTCATCGGCACGCGGTCGAGCACGCCCTGCGCAAGGTCGGGATCGCGCTTGGCCATGGCCGACAGGCCGGCGGCGAGCACGCGCTGGCTGCGCGCATCTGCGGGCCAGCCCGCGGGCGGCGCCGAGGGCGTGGCCAGCATGTCGGCGTAGCGCAGGGCCAGCTCGCCGCCGCTCGAGAGCTGCGCGGCGACGTGCCGCACGACGCCGGCATTGCCGGCCTCGATCGCCAGGTCGATCCGCTGCCATCGCAGCGGGTCATCCAAGCCGGAGGCGGTCCGCAGCTGCTCGAACACCGGATCGCAGGCAGTCGGCAATGACTCGCCGCTCAGCCACACGCTGCGGGCGTCCGCGATCCAGGCAGCGTCCAGTCGCTCGGCGCGCGCACGCAAGTGCGCACAACGCAGCGCCGGATCCTCGCTACCCTGCCAGGCCTTGCGGAAGCCCGGCCAATCCTCCCTGCGCGCCAGCTCCCGCAACCACAGCGTGCGCAGCCAGCGCCCCGCCGGCCGGTCGCCGGCCTGGTCGAGAACGCCCATCACCGCCGCGGCGTCGGCGCTGCGCAGGTCGCGTGCCAGCACGCTGGCCTGCAACCAGTGCAGCAAGGGATCGCCGGCGAAGGCACGGGTGCCGGCGAGGTCGAGTCGGCCGGCGTCGGCCGCGGCGAAGGCGTCGGCGAGGCGGCTGCGGCGCGCCGCATCCTGGCTGGCGACGGGGGCGGACAGGGCCAGTGCAAGGACCAGCCAGAAGCATCGTGCGATCATGCGGCGAGTCTAGCGGAATGGGTGTGCAGGCCAAGGAATGACCGATGCCGATTGAATGGCTGCTGTACCCGCTGCTCGGGATGGTGGCCGGACTGCTGGCGGGATTGCTCGGTGTCGGCGGCGGGCTGGTGCTGGTCGCGGCCCTGGTCCTCGTACTGCCCGGACAGGGCGTGCCACCCTCCGCCGCCATGCACGCTGCATTGGCGACCTCCCTGGCCAGCGTGATCATCACCTCGCTGGCCTCGACCCGCGCGCACTGGAAGCGCGGTTCGGTGTCCTGGCCGAGCGTGGCATGGCTGGTGCCGGGCCTGCTTCCCGGCGCCTGGCTGGGCAGCGTGCTGGCGACGCGGATGTCCGGCGGCAGCCTGCGCTGGTTCGTGGTCGCCTACTGTGTCGTCGCCGCGCTGCAGTTGCTGTTCGGACTGCCACGCGCCCATGGGGACGGCCGCACGGCGCCGCGCGGGCCGGGCCTGTCGGCGGCTGGCGTGGGCATCGGCGCCGTGTCCTCGCTGGTGGGCATCGGCGGCGGCAGCATGACGGTGCCGCTGCTGGTGTACCTCGGCCAGCCTCCGGTCCGCGCCGTGGCGACCTCGAGCGCCTGCGGCGTGGCCATCGGCCTGTCGGCGGCGGCAGGCTATGCCCTGCAGGCGGGCGCCGTCGGCATGCCGCCCGCCAGCCTGGGCTACGTCTTCCTTCCCGCGGCCATCGGCATCAGCCTGACCTCGGCCTGGATGGCGCCGCGCGGGGCGGCGCTGGCGCACCGCATCAGCCCGCTGGCGCTGCGGCGGGTCTTCGCCGCCTTCCTGCTGGCGATGGCGCTGGTGCTGCTGCGCGCCTGATTCGCCGCGACTCGCGCTACTCCAGGATGATGCGGACGTCGCCGGAGAAGCTTTCCAGTTCGATCTCGCCGCGGCCGTCGCCCAAGCGCGTGTCCAGCGACTTGCCCGGGCCATGCTCTTCGCGCTGCACGGTGCCGGTGGGGCTTTCGATGTCGCCGCTGAAGGACTCCACGCGCAGGCGCGCGCCGGTGTTGCGGGGAAGCCGAAGCGCCAGCGTGCCGCTCAGCGTCTCGGCATCCACGCGGGCGCCGGAGCGCAGCGCGGCGCGCACGCTGGCGTCGCCGGACACGGTGGCCACGCTCAGCTTGGACAGGGCCTTGGCATCGAGTTCGAGGTCGCCGGACACGCTCTCCATCCCGACCTCGCCATCCAGGCCGCCCTGCAGGCGGACGTCGCCGCTCACGCTTTCCACGCGCACGCGCGGGGTGGTGATCTTCAGCGTGCTGTCGCCGCTCACGGTCTGGATCTCGGCCTCGCCGGGCGAGGAAGCCGTCACCACCACGGCGCCGCTGACGCTGGCCACCGACAGGCGGGCGCCGGCCATCTGCTGCACGTCCACGTCCGCGGCCACCGATTCGATTTCCAGCGAAGCGCGCTGCGGGATCGTCACCTCCAGCACGGTGGCCTCGGCGCCGTCGTCGCTGCGGCCCCAGAAATTCCAGCCGCCGCGGGTATTGGGGTACTTCACCGCGATGTCGAGGGTGCGTTCGTCGCCCTCGACCTGCAGCCTCTCGGCGCCCTTGCCGAGCGTGCCGGTGATGCGCACTTCCGGGCGCGCCCAGGTGCGGACCACGATGCTGCCCTTGATGTTCTCCACGTGCACTTCGCCGGTGGCGTTGAGCGGGCGGGTCTGGTTGATCGGCGTGCCGGCCAGCGCCGGCAGGGCGACGAAGGCGAACGCGGCGGCGACAGCGAGGGACAGTGGGCGGGACATGCGGGTTTCTCCTGGAAAGGGGTTCAGCCGGCAACCGCGCGCTGGGTGAGCGCAAGCCGGGTGGAGTAGGTCCTGCGCAGCTGCTCGAGCAGGAAGACGGAATCGGGATCGCGGGAAATCGCGCGCTGGATCTGCACCACGCTGCGGTCCAGTTCGCCCAGCGTCGGCTCGATCGCCGCCGGCACCGGCGCGCCCTTGTACTGGCGCAGCGCGGCCTGGTACTCGTCGGTGATGGCCCGCGATTCCGTCGCGACCACCAGCGCGGAGGCATCCGGCGAGGGCAGCGGCACCGGCGCGGCGTGCTGCTTCCAGGCCAGGCCCGCGACCAGCATCACCGAGGCCGCCATGGCCATCGACGACCAGATCCAGCGATGGGCACGCGGCGCCGGCCGGCGTTCGATCGCCTCGGCGATGCCTGGCCAGAGGTCGCGCGAAGGTTCGATCTCGCGGGGAAGCTGGCGCAGCTGCCAGCGCAGGTCAGTCTCGGTCATGGTCTACTCCCAGGCGCTCGCGGAGCAGCTTGCGGGCGCGGTGCAATTGGGCCTTGGAACTTCCGACCGCCATGCCGAGTTCGGCGGCGATCTCCTCGTGCTTCCAGCCTTCGATGTCGTGCAGCACCAGCACGGCGCGGGCGCGCTCGGGCAGGGTCGCCACCGCGCGTTCGAGGTCGAGGCGCTCGCGGGTACGCTGGCCGGCGGTGTCGTCGGTGGGCAAGGACTCCAGGGCGGAATCGTCGCCCTCGCCCGCCTCGCCGCCGGCGCGCTTGCGGATCTGCATCAGCGCGGTGTTCACCGCCAGCCGGTGCAGCCAGGTCGAGAAGGCGCTCTCGAAGCGGAACATCGGCAGGGCCTGCCAGGCGCGGATGAAGGCCTCCTGGACCAGGTCGTCGGCGCGGGCGGCCTGGCCGCCGGCCAGGCGCCAGACCACCGCGTAGACCCGCCGCGAGTGCTTGCGATACAGGGCCTCGAAGGCCTTGGCATCGCCGAGCCCGGCGGCACGCGCCAGCGCATGGTCGCCGTCCTCGACGGCGGCGCCGGGCGCGGAAGGGGCGGAATCGATGGTCATGGCAAGGCCGAGCATACGGGTTAAGATGCCCCGTGGCCCCCGATGGTTTAAGACCGTCGCAGGCCGCTCAGTCGGGCAGGTCCGCCACGGCCACCCCACCCTGCCGAAGGCCGGCGATCAGCGGTTGCAGGCGGTCCGCATACGGGGCCCATTTGGGGCGTTCGCGCCGAACGACGTCCTCACGGACCTGGATCGAACTGGCGGTGGCGACGGCGCGGCCGCTGGAGGCGGTGCTTCGCATCGCGTCCACGTAGTCGACCCCACAGAATGCCGACACTTCGCGCATCACGGCTTCGGGGTCCGCGGTCAAACGCGCATAGTCCACATCCAGGATCCGCCCGGGCGCGATCTCGTGCCAGTGCGACATCAGCCGGCGGTAACGGACGAAATAATCCGCCATCTCGCGCTGGTCGTAGGAGTGCGGGTTGATCTCGCTGAACAGCTCGCGCAGGTTCGAGAAACAGGTTTCCACCGGATCGCGCACCATGTGCAGGATCTTCGCCCGCGGCAGCGCCTGGCAGATGAAGCCGACGTTGAGGAAGTTGGCCGGCTGCTTGTCCGTGAAGAAGCGCTCGCCGCCCAGCCGCCAGGCCAGCCCGTCCAGGTAATGCCGGCCGAGCGCCGCGACGTCCATGCCCTTCGATCGCCGCACCATCTCCAGGTCGATCGTGCCCTTGCAGTAGTGGTCGGTGGCCAGCCGCATCGCGCAGGTGAAGTCGTTGAGCTCGCCCAGTCCCAGCACCTGCGGGCTGGCGCTCAACAGTTGCTCCAGCAAGGTGGTGCCGGAGCGATGCATGCCCACGATGAAGATCGGCGTCCTGTCGCCTTGCGCTGGCGCGGGCATCGTGCCGACGGCCGGGACCCATGCGATCAATGCATCGAGCAGGCGCCGGCTTTCGGCCGCGTCGTAGGGCTCGGTCGCACGCCGGGCACGGCACATGGTTTCGAGCGCCTGCCAGGCCGCGTCGTGCTCGCCGAGGTCGTCGAGTTCCTTGTGCAGCGCACGCGCCAGGGCAGCCGCGCTTTCCGGCGGCAGGCCAGGGACCGACAGTTGCTTGCGCAAGGCCGCGACGTGGTTGGATGCAGGCGTCTGTTTGCCGAGGCGCGCGAGCATCCACCAGCCGATGGCCACGCCCGGGTTGCGGGCCAGCGCCCAGTTGAAGTCCAGGGCCGCCGGCTCGATGCGTCCGTGGTGCGCCAGCAACTGACCGCGGACCAGGCGCGCGGCAATGTCCCCGGGCGCGCTGTCGGCGGCCGCCTGCGCGCAGCGCAGCGCCAGGTCGAAGTCGTTGAGGTTGCTCAGTTGCCGGGCGCACTCCACCAGGAGCCGGACGGGCGCCGGGCGCTGCACCAGCAGATCCCCGACGACCTGGCGCAGCAAGGGAACTTCGTTGAAGGTGCGCAGGCGCCGGACCAGGGACTGCAGCCCTTCGGCGGAGCGCGGAGCCGCCTTCGCGGCGCGAAGCGCCCAGTCGCGCGCGGCGCGGTGGTGGCCGGACAGGGACTCCACGTAGGAGAGCTCGAGCATCGTCTCGCCGGATCCGGGCGAAAGCGCCAGGGCAGCGAGCCAGTCATTGCGCGCACGCTCCCAGTCGCCGCCGTCCATGTGCCCCTGCGCGCGGGTGCGAAGTCCTTGGAATGTGGGGGTGTTCATCAGGCCATGCTAAAAAAAAACCGGCCCTCTTGCGAGGGCCGGCGAGTGTTGCAGTTTACCGCTCTACGGATCAGTAGTCGTAGGACACCGACAGCTGGACGTAACGCGGGGTGGTGAAGCTGACGGGCAGCTGGAAGTCATTGTTCACGCTGTACGGGCCGTCGTCCTCACTGCCGGTGACCCAGGACGTGACCTTGCGCTCATTGAGCACGTTGAACACGTTGAGCGTCACGGCCAGCTTGTGGTCAAACCGGGCCGGCTTCCAGGTCAGCGCCACGTCGTAGCGATGGGTCCACGGGAAGGTTTCCTTGCCGGGCGTGAACGACTCGCCGAAGCAGGTGTGGTAGCTACCCGAGTAACCGATCGGATCGGCTGCCGACGAACCGTGGTCGATCGTGCCGTCCGGATCGTAGTAACCGAAGCAGCTGATCGGCGCACCCGACGAGATGCGCATGTTCGCGCTGACCAGCCACTCCGGGGTCAAGGCATAAGCAGCATGCGCCTTGAACTGGTGGCGACGATCGTTCGGCAGGTAACCATCGGCGAACGCCATGATCTGCCAGGCATCCCAGTTCTGGCTGGTGGCCACGCCGTTGTCATGCGGGTTGGAACCCTGGCCGGTATCCGAGTTGGCCGGACCTTCCGAGTTGCCGCGCGACTTGCTCCAGGTGTAGTCGAAGCGGGCCTGCCACTTGCCGTCCCACTTGCGCTCCAGGAACAGGTCCAGGGCGTTGTAGGTACGCTTCAGGTCGCCGAAGCCCAGATCATCGGACGCAACCTTCTGGCGCAGGTAGGAACCGTCGACGTTGTCATAGCCGACCTCGCCCTCGGTGACTTCCTGGAAGGCGTAGGTGTTCGCGCCGCCCGGGTTGAACATGTAGCAGTACGAGGAAGCGTACAGCTTGCCGTCGTCAGCCTCGGCGATGAACGCAGCGCGGCTGTAGTCGTAATCCAGGATGTGCAGGCCCACGGCATCGAGCAGCGAGTACGGATCGCACTGGTCGTCGATCGCCGACTTCAGCTCGCGCCGGGTCAGCTTGGCGCCCATGTGCCAGTCCGGGCTGAGCGCGGCTTCGAAGCCGAGCACGTACTCGTCCTGATACTGCGACTTGATGTCTTCCGGAACGTAGACCAGCGGATCCTTGGGCGTACCCAGCTCACCGTTGGACGACACCGGGCCGGCCGGGGTATCGGTACCCGGACGGTTGACCGGGGTAAGGCCGGTCGGCGTGCCGTCATCCGCGATGCCGGTGTAGGTGTAGTACTCGCGGGTGAAGGTCGACGCGCCAACGCCGCGGATGGCCACCGCGTTCGGCATGTTCAGGAAGTAACGGCCGGCGTTACCGAACACCTTGAACGAGGCGTCGCCGTTGACGTCCCAGGCGAAGCCGAGGCGCGGCTGCCACTGGGTGCCGCTGTCGACGAACATCTGGCCGGTGTCGCTGAAGTTCTGGTACGTGTCGGCGCGGACGCCGAGCGACAGCAACAGGTTGTCGGTGATCTGCCACTTGTCCTCGAGGTACCAGGCATTCTGCTTGTTCTTCATGCTGGTGGTATCGAAGTAGCGCAGGCGATAGACCTGGTAACCGCAGTTCGAGGAGGCTCCAACCGGAAGGCCGTTGCCGCCTTCGGAGGTCGGGCCGGTGCCGTTTTCCAGCGGGGTGCCGTTGCACGCGCCGGCAACGTCGCCGGTCGGACCAACACCGAGAGCGGAGCTGACGTTCGTCATGTCGCTACCGGCCTTGCCGTACACCCACGCGTCGGCCACCTGGCTGGTGCCCTGGTTCACGCCTTCCAGCTTGGTGTTGTCCATGCCGATGTTGAAGGTGTGGTCGCCCAGCAGCCACTCGAGCTCGAGGCGCAGGCCGTCGGTGTACTGGTCGGTGTCGTTGGTGGCGCGGTAGGTCGACTGCGAGTTCGTGTTCGGCGTGCCGCCGTTCAACGCCGGGTTTTGCACCGAGCTGCCCGAGATGAAGGGCAGGCCGGTCAGGTACGGGTCGGTGTCGTAGCGGTTGCGCGA
>CAMPGW010000106.1 GCA_946885735.1 uncultured Gammaproteobacteria bacterium
GCGCGGGCTGCTGCGGCGCCGTGCTCGGCTGGCCGCTGCAGGCCGACGACACCGCACTGCGCCGCCTGCAGGTGGCGGCCGAAGCCGGGCGCACGCCGGGCTTCGTGTTCCGTCCACTGGCGAAACGCGACGCGCCCTCGCCCGCACCCTTGCGGCTGTCGCTGCGCGCCGCCGCGCAAGGACCCGAGTTGCGCGTGCTCAAGTGCCGCGGCGCGCTGCCGCCGGCGCGGCCCGTGTCCTTCCATCCCTACGCCCGGCACTGATGGGCCTGCACGCATGTTGTGGGCCTGCATCCTGCTGCCGCACCTGGCGCTCGACGGCGTCCGCCGTCGCCGGCCACCCGAAGCCGACCAGGCGCCGCTCGCGCTGGTGACGGGGCCGGCGCAACGCCGCGTCCTGCTAGACGCCAACGCCGCCGCGCAAGCCGCGGGATTGCACGCGGGCCAGCCCTTGCTCGCCGCGCAGGCCTTGCTGCCCGACGTCGCCTGCGCCGACCACGACCCGCGCGACGACGAGCGCCTGCGTCGCCTGCTCGCCGCCTGGGCCTATCGCTACAGCTCGATGGTCTGCCTGGAAGGCGAGGACGCGATCGTGCTCGAGGTCGAGGCCAGCCTCGGGCTGTTCGGGCCCTGGCCGCGGCTCGATCGCTTGCTGCGCGACGACCTGCGCGCGCTCGGCCTGCGCCATCGCATCGCCATGGCGCCGACGCCGCTGGGCGCCTGCGTGCTGGCCGCGGCCGAGGACGGCATGGCCTTGTCGGATACGACGCAACTGCGGCGTGCGCTCGGCCGGCTGCCGATCGCACAATCACGGCTTCGCGCGCCGACCGTGGCGACGCTGTCGGCGATGGGCCTGCGCACGCTGCGACAATTGTTCGCGCTGCCGCGCGCGGCGCTGGCGCGACGGCTCGGCCCGAGCCTGCTCGAGCACCTCGACCGCCTGTGCGGGGACCAGCCCGACCCGCGCGAGTTCTATCGCCCGCCCGACCGCTTCGAGCAGCGCATCGAGTTCAACTACGAGGTCTCGCAGCATCCGGCCCTGCTGTTCCCGCTGCGCCGGCTCACCAACGACCTGGCCTGCTACCTGGCCGGACGCGACGGCGGCGTGCAGCGCTTCGTGATCGCGCTCGAGCATGAGCGCGATTCCGGCGAGATCGAGGGCCAGCGCGTGCATGCGCCCGCCGATACCCATGCCAGCGTCGGGCTTCTTTCACCCGAGCGCGAGGCATCGCGCCTGTTCGACCTTGCCCGCGCGCGGCTCGAACGCACGGCCATCCCGGCACCGGTACGCGCCATGCGCCTGCTGGCCGAGGAACTGCCGCCCTTCGTGCCCGCCGGCCGCGACCTGTTCGACGACAAGCCCGCGCAGGCCCTGGACTGGGATGGCCTGCGCGAACGCCTGCGTGCGCGGCTTGGCGAGGATGCGTTGTACCAGTGGTCGCTGCGCGCCGATCCACGCCCCGAACAGGTGCAGGCGCGAAGCCTGCGCGAGCCCGAAGTCGCCGATTGCGCGTGGCCGCCGCGGCCGGCCTGGCTGCTGCCGCGGCCGGTACCGCTGCGCGACCACGCACTGGTGGTGCTGGCCGGACCGGAGCGCATCGAGTCCGGATGGTGGGACGGCGGCGACGTGCGCCGCGACTACTACGTGGTGCAGACCTCGCTGGGGCAACGCGCCTGGGCCTTCCTGCCCGCCGGGGCCACCGATGCGGCCTGGATGCTGCACGGCTGGTTCGCATGAGCGCCTCCGCCGGCTACGCCGAACTGCATTGCCTGAGCCATTTCAGTTTCGGCCGCGGCGCCTCCAGCGCGCGCGAGCTGTTCGAACGCGCGCGCCGCAATGGCTACGAGGCGCTGGCGATCACCGACGAATGCACGATGGCCGGCATCGTGCGCGCGCTGGAAGCCTCGCGCGAGACCGGCGTGAAACTCATCGTCGGCACCGAGATCCGGCTGGAGGATGGCCTCCAGTTCGTGCTGCTGGCCGAGGACCAGGCCGGTTACACGGCGATCTGCCGATTGATCACCCACGGACGCCGCCGTGCCGACAAAGGCGAGTACCGGTTGTCGCGCGAGGATCTGGCCGACGGCTTGCCGGGCACGCTGGCGCTGTGGATTCCCGGCGCACGGCCCGACGTCTCCGAAGCGGCCTGGCTGCGCAGCCTGTTCGAAGGCCGGCTGTGGATCGCCGCCCACCTGCACCGCGGCCACGACGACGATGCGCGGCGCGATGCGCTGCAGGAACTCGGCGAGCGGCTCGGCCTGCCCGTGGTCGCCACCGGCGACGTGCACATGCATGCCCGCGGCCGCCGCATCGTGCAGGACACGCTCACCGCCATCCGCCATCACTGCACCTTGGCCGAGGCCGGCGCCCACCTGTTCCCCAATGGCGAGCGCCACCTGCGCACGCGACAGGCGCTCATGGCCATCCATCCACGCGAGTGGCTGGAGGAAAGCCTGCGCATCGCCGCGCGTTGCCGCTTCGACCTCGGCGCGCTGAAGTACGAATACCCGCGCGAACTCGTGCCCGAAGGCCACACGCCCACCACCTGGCTGCGCCAGCTGACCGAGGACGGCCTGCGCTGGCGCTGGCCCGAAGGCGAGAGCGCCAAGGTGCGCGAGCAGGTCGAGCACGAGCTGCGCCTGGTCGCCGAACTCGGCTACGAGCCCTTCTTCCTGACCGTGCAGGACATCGTCCGCTTCGCCCGCTCGCAGGGCATTCTCTGCCAGGGCCGCGGCTCGGCGGCGAACTCGGCGGTCTGCTACGCGATCGGCATCACCGAGGTGGACCCGGCGCGGATGAACATGCTGTTCGAACGCTTCATCTCCAAGGAGCGCAACGAGCCGCCCGACATCGACGTGGACTTCGAGCACGAGCGTCGCGAGGAGGTGATCCAGTACCTCTACCGCAAGTACGGCCGCGAACGCACCGCGCTGGCCGCCACCGTCATCTGCTATCGGGCGAAGAGCGCGGCGCGCGACGTCGCCAAGGCGCTCGGTCTGCCGGCCGACCAGGTGGACCAGCTCAGCCGCGTGTTCGCCTGGTGGAACGGCGAGGACGAACTCGACGCGCGCCTGCGCGAGCGCGGCTTCGATCCCGACAGTCCGGTGCTGCGGCGGATCCTGCGCGTCACCCGCGAGCTATTGGATGCGCCGCGGCACCTGTCGCAACACACCGGCGGCTTCGTCATCTCCGAGGCCCCGCTGCATCATCTCGTGCCCGTCGAAAATGCAGCGATGCCCGAGCGCACCATCATCCAGTGGGACAAGGACGACCTGGAGACGCTCGGCCTGCTGAAGGTGGACTGCCTGGCGCTGGGCATGCTGACCTGCATCAGCAAGTGCCTGGCACTGCTGCGCGAGACCCGCGGCATCGAGCACACCCCGGCCAGCATCCCGCCGGACGACGCCGCCACCTTCGCGATGATCCAGAAGGCCGACACGGTCGGCGTGTTCCAGATCGAGTCGCGCGCGCAGATGTCCATGCTGCCGCGGATGAAGCCGGCCAATTACTACGACCTGGTGATCGAAGTGGCGCTGGTGCGGCCCGGTCCGATCCAGGGCAAGATGGTCCATCCCTTCCTGCGGCGAAGGCAGAAGCTCGAGCCGGTGGTGTATCCGTCGGAAGCCCTGCGCGCGGTGTTCGAAAGAACCCTTGGCGTGCCGCTGTTCCAGGAACAGGTGATGCAGCTGGCGATCGTCGCGGCCGGCTTCACGCCCGGCGAGGCGGACCAGCTGCGGCGTTCGATGGCGGCATGGAAGCGCCGCGGCGGCCTGGAATATTTCCGCGAACGCGTGCTGACCGGCATGGCCGGGCGCGGCTACTCCACCGATTTCGCCGAGCAGGTGTTCGAGCAGATCAAGGGCTTCGGCAGCTACGGCTTCCCGGAATCGCATGCGGCCAGTTTCGCGCTGCTGGTCTACGTCAGCTGCTGGCTCAAGTGCCACGAACCCGCGGCCTTCTGCTGCGCGATGCTCAACTCGCAGCCACTGGGCTTCTATTCGCCGAACCAGCTGGTGCAGGACGCACGCCGCCATGGCATCGGCGTGCGCCCGGTGGACGTGCGCCACAGCGACTGGGACTGCACGCTGGAGGAGGACGCGCCGGGACCGGCGATCCTCCCGCTGCGCAAACCCGCCGTGCGCCTCGGACTTCGCCAGGTCGCCGGCTTCCGCGAGGACGTGGCGCGCCGTCTCGTCGCCGCGCGCGCACGACGCGCCTTCCTCGACGTGGAGGACCTGTGCGCCCGCGCCGGCCTCGACGAACGCCACCAGGCCCTGCTCGCCGACGCCGGCGCGCTGCGCGGGCTGGCGGGGCATCGCCATCGCGCGCGCTGGGCGATCGAGGGCGTCGAGAAACAACTGCCCCTGTTCGCCAGCGAGCCGGTGCGCGACGAGCCCGTCACCCTGCCCCTGCCCTCGGAGGCCGACGACGTGTTCGCCGACTACGCCAGCACCGGCCTGAGCCTGGGCCGGCATCCGCTGGCCCTGCTGCGCCGCCAGTTGCAGGCGCGGCGCTGCCGGCGCTCGCGCGATTTGTTGCCGCTGGCCCACGGCACCCCGGTGCGCATGGCCGGGCTGGTGACCCTGCGCCAGCGCCCGGAGACCGCCAGCGGCGCCACCTTCGTCACCCTGGAGGACGAGGACGGGCTGGTGAACGTGGTGGTCTGGCGCGACCTGGCCGAACGCCAGCGCCGGGTTTTGCTGGAATCGCGCCTGCTGGTGGTCGAAGGACGGCTCGAATCGGCCGAGGGTGTCCAGCACCTGATCGCGGCACGATTGGACGATTTCAGCGAATTGTTGGGTAGTTTGGCTACACGTTCGCGGGACTTCCGCTGACCCACCCATCGGCACCCCGCCTTCTGGCGCTTGTAAGCCAAGGCCGGAAGCCCCACAAAGGCGCCCGATGCCGCGATTCCTCCTTCCCCTGCTGACCGCGACCCTGCTGCTGGCTACCCCGGCCGCCGGCGCGCGCACGATCTATCGCTGCGTGCAGGACGGCACCGTCAGCCTGGCGACCGCACCGGAGCCCGGCTCGAAGTGCACCGCGCAGGAAGTGGACGACAACGCCGCCAAGCTGCCGAACCTGTGGGGCGTCAACGGCACCCAGCGCGGCACCCTCTACGAGCGCGAGCAGGACGGCAAGACCGTCTACAGCACCCGCAACCTGCCCGGCTCCACGCCGGTGCTGGCCTTCAGCGTGACGCCGCCTCCGGGCGCCTCGGCGCACCCCGGCATGGGCCGGATCGGCAAGCCGCAACCCGCCGTGCACTCCACCGTTTTCCGCGCGGCCGCCAAGGCCAACCGCATCGACGATGCCTGGCTGCGCGCCGTCGCCCACGCCGAGAGCAACATGCGTCCGGACGCCGTCTCGCCGAAGGGCGCGCAGGGCGTGATGCAGCTGCTGCCGTCCACCGCCCGCGAGTACCGCGTGTCCAACCCCTTCTCCGCCGCCGAGTCCATCCAGGGCGGCGCGCGCTACCTGGCCATGCTGCTCAAGCGCTACAAGGGCGACCGCAAGCTGGCCGCGGCGGCCTACAACGCCGGCATGGGCACGGTGGAGCGCTACGGCGGCATCCCGCCCTACGCGGAGACGCTGGCCTACGTGGACAAGGTCGAGGCGCTGTACGCCCTCTACCGCGAGGCCCTCGCCGGCCGCTGAGCGGCTGAACGCAGGCAGACTCGCGGCGGCGCGAAATCGGCGCCCGCCACCGCCACACTCCTAGACTCGCGGGCATGACCCGCCCCACCGGCCGTCCGCTGCTTCCCGCGCTCGCCCTGTTATTGCTGGCGGCGGCCCCGGCCCTGCAGGCGCGCGTGCTGTATCGCTGCGAGCGCGATGGGTCGACCAGCTGGGCGACGGCGCCGGAGCCCGGTTCGCGCTGCGTGATGCACAGCGTGGACGACAACAGCACACTGATGCGCGGCATCGTCTACCAGCGTATGCAGGACGGCCGCACCGTCTACAGCACGCGCAACCTGCCCGGTTCGCTGCCGACCAATGCCTATGTCTCGACCGAGCTGCCGGAGCTGTCGATGCCGCCGCCCGTGCTCGCGGTGGTGCCGCCGCACGTGGGCCTGGGTCGGATCGGCAAGCCGCGCACGCGCGAGCATGCGGCCTACTTCAAGGCCGCGGCGCGGGAGAACGGGCTGGACGACGCCTGGCTGCGCGCCATCGCCCATGCCGAGAGCGGATTCCGCGCCGACGCGGTGTCGCCCAAGGGCGCGATGGGCGTGATGCAGCTGATGCCGGCGACGGCCAAGGACTACAAGGTCCGCAATCCCTTCTCGCCGAAGGAATCCATCGCCGCCGGCGCACGCTACCTGCGCGCGCTGCTGCGCCGCTTCAAGGGAGACCGCACGCTCGCCGCGGCCGCCTACAACGCCGGCACCGGCGCGGTCACCAAGTACCGCGGCGTGCCGCCCTACCGCGAGACCATCCAGTACGTGGCCAAGGTGGATGCGCTGTTCGCGCTCTACGAGGAAGCGCTGATGCCGAAGAAGCCGGTGGCCCGCGCGCCCGAATAGGCACGACGGCAGTTACTGAAGTTCGCATCCGTCGAGATGCACTTCAAGGTGGCGGTTTCCTGGAACGCAATGCCCGGCCCTTGCGAAGTGACATGGCTTCATCGGTGACGATGACACCGGCGCCGCTTCCGTCCCCAAGCGCCGCGCCGACGACGTTGCTCAAGGTCACCGTGAATGTCTCGTCCGGCTCGACCAGGGTGTCGCCGTTGACTGCCACCTCGAACCGCCACTGTGTCCGTCCGGCATCCATCAGCCGACCGGACAGGCTGCGCGCGACGTAGTCGCTTCCCGCTGTCGCCGTGCCATTGCTGGTGGCGATATCGAAGGTCACCGGATTGGGCATGGGCCAGGAAAGCCGCACGAGGAAGGTCAGCGTGACCTGGCCGGCGTTGCCCTCGAGTACGGAGGCGTCGGCGACCGACAGTTGCGCCAGGTCGTCGTTCACGATCCGACCCAGGGCCTGGCCATCGGCGATGACAGCACCCGACGGGTTGACGATGTTGACGGTGAAGGTTTCGTGGCCCTCGACGGCGGCATCGCCATTGATGGAAACCTGGAAACTCGTGCTGGTCTGGCCCGCGGCTATGGTTTTTCCGATCTGGGCAGCCGAGGCATAGTCCAGCCCCGGACTGGCGGTCCCGGGCGCGGTGAATATGTCGAAGCTCACCGGTTCCGGTGATGCCGACGACAGCGCAACGGTGAAGCTAGCCTGGCTGCTGCCGGCATGGCCTT
>CAMPGW010000107.1 GCA_946885735.1 uncultured Gammaproteobacteria bacterium
ACACGGCCCTCTCAAGGCTGGAACAGGGGTTCGAGTCCCCTAGGGAGCGCCATTTCCGGTGCGGCGCCAGCGCCCCACTCCACCTCTCGGATGCATCCATGCCTTTCGTCGTCGTCGAGAACTGCATCCGCTGCAAGTACACCGATTGCGTCGAGGTCTGCCCGGTGGATTGCTTCCACGAGGGCCCCAACTTCCTGGTCATCGATCCCGACGAGTGCATCGACTGCACGCTTTGCGAGCCCGAGTGCCCGGTGAAGGCGATCTACCCCGAGGACGACGTCCCGGCGGGCCAGGAAAACTTCATCGCGCTGAATGCCGAGTTGTCGAAGCAGTGGCCGGTGATCACCGTGCGCATCGACGCGCCCGCCGATGCCGCCGAATGGGACGGCAAGCCGGGCAAGTTGGCCGAGCTCAAGCGCTAGGCCGCGTCGCCGCGGCCCACGCGCCCGCAGGCGGAGTTCAGAGTTTCGCCTTCACCTGGGTCATCAGCGCGGCGGCCGCGCCGCCGGTGAGGAAGCGGCCGTCCGCGCTCAACGCCATGAGGCGGCTGCCGCCGTTGCTGTCCTGCACGCGGATCAGGAAATCCACGCCCTGGTAGCTCACGTCGTAGCTGCCCAGCGCTTCCGCGCGGCCATTGATCGTGACGCCCTCGATGCTCTCGAGCGCCGCGCCGATGCGCGGGTAGAGTTCGGTCGCGCTGCCGGAAAGGTTCACGTCCGTCGCGCTTGCCCCCGGCGCCATGCCCGAGGCCGTGGTGACCGCGGGCACGCCGCCGGCAGCGCCGCCTTCCGGCACGCTCAGGCCCGGCGGTACTTCCAGGGGCTGGCTTTCCTTGCTGGCAAGGTAATTGGTCTTGTCCTTGAACCAGCGGCAGCCGCCGGCGGAGGCCAGGGCGACGACCACGGCGCCGAGCAGCAGCGTGCGCGTGATACGGGAAGTGGAAGTCATCGGGTTCTCCTGCGGGTGGGTGCCGACGGCAATGCTGCCGAGGCGGCGGTCAGTCGTTCATTGTAGGTCGGATTCGATCTCAAGGCAGAGCGCGTGCATGCGTTCGGCTTCCGCGGCATGGGCGGCCGAGAGCGGCAGCAGCGGCAGCCGCAGGCCCTCCCCGACGCCCATTCGCGCAAGTAGTGCCTTGACGGGGATCGGGTTGGGCTCGGCCCCGAGGAAGTCGTAAAGCGGTTGCAGGCGGGCGTCGAGCGAGCGCGCCAGGTCGCCCTCGCCGGCCGCGAGCCACGCGGCCATGCGTGCGAACGCGCGCGGCACGACGTTGGAAGCCACCGAGATCACGCCCGAGCCGCCGCCGCCCATCGCCCGAACGAAGGTCGGGTCGTCGCCGCTCAACAGCGCGAAACCTGGACGCGCCAGCGCGTACAGGGCGCTCCAGCGCGGCTCGTCGCCGCGCGCCTCCTTCAGGCCGATGATGCCCTCCACCCCGAGCAGCCCGGCGACCGTCTCCGGCAGCAGGTCGCAGCCGGTGCGGCCGGGCACGTTGTAGAGCACCACCGGCAGGCCACCCTGCGCCGCCACGGCGCGATAGTGCGCGAGCAGCCCGGCCTGGGTGGGCCGCACGTACGGAGGCGTCACGACCAGGGCGAAGTCGGCGCCATGGTCCCGGGCCAGGCGCGTCTGCGCGATGGTCTTCGCAGTGCCGGACTGGCCGGTGCCGGCAAGCACCGGGATCCGACCCGCGACCCGGCCGACGGCCGCACGCAGCAGGCGGCCGTATTCCTGCTCGTCCAGGGTCGCGGCCTCGCCGGTCGAACCGGCCACCACCACCGCCGCCGTGCCGGCCTCGAGCTGCCGGTCCAGCAGGCGCTCCCAGGCGGCGAAATCGATGTCGCCGGACGCGGTGAACGGCGTCGCCAGGGCGGTGATGCTGCCGGACAGGTGCATGGGTCAGCCAGAGGGGTTTTCGCCGCCGATGTTACTTGCGGCTGCAAACCGGCGGCAAGTATGCTGGCTGGCATCGGGCACACCGGACGTGCCGCCCTGGAAGACTGCATTGACCGACACCCCCGCCCGACCCGCCGCCAACGAAAACCACCTGCTGATCAGCGCCTACACGACGCATCCCCAGTCCCCTCTGCTGGCGGTGACGCGACGCATCTCCGAGTCCGGTTGCAACCTGGTGGACGCGCGCCTGGCGACGGTCGGCCGCGACGTATCGGTGACGGCGCTGGCGATCGGATCGTGGGACGCGGTGGCGAAGCTCGAGGCGCAACTCGGCCGGCTCGAGCGCGAGGAAGGCTTCAAGCTGGTCTGGTACCGCACCGGGCCCAAGCCCGTGCAGTCCAACCTGCTGCCCTACGTGGTCGAGGTCGTCGCCGCCGACAAGCCCGGCATCCTCTACCAGCTGGCGGATTTCTTCGATCGCCAGGGCATCACCATCGAGAGCCTGCACAGTTCGCGCTACCGGGCGATGCAGACGGGCGCGGAGATGTTCACCGCCCAGGTCACCATCGGCATCCCGGCCAACATGCACATCGCCGCGCTGCGCGACGACTTCATGGAGTTCTGCGACCACCTCAACCTCGATGCCATCATGGATCCGATGAAATTCTGAAACCCGCCAACGACAGGGACCGTTCCATGACGAGAAGCAAGCGCATCTACGTGCTCGACACCAATGTCCTGATGCACGACCCGACCGCGCTGTTCAAGTTCGAGGAACATGACGTCTTCATCCCGATGATGGTCCTGGAAGAACTGGACAACGGGAAGAAGGGCCACTCCGAAGCCAGCCGCAACGCCCGCCAGGTCAGCCGCTTCCTCAACGAACTGGTGGAGGCCGCGGGCTCGAAGCACATCGGCGACGGCATCCCGCTGGTGCAGCCGCAGGGCCTGCAACTGCGCAACCAGCACAGCGCCGGGCGCCTGCACTTCCAGCTAAAGCCGGTCGAGGCCGGCCAGCGCTTCGGCCAGGTGATGCCGGACAACCTGATCCTGGGTTCGATCCTGCAACTGCGCGCCGACCATCCCGACACGCCGGTGGTGCTGGTGTCCAAGGACATCAACCTGCGCATCAAGGCCTCGATCTGCGAGATCGTCGCCGAGGACTACGAGAACGATCGCGCGATCGACGACTTCAACCTGCTGTTCACCGGCGCCACCGAGCTGCCGGTGGACTTCTGGGAACGCCACGAGGGCAACCTGCGTTCGTGGACGGAAAAGGGCCGGACCTTCTACGAAGTCCGCCGCAAGCCCGACGACGGCTGGTACCCGAACCAGTTCCTGTACCTGCCCGGCGACGACGAAGTGGAATTGAAGGTCGCGCGGCTGGACGGCGACCGCGTCGTGCTGCAGATCGTGGACGACTATCGCAGCAGCCAGCACCAGGTCTGGGGCATCAACGCGCGCAACCGCGAGCAGAACTTCGCGTTCAACGCGTTGATGGATCCGGAGATCGACCTGGTCACCCTGCTCGGCACCGCGGGCACCGGCAAGACCTTGCTCGCCCTCGCGGCGGGACTCGCGCAGACCATGGACGTGCAGCGCTATCGCGAGATCATCATGACCCGCGCGACGGTGAGCGTCGGCGAGGACATCGGCTTCCTGCCCGGCACCGAGGAAGAGAAGATGACGCCGTGGATGGGCGCGCTGACCGACAACCTCGAGGTGCTCACGCATACCGAGGACCACGGCGCCTGGGGGCGCGGCGCGACCAACGACCTGCTCGCCTCGCGCATCAAGATCCGCGCGATGAACTTCATGCGCGGGCGCACCTTCCTCAACCGCTGGGTGATCGTGGACGAGGCGCAGAACCTCACCCCCAAGCAGATGAAGACGCTGATCACCCGCGCTGGCCCGGGCACCAAGATCATCTGCATGGGCAATGTCGAACAGATCGATACGCCGTACCTGACCGAGACGACCTCCGGCCTGACGTATGCGGTGGACCGCTTCAAGTCCTGGGCGCACAGCGCGCACATCACCCTGCGCCGCGGCGAGCGTTCGCGCCTGGCCGACCATGCCTCGGAAGTCCTCTAGCCGGGTCACCTGCGCGCTGACCATCGCCGGCTCCGACAGCGGTGGCGGCGCCGGCATCCAGGCCGACCTGAAGACCTTCGCCGCGCACGGCCTGCACGGGTTGTCGGCGATCGCCGCGCTGACTGCGCAGAACACCCGCGCGGTGACCGCCGTGCAGGTGCCGCCCGTCGGCTTCCTGCGCACGCAGATCGATGCCTGCTTCGACGATTTCAAGATTGGCGCGGTGAAGATCGGGATGCTGGCGAACGCGCGCGTCATCCATGCCGTCGCCGACGCCCTCGCCGACTGGCGGCCGCGCCGCGTCGTGCTAGACCCGGTGATGGTGGCCAGCTCCGGCGCACGCCTGTTGCAGCCGGCGGCCTTGCGGGCGCTGCGCGAGCGCCTGCTGCCGATGGCGGGGCTGCTGACGCCGAACATCCCGGAGGCGGAACTCCTGCTCGGGCATCCGATCGCCGACGACGCGGCGGCGGACGCGGCGGTAGCGGAGTTGCTTGCGCTCGGCGCGAAGGCGGTGCTGTTGAAGGGTGGCCACCTGCCTGGGCGAGAGGTGGTGGACCGGCTCGGGGTCGGGCGCCGCCGCCACGTCTTCGTGCATCCGCGATTCGACCTGGAAGGCCATGGCACGGGTTGCACCCTCGCCTCCTCGGTGGCCGCGCACCTTGCCTTGGGCGCGGACCTGCCCGAGGCCTGCGCCCGCGCCGGTAACTACGTGCACGGCGCCCTGCGCGCAGGCTACCGACCTGGCCGCGCCAGACTGGTCGTACTGGACCACTTCTGGCGGCAGGCGCCCATGTTTCCCGACAAGACGGCCGCTCGGAAAAAATCGTAGACTCGCCCCACAACACTGGAGACCGGACCATGCGCAGCGGCAATCCCGCACTCGGCGAGAACACCTTCCTGGACATCGGTTCGGGCCGCGTCGTCTCGCGCGGCGACGAAACGATGAGCCTCAATGGCACCGTCAACAAGTCCGGCATCCTGCTGGCGCTGATCCTGGTGACGGCGTCCTACGTCTGGGGCATGTACGACGGCCCCGAGTCGGCCTCCAGGATCATGCCCTGGGTGGCCATGGGCGGCATCGGCGGCTTCATCGTCGCGCTCATCACCGTGTTCAAGAAGACCTGGGCGCCGGTCACCGCGCCGGTGTACGCCCTGCTCGAGGGCCTGTTCCTCGGCGGCATCTCGGCGATGTTCGAGGCCCGCTTCCCGGGCATCGTGATGCAGGCGGTCGGGCTCACCTTCGGAACGCTGGCGGCGCTGTTGCTGGCCTACCGCAGCGGCCTGATCCGCGCCACCGAGAACTTCAAGCTTGGTGTTGTCGCGGCGACCGGCGGCATCTTCCTGCTCTACCTGGTCAACTTCGGCATGAGCTTCTTCGGCAAGTCCATGCCCTTCATCCACGAAAGCGGCTGGATGGGCATCGGGTTCAGCGCCTTCGTGGTCATCATCGCCGCGCTGAACCTGGTGCTGGACTTCGACTTCATCGAGAACGGCGTCGAGCAGGGCGCGCCGAAGTACATGGAGTGGTACGGCGCCTTCGGCCTGATGGTCACCCTGGTCTGGCTGTACCTGGAAATCCTGCGGCTGCTGGCCAAGCTGCAATCCCGCGACTGATCTTCCGATTGGCGATGCACGAAAAAGCCCGGCTCGCGCCGGGCTTTTTCATTGCGCAATCGCTGGCGTCACAGATGCGACTTGATTGCCTCGGCGAAGCTGGTGGTCGTGCCGGTGCCGCCGAGGTCTGGCGTCAGGTGGTCGCGCTCCTGCATGGTGGCGACGATGGCGGCGCGCAGGCGGCGCGCTTCGTCCACGCGCCCCAGGTGCTCGAGCATCTGGATCGCGCCAAGAAGCAGCGCCACGGGATTGGCGATGCCCTTACCGGCGATGTCCGGCGCCGAGCCGTGCACGGCCTCGAAGATCGCCGCGTTCAAGCCAATGTTCGCGCCCGGGGCAAGGCCGAGCCCGCCCACGAGTCCCGCGCACAGGTCGGAGATGATGTCGCCGAACAGGTTGGTCGTCACGATGACGTCGAACTGCTCCGGACGCATCACCAGCTGCATGCAGGTGTTGTCCACGATCATCTCGTTGCACTGGATGTCGGGGAACTGCCCGGCCACTTCGCGCGCCACCTTCAGGAACAGCCCGGAGGTGGACTTGAGGATGTTGGCCTTGTGCACCACCGTGACCTTCTTGCGGCCAAGCCGGCGCGCCAGGTCGAAGGCATAGCGCACGATGCGCTCGGAACCCTTGCGGGTCACGCGCTGGGTCAGCGTGGCGGTCTCGCCGTCCTCGGTGACCATCTGGCCTTCGCCGATGTACGCGCCTTCGGTGTTTTCGCGCACCGTGATCAGGTCGATGTCGCTGTAGCGCGACTTGGTGTTCGGGAATGACACCGCCGGCCGCACGTTGGCGTACAGGTCGAAGCGCTTGCGCAGCTCGACGTTGATCGAGGAGAAGCCACCGCCGACCGGCGTGGTCAGCGGGCTTTTCAGCGCGATCCGGTTTCGGCGGATCGACTCCATGGTCGCGGCCGGCAGCAGCTCGCCGGTCTTTTCCAGGGCCACCAGGCCGGCATCGGCGAATTCGTAGGCCAGGCCGACGTCCATCGCGTCGAGCACGTGCAGGGCGGCTTCCATGATCTCCGGGCCGATGCCATCGCCACGGATGACCGTAATCGTCTGGGTCATTTGCAGGTTTCCGAACGGAAGGCACGGCGCGCGCAGGCACCGTGCGAGAGGGGGGAGTCAGCCGTCAATTATGCCAGACGGCGCGGTATGGACCGGCTGGTCAGGCATGGTCGTGCGCTGCAGGGGCCGCCGCACCGCCCTCCAGCTGGTCCAGGAAATCCACCGCCCGGCGCAGGTGCGGGATCACGATCGAACCGCCCACCACCAGCCCCACGGAGAAGGCCTCGAACATCTCGTCGCGGTCGACCCCGGCGTCCCGGCACTGGGCGACGTGGTAGCTGATGCAGTCGTCGCAGCGCAGCACCAGCGAGGCGACCAGGC
>CAMPGW010000108.1 GCA_946885735.1 uncultured Gammaproteobacteria bacterium
GGCGCGGTGGACTGGCTCAACGAGGGGCGGCTGGTGCTGACGCTGATCTCGGTGCAGCAGCAGCATGCGCAGGCGATGGTGGAAGACCGCCTCGGCGGGCGCTACCTGCACCTGGACGGCGAGTGGCCGCGCGAGGCCGGACTGGGCATCGACGTGGCGACGCCGGCCGCGATCGCGACCCTGGGCAAGATGGCGCGCGAGACCATGCGCAAGGCCGACCGCTCGCGGCTGATGGACGGCTTCCTGGCGCGCTGAAGCCCGCGCTTACGCGTTCGGGTTGTGGTTCTTCAGGATCAGCTCGGCCAGCCAGGGCTCGCCCTTCTCGAGGATCTCGATCGGGGTCATCTCCCAGCCGGTCAGCACGATCGCCTCGGACACGCTGAACTCGAGCTGCGCCTTGGTGAAGCGGCGCTCGCCGGCCATCACCGCCTCGAGCACGGCCTGGCCGGGCATCGGCGCCTGCATCTCGGCTTCCTTCGCCGCCAGCGCCGCGTTGGGATCGGTGCCGCCGCGGCTGGCCATCCATTCGATCCGCCGCAAGGCCACGTGCTGGACCTCGCCGTCGCTGTCGCCCTCGAAGTCGGGCGTGGCCGCGGCCAGGGTCTTGTGCAGGGTGTTGAGTTGGCCGAACACGCGCATGCGCGCCAGGTTGGCGGCGTCGCGGGTGTGCTCGGCGTCTTCCACGTCCTGCCGCAGTCGGGCGATCTGCGCTGCCTGCGCATCCAGCAGCTTGGCGAGCGCGTCGATGCGCGCCAGCCAGTCCTCGCGCGACGCCAGGCCGGGCGAAATCCCGATACGCGTTCGCAGCTCGGCCAGCAGGGGGCGGGGGTCGACCATGCGGCGATTATGGCGCAAATCCGGGACGGGCCGGCCGCCCGCGCGGCCGGCGGACGGCTCAGCGGGCGGTGCCGCCCATGCCGATGAACTGCAGGAATTCGGCGCGAGTGCGACCGTCGTCACGAAATGCGCCCAGCATCGCGCTGGTCACCATGCTGACGCCGCGCTTGTGGATGCCGCGCGTGGTCATGCATTCGTGCGCGGCCTCGATCACCACCGCCACGCCACGCGGGCGCAGCACGTCCTCGATGGAATGGGCGATCTGCGCGGTCAGCTTCTCCTGCACCTGGAAGCGCCGCGCATAGGCCTCCACCACCCGCGCCAGCTTGCTGATGCCGACCACGCGCCCGTCCGGCAAATACCCCACGTGCGCCTTTCCGATAATGGGCGCCATGTGGTGCTCGCAATGGCTCTCGAACTCGATCGCGCGCAGCACGATCAGCTCGTCGTAGCCCTCGACTTCCTCGAAGGTGCGGCGCAGGTAGTCGGCGGGATCCAGGGCGTAGCCGGAGAACCAGTCGCGGTAGGCCTTGGCGACGCGCTTGGGGGTGTCGATGAGGCCTTCGCGCGTGGGGTCCTCGCCGGCCCAGCGCAGCAGCACGCGGATGGCGTCTTCGGCCTGGGCTTGGGTGGGCGGTTCGTGCATGGCTTTACGGCTCCGTGCGAACAGGCGGTCCATCGTACGCGGCTGAAGCTGAGGCTGCGATGTGTGCGGCACGTCATACAGGACGGTCGGCGGGGCGGCGCTGTCCAGCGGGACACGCCGCGAGTACGTCCCTGTAGGCTTTTCGGCGACGTCCCTGTCGCCGAAAGTCCCGCTGGACAGCGCCGCCCCACCGCCCGTCCTCCGCGCGCCGCGGGAGTTGCAGCCTCGGCTTCGCGTGTTACGGCACGCCTGCGGCTTCGAGAAAAAATCCATCCACGAGTCTGGGTGGGTATCGGAAGGCAAGCGACGCGACGCCGCCCACGACCGTCGCCAGGCGTCCGGGAGCCCGGCAGCTTCACTCGAGTGCGGCCAGGGATGGCCGCACGGGCCCGACTCGGTGGTCACGGACGACGCCTCCGAGCTCGGGACGAGGGAAGCTGCCGGGCGCACGGACGCCGTCGCCACACTTACGCCGGCGGCGTTGCTTCGCTTGCCAACCGCGTAGCCCGCCAAGCGAGCCAAAGTCCGGTGAGGAGCATGGCGGCGGCGAGCCAGAAGGTGATGCCGACCCAGGCGTTGTCCGGCCCGCGCCCCGCCGCATCGCTGAAAGCACGCGTGAAGATCGTCGGGCCGAGGATGCCGGCGACGCTGCTCAACGACACGATCGCGCCCTGCAGCCGGCCCTGCTCGTTCGGTGCGACCTGCCGCGTCATCAGCGACTGCGCGGCCGGGGTCGCGATGCCCCACAGCGCGGCGATCGGCATGGCTGCCCAGAACCAGGCGCCGCTGGGCGCCAGCCCGTACAGCAAAAAGCCGGCAGCGCCGAAAGCCAGGCCCAGCAACAAGGTCTTGCGTTCACCGAAGCGCGCGATGAAGCGCTTGATCAGGCCGCCCTGCACGATCACCGACAGGATGCCGACTCCGGCCAAGGTATAGCCCACCATCTTCGGACCCCAGTCGAAGCGATAGTCCGCGTAAAGCACGAACACGCTCGGGTAGACGATGTGCGCCAACTGCATCAGGAACAGCACCCCGGCCAGCGCGAATACTTCGGGATGGTGGGCGAGGAAGGACAGTGAGGCGATCGGGTTTGCACGCTTCCACGAAAACGGGGCGCGGCGCTCGAGCGGCAGCGACTCCGGCAGCACGAACCAGCCATAGCAAAAGTTGGCGATGCTCAGGCCGGCCGCGATCCAGAAGGGCAGCCGCGGATTGGCGTCGCCGATCAGTCCACCCACCGCCGGCGCGAGCACGAAGCCGATGCCGAAGGCCATGCCGATCTTGCCGTAAGCCGCGGCGCGGTCCTGCGGCGGCGTGACGTCGGCGATGTAGGCGTTGGCGGTGCTGAAGCTGGCCGAGGTGATGCCCGACAACACCCGGCCGATGAACAGCAGCGGCAGCGTCTGCGCCACCGCCATCAGCAGGAAGTCCAGGCCCAGCCCGAGATTGGACAACAGGATGATCGGCCGCCGTCCGAACCGGTCCGACAAGGCGCCCTGCACCGGCGAGAAGATGAACTGCATGACCATGAAGCTCGACGCGAACAGGCCATGCACGACCGCCGTGCGCGAGAGGTCGCCCTCCAGGAAACTGGCGAGCAGGTGCGGCAGCACCGGAATGATCATCCCGAACGCGAGGATGTCCAGGAACACCGTGATGAGGATGAAGGCGAGCGCGGCTCGGCGCACGGGCACAACGCGACTGTCCACGGCAATTCCGGCGATGCGGTCGCGTCATTCTACCCGCCGGAGCATCCACGCGATCGCCGGCGATGGCCGCGTCGCTATTGCGCGGCGACGGCCCGCGGATTCGAGGAGGCGCCCGCGGCCGCCAGCTCTCGATCACGGCAATGGATGTAGGGCGACTTCGCCAGCCAGTTCGATTCCGGGTAATAGGCGAAGATCATCTGGCCGTTCTTGAGGCTGTCGATCACCTGCCGCGCCACTTCCGGCCGCACCGCCGGGCAACCCCAGCTGCGACCGAGCCGGCCCTGCTTGCGCGCGTTGGCGAGGTTCACGTAGGGCGCGCCGTGCATGACGATCGCGCGCGACATCGCGGCGTCGTTCACCCCGGGCTCCAGGCCGACCATGCGCATCGAGTAACCGTTCGAGCCTTGGTAGGTCTCGCCGGTGCGGAACAGGCCGAGACTGGTCTGGTGGCTGCCGTCACGATTGGAAAAGGCGTTCGCAAGGTTCTCGCCGCTGCCCTGGCCGTGCGCGACGACCTCATGGAAAAGCAGTGTGTTGCT
The DNA here is from genome assembly GCA_946885735.1 of uncultured Gammaproteobacteria bacterium. Next base: position 3,732 of record CAMPGW010000108.1, read on the forward strand.
GGCCAGGTCGAACACCCACAGCCGCTTCTCCAGCGAGGGCTTGGAGTAGTCGATGACGGCCAGTCGCGGCGCGGCCGCTTCACCGGACTGCGCCGCGGCGCAATCGCGCGCCTGCAGCGCCAGCGCCAGCACCCGTGGATTGGCGTCGGGCGCCAGCCGCGACAGCGCGGCGGCGGTGGACTGGTAGGCGGCCTCGTGCGTCGCCGGCGGCGCGGCCGTGGCGGAGAGGGCGGAAAACAGGCCCAGGCTCAGGGCCGCAAGCGGCAGTCGCATCGGTCGTTCCGTCCGGGGGGAGCGCTCAGGATACGCAAGGGCAGGTTAACAAAACCTTCCGCAAACGGCTGTTTTTGCGCGGGTTCAGCCGCGAACCGCGACGGCGGTCAAGGATCAGGGTGGCGGCGGCGCGGGCCTGGCTTCGTCCGGACCCGGGTCGGCGTCCGTGGCGGCATCGGCCGGCTCGGCGGTGATCACCGTCATCGCCTTGCCGGTGGTCTTGGGCAGGATCGGCGCATCGGTGAGCACCAGGGTCGCACCTGGCACGAGTTCGTCGTAGATCACCCTGGCGAAGTCCGGCGGCACGCGCACGCGCGCGGCGACCGCCGGGTCGATGTCCGCGCCTTCGCGCGCGGCGTAACCCGGCATCGGGATGGACTGCCACAGCCGCGCCGGCTTGCCCGGCACCACCGTGCTCGGCCGCGTGCTTTCGCCGGCGAGCAGCACGTAGGCCTGGGTGCCGATGCGTTCCTCGCCCGGCGACACCGCGACCCGCGCGCGGCCGATCTCGACGCCGTCGCGCATCACCAGCACGCGCTCGTCGGCGGTGCTGACCAGGATCGTCAGCGGCCCGGTCGGCGCCTTCAACGGATTCCATGCATAGGCCTGGAACCAGCTCAGGCGCGGCACGTCGTCGTCCGACGCGCCCTTGGCCAGCGCGCCCGGCGCGAACAACCCGGGGTGCGCCAGCTCCAGGCTGTGGCTGGCCTCGCGCGCGACCACCACCGTCATGTTGAAGGTGGTGACGTCGAACAGGCGGCGCGCGAACTCGTAGGGCAGGCGCACGCAGCCGTGCGAGGCGGGGTAGCCGGGCAGGTTGCCGGCGTGCAGGGCGACGCCGTCCCAGGTCAGGCGCTGCATGAAGGGCATCGGCGCGTCGTCGTAGAGGTTGGACTTGTGGTCCTTCTTCTTCTGCAGGATGGTGAACACGCCGGTCGGCGTCTCGTGGCCCTTCTTGCCGGTGCTCACGGTGCTCACGCCGATGCGCAGGCCGTTGCGGTAGACGTAGGCGCGCTGCTCGTCGAGGCTGATCACCATCACCAGCGGGCCTGCGGGCACGGCTTCCGGCGACCAGATCCAATCGCCCGGGCGCAGTTCGCTCGGCGGGCGATCGACCGGCGCCGATTGCTTGGCGCCCTGCGCGCCGGCGACGCTGGCGACCAGCAGCGCGAGCAGCAGCGCGGCGAAGCTGCGCAGCGCGGCGCGAATCATCACAGGACCCGGCAGAAAACCGCCTTCAGGTAGCGGCTTTCCTTGACGTGGGCGAGGAAGGGATGGTCGCCGCCGGCGCCGGCCACCTTCAGGATCTGCACGGTGCGGCCGGCGAAGTAGGCGGCGCGGCGGATCATGTCGAGGAATTCCTCCTCCGACACCAGGCCGGTGCAGGAGCAGGTCAGCAGCACGCCGCCGGGCTTGACCACCGACATCGCCAGCTTGTTCATTTCGTTGTACTTCTTCAGCGCGGTCATCACCTGCTCGCGGTCGCGGGTGAGCTTGGCCGGATCCAGCACCACCACGTCCCACTGCTCGCCGCGGATCGCCGCCTCGCGCAGCCACGGGAACAGGTCGGCCTGCACGAAGCGCACCTTGGCGTCGTTGAGCCGCGCATTCTTCTCGGCGACCTGCAGGATCTCCTCGTCCAGGTCGATGCCGGTGACCTCGGCGGCGCCGCCGCGGGCCTTCGCATAGATCGCGAAGCCGCCGGAGTTGCAGCACACGTCGAGCACGCGCTTGCCTTCGCAGAAGCGGGCGAGGAATTCGCGGTTGTCACGCTGGTCGGCGAAGAAACCGGTCTTGTGGCCGCTGCCGGGCGAGGCGCGGAACTTCAGGCCGAACTCGGTGATCACGCTCGGCGCCGGCGCCTCCGGCGAGCGGAAGTCGAAGCTTTCCTGCTTCTGCACGTGCTCCTCGGCGAAGCTGTAGAAGCGGCAGCCGGGGAATTGTTCGCGCAGCGCGGCGTAGATCCACTCGCGGTGGCGGAAGGCGCCCGCGGAGAAGAACTCCACCACCAGCAGGTCGCCGTAGCGGTCCACCACCAGGCCGGAGAGGCCGTCGCCTTCCGAGTGCACCACCCGCCAGGCGTCGGTGTGCTCGTCCAGGCGCAGCAGGCCGCGCCGCAGCTCGACCGCGGCGGCGATGCGGCGGGCGAAGAAGGCCGCGTCCACCGCCTCGTCCGGGTCCTCGGTCAGCACCCGGATGGCGATCCGCGAATGGCCGTTGTAGAAGCCGCGCGCCACCCACAGCCCGGCGTTGTCCACCACGTCCACGATCGCGCCCGGCCGCGGCTTGGCGACCGGCTTTTCCACCATCTTCTGGAAGATCCACGGGTGGTTGGAACGCCGCTCGATCTTCAGGCGGACGACAGGCAGGGCTTCGGCGCTATTCATGCCCGCCATTCTACCGGCACCCCCCGCTCACGCCGCGTTTACCGGCTCGTGCTACCTTGCGCACCAGAAGGGGAGTAGCTCTCCCGCTGCCCGGTCGTCATCACGAGGTGGCCTTGCCCCGGCAAGGACCGTCCCTCCGGCCGGCAGGCAGGCCCACCGCCGTCACCGCGCGGGCCTGCGAGCAAGACCTTCGTCCTCCGGGGCGAAGGACTGTCCGAAATCCAGACAGCCCTGCGCCTGCGGTCGCGGGGTTTTTGCTTTCTGGAGAACGGACAAGACCATGGACACCATCGGATCTCCCCTGTTGTGGACCGGCTTCGCGGTCTTCGTGGTGCTCGCGCTGATCGTGGACCTGTGGGCGATGCGCAGCACCGGCCCGCACCGCGTCGGCCGCCGCGAGGCGCTGCTGTGGAGCGCGGCCTGGATCGGCCTGGCGCTGGCCTTCAACGCCGGCCTGTGGTTCTTCCTGCGCGGGCAGATGGACCCGGCCGAGGCCAACCGCGTGGCCACCGAATTCCTCACCGGCTATTTGGTGGAGAAGGCGCTGGCGGTGGACAACATCTTCGTCTTCCTGATGCTGTTCAC
>CAMPGW010000109.1 GCA_946885735.1 uncultured Gammaproteobacteria bacterium
GCTGGCGACGTATTCGATGATCGCCCCGGCCACGTCCACCCCGGTGGCGGCCTCGATGCCCTCCAGGCCCGGGGAGGAGTTGACCTCCAGCACCAGAGCGCCCCGGGCGGAGCGGATCAGGTCCACGCCGGCGAGCTCCAGGCCCATCACCCGGGCGGCGCGCAGGGCGGTTTCCTGCTCGGCCGGGGTCGGATCGGCGGCGCTGGCCTCGCCGCCGCGATGCAGGTTGGAACGGAACTCGCCGGGTTCGGCCTGGCGACGCATGGCAGCGACCACGCGATCGCCGACCACGAAACAGCGCAGGTCCGCACCACCGGCCTCGGCGACGAACTCCTGCACCAGGAAGTTGGCGTACAGCCCGCGGAAGGCCTCGATGACGCTGCGCGAGGCCGGCAGGGTGGAGGCGAGCACGACGCCATTGCCCTGCGAGCCTTCGATCAGCTTGATCACGTGCGGCGGTTCGCCCAGTAGCGAAAGCAGGTCGGCGGTGTCGTCGGGGTTGTCGCCGAACACCGTGCTCGGCAGGCCGATGCCCTCGCCGGCCAACATCTGGTGGCAACGCAGCTTGTCGCGCGCGCGCAGGATCGCGTCGGAAGAATTGGGCGACCAGGCGCCCATGAGTTCGAGCTGGCGCAGCACCGCGGTGCCGTAGCGGGTGACCGAGGCGCCGATGCGCGGGATCACCGCCTCGATGCCGGCCAGCGCCTTGCCCTGGTAGTTGAGCTGGAACTGTCCGGGCGCGATCTTCATGTAGCAGCGCAGCGGGTCGAGCACGCGCACGACGTGGCCGCGCTCGCGGGCGGCGGCGACCAGGCGCTGGGTCGAATACAGTTTGCTGTTGCGGGACAGGATGGCGAGCTTCATGCGGCCATCCTACCCGTGCGGCACGCTCACGCGGTCGGGGCGCCCGCACGTGGCTTGCGTAGCCACGCCAGCCCGGCACCGATGCATGCCGCTTCACCCAGGCTGATCCAGGCGCGCGCCAGCACGGCGACCATCAGTGCGGGGCCGGCGCCGAGCGCGGGCGCGAGGAACCAGGCCAGAGCCGCCTCGCGCACGCCGATACCGGCGGGAACGAACAGGGCGGCGACGCCCGCGAGGCCGGCGAAGCAGAAAGCGGCGATCGCCAGCGGAGCCTCGTCAGCCTGGAACCAGCCCAAACCACGTCCGAGCGCAAAGATGCCCAATCCAAGCAGGACGTAGCCCCCCATCTGCCCGATGGCGGCAGCCAGGTAGGCGCTCCACCCGGTGGCGGCCACGGCCAGGCGCCCCGGCCAGCGGCGGTCGATCATCGCCACCACCCATTCGCCGGGGCCAGGCATCGCGAGCAGACCCAGCAACAAGGCACCGAGCGCGAACAGGGGCCGCAGCATCGGGACTGCCGGCCCGTCGCCGGCGCCCCAGGCCACCAGCGCCATGGCCACCGCGAACGAGAGCAGCATCTCCCGCAGGTAGGCCGGCGCCACCCGCGTGGCGTGCGGTCCGTTGTGGTAAAGCCCGTAGCGGGCGACGGCGTGCCACACCTTGCCGGGAAAGTACTTGCCAGCCAGGCTGGTCGCCCAACGGGCGGCATCATCGGCGAAGCGTCCGGATTCGCCGGGCGCGCGCAGCAGTCGGTGCCAAGCCCAGGCAAAGGCGAGTTCGGCGGCGAACAGGCAGGCTATCGAGGCCAGCAGATGCCCTGCGCCCAGTCGCGACCACGCCCCGGCCAGCGCATCCCAGTGCGGCGCCAGGCGCGCGATCACTACGCCGAGTACGGCCAGGCCTAGCACCAGGCCCGACCAGCGCAGCCAGGTCCTACTGCGCATCGGCTTCGAGCGTCTTGAGCAGCTGGTGGTAGCGTGCCGCCATTGCCGGCCAGGTGAAACGGGCCAGCACGTAGTCACGCGCAAGCTCGCCGCGGGCACGCAGCCCGGGCAAGTCGGCACAGGCCGCCTCGAGCGCCTCGTCCCAGGCACGTGCGTCCCCGGCGGGGATCCGCTGGCCGTTGCACTCATCGGTGACCGCGTCACGCAAACCCTCGAGGTCGGCGACGATCGGCCAGCGTCCCGCGCGTCCGGCTTCCAGCGCAACCAGGCCGAAACCCTCGGCGTCGCCTGCCACCGGCACGTTCGGCATCAACACCAGGTCGCTGCGCGCGAGCAGCCAGGCCTTGCGCCCCTCGCTCACGGAGCCGAACAGGCGCACCTGCGCCTGCAGGCCCGACGCGGCGATCTGCTGCTCGAGCCTCCCGCGCAGGGGACCGTCACCGGCGATGAGCAGGCGGGCGTCCGGATGCCGGCCCAGGAAGCGCGGCGCGACCGTGTCCAGGAACCAGGGCAGCCCCTTGCGTTCGACAAGCCGCCCGAGAACCAGCAACACCGGGCGTGCATCGGCGAGTTCCCGCGCGAGCGCCGGCTCCTCCGCGGGCGGCGCGGGATCACCGATCCCGATCGGAATCACCAACACCGACTCGGATGCGACGCCGCGCGCCAGCACGAGGTCGCGCACGTGCCGGCTGATGCACGCGTAGGCCTGCAGGCGGTGCCAGAAGAACAGCTGCAGGTATGCCTGGTAGAGCCGCGAAGGATGCTCGACGTCGAGCCCATGCACCGTTACCGCGACGGGCACGCCGAACCATCGCGGCAGCACCGCCAGGGCGGCCAGCGCCGGATCACCGAGGTGCAGCACCGACACCCGCCCCAGCGCGAGCGCCGGCAACAGCCGGGCGAAGGCCACCAGGAAGAACCACGGCAAGCCCCAGGCGCCGCCGCCCCAGGCCACCACCGTGAGCGGACGCAGATCGGCGAGCCCGCGCGCGAGGTGCCAGCTCAGCTGCTGCATCCCGCCGACGCTGGGCGGATGCTTGCGCGTGAGCATCCAGGCACCGCGGTTCACGGAGCTTGCCAGTCCCTTCGACGCTGGCTGGCCTGGATGTCCTCCAGCAGTCGGCGGTTGACCGACAGCAGGTCGGCGATGAGGCCGATCGCGACCGCCAGGGCCGACAGCAGCACCAGGATCGCCGCCAGGATCAGCGACTGCACGTTGCCGGCCTGGCCGTCGACGATGAAGTTGGCGAGGAAGCGCAAGCCCAGGGCGATGCCGCCGAGCGCCAGCAGCGCCGCCGGCACCAGGAAGAAACGCAGGGGCCGGTAGATCACGAAGGCGCGCACGATGGTGAGCACCGACCGCCGCACGTACTCGGTGCTGCTGCGCATCAGCCGCGACGGTCGCGTCGGGGGATTGACCGCGACCGGTACGCAGGCGACCACCAGCCGCGCCTGGCGCGCCTGCACCAGGGTCTCCAGCGTGTAGGTGTAGCGCGAGTGCACGTTGAGGGCGAGTGCGGCGCGGCGCGAATAGGCGCGAAAGCCGCTGGTGGCGTCGGCGACGTCGGCGCCGGAGATCATCCGCACCACGCCGCTGCCCAGTCGCTGCAGGAACTTCTTGGCGGGCGAGAAGTGCGCGATCTGCGCGATCGGCCGGCAGCCGACCACGATGTCGGCCCGGCCTTCGCGCACCGGCGTGCACAAGGCCGGCAAGGCATCGGCACGGTACTGGTTGTCGGCATCGAGGTTGGCGATCACGTCGGCGCCGAGGCGACAACACGCCTCCAACCCCGTCGCGAATGCGAAGGCGAGGCCGCGGTTGTCGGCATAGCGCAGCACGTGGTCCACGCCATGCGCGCGCGCGACCGCCGCGGTGTCGTCGGTGGAGCCGTCGTCGACCACGAGCCACTCGACCCGGTCGAAGCCCTCGACCTGGCGCGGCAACTGCGCCAGGGTCGCGGGCAACTGCGCGGCCTCGTTGAAGCAAGGCAACTGGACGATCAGTTTCATCGGCGGCGGCTTAACAGGTTCAGGAAACTCTACCCCGATATGTGCGCGGCTTGGCATTTTGCACGGCAAAGCTGTCCGGTTTGTGACAGGGGTCGCGTTAATCGACCCAAGCACTCCTTCTCTGGTCACGCAATCAGGAGTGCTTTCATGCTCGATGTAGGGGTTCCGAGCCGCGGGGATTGAAGCGGCGACGACGGCATCGCATGTCACCCAATCAGGAGACGCACGTGAATACCTTAAAGAATCTGGCGCTCGCCGCCAGCCTGACGTTTGCCGGACTCGCCGCCAATACCACCTGCGCACAGTCCACCGACGGGTTCCACACCATTCAGGTTTTCCCCGTGGTCGTGGACTCGGGCAGCTTCGCTCAGCGCTTCACGTTCCGGAACAAGAATTCGTCCGACGTGACCATCAACATGCGTTACTACCCTGGCGCGGGCACCGCGCAGGCGACGCCGATCAATTGCGGCAACCATGTCGTCACCGCCGGCGACGACCGCACCTTCTCCTCGCTGCACAGCATTTGTTCCGGCCTGCCGCTGGGCTCGCACTTCGGCTTCCTGTACACCTATGAAGTCAACAACGAGAACCTGCCTTACGCGGCCTACTCGCGCATCTCCAACCCGCAGGGCCAGGGATTCAGCGTCGAGGCCTTCCCAGCGCACACCTTTTCCTCGGCCACCACCACGGTGTCGGGCCTTCGGCGCCTGGCGGCCTCGGGCGCCGTACCGGCCTTCCAGACCAATTGCTTCGCTGCCAATCTCAACGAGATCACGGCGGGCGCGGGCACGGTGACCGAAGTGGACATTGCGCTGTATACCGCGTCGGGCACGCAAATCGGCGGAACCACGACCCTGCAACTGGCTCCGGGCAAGATCACCCGCATGCTCGACATCTTCGAGTTCGTGGGCGCGGCCCCGGGCAACTATGACAACGTCCGCGCCCGCTTCAGCGAATTCGGCGACGACGAGCCCGGCCTGATGACTTTCTGCACCGTGCAGGACAACACCAGCTTCGGCGCGGACTTCCGCATCGGCAAGCAGGAAGTTCTGCAGGACGACCACGTGAAGCGCTTGAGCACTACCAGTGCCGACGTGGCGATGTCGAGCCTGGCCAGTCGCACCTTCAGCATCCCGGCCAGCAATTTCCACCACAACACCCACGTCATCTACTTCCGCCATCCGGACTGGGTGCAGTGCGAAATCATCAACCCGAGCACCGGCCTGCGCGCCGCGGCATCGTACGGGTTGGAAATGCGCCTGCTCGCCTCCAACGGCACGACGGTGGTCGCGGGCGGCCAGTTGGTCACCGGCTTTGGCGAGACCTACCTCGGCGACAAGACCGAGCGCAACGACGGCGCCAACGATCGCTACACGATCGAGGTCGAGAACTCGCTCGGCCCAGGCTTGTCCGGCGTGCGTCCGTACCGCTTGCGTTGCCAGAGCGGCAGCGGCCACACATACCCGGACACGATCCGCGTTAACGCGGCGCTCGAGCAGTTCTGACAGTGGTGCACAATCTGAACAGGCATGCGTGACACCGGGGGGCGGGGCTTGGTCCCGCCCCCCTTTTCTTGAGAAGATGCGCCCATGACTTCATCTGCCCCCGCTTCCCGCCGTTCTTCGCTGACGGGCATCGTGCTCGCCATCGCCGCCCTGGCCCTCGTGGCCTATTACTTCTGGCCTCGCGCCGCCGCGCCGGCCGATGCCGGTGCGCCCGCCACGGCGGACGCGCCCGCCGCCGCCGCAGCCCCCGCCACGAGGTTCGCAAACGGCCCACTTCCGCCCGGCGCAGTGTCCAACGTCGGAGGCATTCCGTTGGACGCCGAGGGCCGCCGCATTCTCAACGAGGCGGGCCTGCCGATTTCCAACGAGCCGCTGCCGCAAGCCCGGCCGATCCCGATCAAGGCGCCCCCGGGCGCGGTCATCGGCTACAGCAAGGATGCCGCCGGCAATTCGCATCCGATTCGCGCAGGCGACCTCAAGCAGATCCCCAATTCGCCCGGCACCTTCGTGGTGGTGGACATGTGGGCCGACGGCGGCCCGACCGTGGTCGCGCCCACCCGCGGCCAGCTGCTGTCCCCCCAGGAAGCCGCGCGCCTGCGCGCCGAGGAAGACGCACGGGACCGCGCCGGGCCCCAGCGGCACTGACAGGCCCGAGCCAGCCCGTCCGCGAACGCCCTCCTGGAGGGCGTTTTCGTTTTCCGGCCCAGCCTGTTTATGCCACCATAGGGAACCTTCCCGTGCCACGGCTGCCCAAGGGCCATCGCTCCGGCGCCGCGCCCTCTGCCATCGCCCGTCCCGCTACCGCCAATTCCTAGGAGTCGTCCGTGTTCTCGTTGAAGCCTCTTGCCCTCGCCTCGGGCCTCGGCCTGCTTGCCGTGGCCGGCGTGTCGCCCGCCGTTGCCCAGTCCACCGACGGATTCCACGCCATCCAGATCTTCCCGCTCGTGGTGGACTCGGCTTCCTTCACGCAACACTTCACCTTCCACAATCCGGACGCCGCCCGCGCGACCGAGGTGACGGCGACGTTCTTCCCCGCCGGCGGTAGCGCGGTGTCCTGCCCGAAGTTCACCATTCCGGCGGGCGGCCAGAAGTTGTTCACGAGCCTTCGCCAGGCCTGCCCGGCGGTGCTCGCCGGCAGCCAGTACGGTTATCTCTACACCTACACCGACCCGGGCGCGGCCGGCAGCACCAACGAAAGCCTCAACCGCCTGTTCTCCGGGTACTCGCGGGTGTCCAACCCGCAGGGCAACGGCTTCACCGTCGAAGCTTTCCCCGCCCACACCTTCACCTCGGCCGACACCGTGGTGACCGGCATCCGGCGGGCGGCTTCGACCTCGGGAGCGCCGGCGTACCAGAGCAACTGCTTCATCGCCAACCTGCATCAGCACACGCCCGCCTTCGGTGAGGCCAGCAACATTACCTACAAGGTGCTCGACACCGCCGGCGTGCAGATCGGCACCGGATCCGTGGACCTGCTGCCGGGCAGGATGGTGCGACTGCTGGACGTGTTCGCCGCCGCGGGTGCGCCGGCCGGAAACCAGGAGGGCGCCTTCGTCGTCAGCGAACTCGGTGACGGCGAGCCGGGCCTGATGAGCTTCTGCACCGTGCAGGACAACACCAGCTTCGGCGC
>CAMPGW010000110.1 GCA_946885735.1 uncultured Gammaproteobacteria bacterium
CCGGCCTACTACGCCATCCCCGGCGGCTTCGCCATGGCCACGCGCATGGAGCAGATCGAGCCCGACGGCACGCCGGTGGATGACGAACTGCGCTGGTCCACGGAAATTCCTCCGCGCAAGATCGATTCGCTCGGCGATTATCTGCGCGCCTTGCTCAGCGCGCCCGAAGGCCATTACCGGGTGATCGTCTTCACCTTCACCGACCAGCCGGTGGCGACCTCGTCGGTGAAGGTGAGCGAGGCGGACGCGCAGGCCTGGGGCTCCGACGGCGCCGACCGCCTGCCGGACAGCATCGCCGGCCAGGACTTCTCCCGACAGCACCGCTGCCTGGTGCTGGTGTACGAATTCCAGAAACGGGCCGACAGCGAACCGACGCCCCATCCCGACGGCTCGCCGCCGGCGGCCGTGCATCTGGAACGCAGCGGCATCACCGCCGCCCTGCAACCCTGAGGTCGACATGACACTGAGCAGATCGAAGTGGGTACTGGCCGTCATCTGGCTGGTCGGCGCCGGACTGATCCTGATGCTGATGGTCGGGCAAAGCCTGTTCGACGTGTATGGCGCGCGCACCGAGGAGGCCTGGAGCTGGTACCTGCCGACGGTGATGCCGAGCCTGTCGCTGATCCTCGGCGTGCTGGTCGCCGACTTTCGCGCCGAGAAGGCGGCGCCCGGCAGCCGGCGGAAGTCCGGCCCGCTGCTCGGCCTGGCGGTCGGCGTATCGATCTTTTACCTGGCGATGGTGTCGCTGACCCTGCTGGTGCAACCCTTCCTGACCACGCCGCCGCTCGAGTTGATGCAGCGCTCCAACCTCTGGCTCGGCCCCTTGCAGGGCCTGGCCGCCGCCACGCTCGGGGCCTTTTTCCGCGGCAACTGAAGCAGCCCATGGCGATGCGGAAGGGGCGCGCCGCCTCGGCTATCATGCGCGGGTGCTGAAAGACCTCCCCTTCAACGCCGATACGCTGCTGAACCTGTTGCTCGACACGGTCGTCGTCGTCGATGCCCACGGCCGCTTCCTTTACACCAGCGCCAGCGCCGCGCAGGTGTTCGGTTACACCCCGGACGAGCTGCGCGGCACCTACATGATCGAGCTGGTCCACCCCGAGGACCGCGGCCGCACGCTGCAGACCTCGTGGCAGGTGATGTCCGGCGACCCGAAAGTGGGCTACCGCAACCGCTACGTGCACAAGGACGGCAGCACCGTGCACATCGAGTGGTCGGCGCAGTGGTCGGAGGAGTACGAGGTGCGCATCGCGGTGGCGCGGCGGGTCGAGCCGGCGGGCTGATCCGGCTACCGACTACGTGGGCGGCAACGGCCCCTGGCTAAGGCCCATTGCTCGGCCAGCCCCAACTGCTCGCGGATCGCCTGCGTCATCTGCAGCACCTCGGCCTGTTTGCCGGTGCCGTCGGCCACGCGGATCAGCGCGGCGCGCAGGCCCGCCGCCTGCCTTTCAATCTGCCGCCCACGCGTTTGCGCGTGGGTCCATCGGGTGCGCCATTCGGTCGTCATGGGCGCGGAGCATTGGACCTCGCCTGCTCACCGGCTGAGACGGCGCAGCGGCGGTTCGAAAGATGCGTCGCTCGTCTCGTTTTACCGGACGTAAGCGGCTGCTTCCCGGATTGCGTCATCGCTGACTTTCGCGGTGCACACTCCCCGCATGCCACCCCGACAAGGAATGTCATGAACGCCATCGAACTATTGAAGCAGGATCACGAGACCGTCCGTGGCCTGTTCGAGGAGCTGCGTGCGACGCCGAAGCAGTCGGCGGACCAGCGCAGCCTGCTGCTGGACCGCATCGCGCGGGAGATCGCGGTGCACGCTGCCATCGAGGAAGAGATTTTCTACCCGGCCTACAAGCAGGTGGTCGGCGAGGGCGACAAGGAAGCCCTCTACTTCGAGGCGCTGGAGGAACACCGCGCGGTCAGCGATCTCGTCCTGCCCGACCTGATGTCCACCGACCCGGAGACCGACCGTTTCAGCGGCCGTGCCAAGGTGCTCAAGGAGCTGATCGAGCACCATGCGCGCGAGGAGGAGAACGAGATGTTCCCCGTCGCCGAACGCCTGCTGGGCGGCGAGCTGCTGGACCAGCTCGGCCAGGCCATGAGCCTGCGCAAGGCGGAACTGATGGACACGGCCATGGAGGCGCACGCGGCCCGCGCGTCCCTGGGCAAGACGGTGGCCCCCGGCGCGTCATCCAGCGGGGCCAGTTACCGCTGACAGGCCCACGGGACCGAGCCATGTAGACTCGCGGCAACCCCATCCCGGAGCCACCCATGCGAGCAGCCCTCTGCCTTGGCCTTTGCGCCTCCCTGCTGCTCGCGGCAAGCCCGGCACTCGCCGCCGATGAAGTCACCCACTACCCGGTCTACATCTCCGGCAAGAAGGCGGGCGAGCAGGTCGTCACCCGCCACGACGATGGCCTGGTCGAGGTCGCCTACAGCTATCGCAACAACGGCCGCGGGCCGACCTATGCGGAAAGCTTCCGGCTGGCGCCCGACGGCACCTTCACCGAGTTCCACATCAAGGGGAACTCCACCTTCGGCGCGGCGGTGGATGAGCACTTCACGCTCAAGGACGGCACCGCCAGCTGGACCACGCTGTCGGACAAGCACAGCGGTCCGGTGCCGCCGGGGGCGATGTACGTTCCGCTCAACAACACCTTCGAGGCGGCGGGCGCGATCATCGCGGCGGTGGCGGCGCGCAAGGACGGGCGGTTGCCGTTGCTGCCCGGCGGCACGCTGACGCACAAGACGCTTGGCACGCTGGAAGCCACGCGCGGCAGCGAGCGCCGTCCGGTTCAACTGCTGGCGCAGACCGGCCTCGGTCTGCAGCCCTCGTTCGTCTGGGCGACGGTGGAGCCGAGGCCTCGCTTCTTCGCCGCTGTGTATCCGGGATTCTTCCTGGCCATCGAGGCGGGTTTCGAAGACAACAAGGCGGCGATGGAGGCGATGCAGATCGCCGCGCAGGCCGACCTGCTCAAGAGCGTTGCCGCGCGCCTGCAGCCGGCGCTGCCCGGCCTGACCGTGGTGCGCAACACGCGGGTGTTCGACAGCAACACCGCCACGCTCGGCGCGCCTTCGGACGTGTACGTGCTGCGCGGCCGCGTCACCGCCGTGCTGCCGACGGGCACGCCGGTGCAAGGCGTGAGCCAGCAGATCGATGCCCAGGGGCGGGTCATGCTGCCCGGACTGTTCGACATGCACGGCCACGTGCAGCCCTGGGACGGCGGGCTTAACCTCGCCGCGGGCGTCACCACCGTGCGCGACATGGGCAACTCCAACCCCAGGCTCGGCGAGTTGATGGACGACCTGGCGGCCGGCCAGTGGCTGGGACCGCAGATCGTCGGCGCCGGCATGCTCGAGGGCGAGAGCGAGCAGGCCAACCGCGGCGACTTCGTGGTTTCGACCTTGCCGCAGGCAAAGGAGGCCATCGACTGGTATGCCGGCCACGGCTACGTGCAGCTGAAGATCTACAACAGCTATCCGAAGGCGATCCTGGCCGACACCGTGGCCTATGCGCACAGCCGCGGCCTGCGCGTCAGCGGCCACGTGCCGGCGTTCCTGCGCGCGCAGGACGTGGTCGACGCCGGCTTCGACGAGATCCAGCACATCAACCAGGTGATGCTGAACTTCCTGGTCACCCCGACCACCGACACCCGCAGCCTGGACCGCTTCATCCTGCCGGCTGAAAAGGTGGCAGGCCTGGATTTCGACTCCAGGCCGGTGCAGGACTTCATCGCGCTGCTGGCGAAGAAGCAGGTCGTGGTTGATCCGACCCTGACCACCTTCGACTTCATCCGCCACCGCGAGGGCGAGATGTCGCAGGCCTTCGGCAGGATCGTCGAGCACCTGCCGCCCGACCTGCAGCGCTATTACCTGACCGCCGAGATGAAGATTCCGGACGATGCGGCAGCCAAGCGCTACGACCAGTCCTTCCGCAAGATGGTCGAGTTCGTCGGCCGTCTGTACCGCGCCGGCGTGCCGATCGTGGCGGGCACCGACGAGATGGCCGGGTTCACCCTGCACCGCGAACTGGAGTTCTACGTCGAGGCCGGCCTGACGCCGTCACAGGTCCTGCAGATCGCCACCCGCAACGGCGCGCGCTACAGCCGCACCGAGCACGACCGCGGCAGCATCGAGGTCGGCAAGCTGGCCGACCTGGTGCTGGTGGACGGCGACCCGACCCAGGACATTTCCGCGGTGCGCAAGGTCGCGCTGGTGATCACGCGGGGTCGGGTGATTTCGCCCGGTGCGGTGTACACGGAGCTGGGCATCAAGCCGTTCGTGGCCGATGAGCCGGTGGTGCAGAAGGTCGAGCCCGTCGAGGCCGCGGGCCCCGACGAGGTCGCTGCCCACTAGACGGCTTTTCCGCGGGACTTTCAAAGGGCGTGACGCCTGCACGCGCGCGCGTGCGGACGTGGCTGGTACCATGCGCGGATGCCGAATTTCCCCCCTGCCTCGATCATCATTCCCTGCCGCAACGCCGCCAACACGGTGGCGGCGGCAGTGCGTTCAGCCTGGGCGCAGACCATACCGCCGCTTGAAGTGATCGTGGTGGACGACGGTTCCACCGACGACTCCGTGGCAGTGGCCGAGGCGGCCGGTGCGCGGGTCATCAAGGCCACGCGGCGCGGCTTCGCGGGCGGCGCGCGCAATCTCGGGATCGAGGCGGCGCGCGGCGAGGTGCTGGCCTTCATGGATGCCGACGTCGAGGTGGGTTCGGACTGGCTCGCGCTCGCGCAGGAGGTCTTCGCGGCGCACCCGCGGGTCGGTGCGGTCGGCGGCCGCATCCGCGACGGCCGCGGCGGGCTGTGGGGCCGGCTGGACCACGTGCTGATCTTCTCCGAGTGGATGGCGGGCGAGGCTCGTCCCTGCAGCGCGTTCCCGACCATCGGCGTGGTGTACCGGCGCGAGGCCATCGGCGCGACGCGCTTTCCGGAGAGCAACCTGGCCGAGGACGTGTTCTTCTGCGAGGCCGTGCAGGCGGCGGGCTGGGGCGCGTGGTTCGAACCGCGCATCGCCATCACCCACTTCCACGAACGGCTCGACGCGGCCTCGTTCTGGAACCGCCAGGTGCAGGCGGGCCGCGCGTTGTACTGGTCGCGCAGCCGGCTCGACCGCCCAGGCAAGTTCCTGGTGCGCGCGCCCTGGCTGATGTTCGCCTTGCCGCATCTGTGGATCGTGCTCGGGCGGATGATGAAGGCCGGCGCCCTGGGCTGGGCGGTCGCCCTGTTGCCGTGGCTGGTCGCGGGAGAAACCGCGCGTGGCATCGGCTTCCTGCGCGGCCGCCGCGAATTCAGCGCATCCGCCCTGCCGGCCACCGGAGTCACGCCATGAGCGGCACCCTGCGGATGCGCCAGGCCGCCGCGATGCTGCAGGACTGGGTCTCGCCCGGCGCGGCCATCGCGCAGTGGACGCACTTCGTCACCTCGACCTGCAACGCGCGCTGCCGGCATTGCTTCTACCCGATCAACCAGAAGAAGAACGAACTCTCGCTGGAGGAAATCAGGCGCTTCGTTGGTACGCTGCCGCCGATCCGCCTGCTGCTGTTCTCCGGTGGCGAGCCGTTCCTGCGCAAGGACCTGCCGGAGATCATCCGCGCCTACCACGAGCAGTGCCGGTTCTTCACCACTTCCATTCCCACCAATGGCTGGTCGGCGGAAAAGATCGGCGAGATGACCCAGCGCATCTGCGAGATCGCGCCGGACCTGCACCTGGGCGTGTCGGTGTCGCTGGATGGCATGGCCGAGTACCACGACCAGGTGCGTCGCCTGCCCAAGCTCTGGGACAACGGCATCGCCACGCTGCATGCATTGAAGAAACTCTCGCAGCGCTTCCCCAACCTCAGCGTCGGCGTGAACACCGTCTACATGCGCGAGAACCAGGCCGACCTGGAACCGCTGCTCAACTACGTCTTCGAAGAGGTCCGGCCGACCTTCCATACCTTGATCTTCATCCGCGGCAATCCGCTGGTCGACCCGACCCTGGCCACCGACCTGGACGTGGGCCGTTACCTGGAACTGCAGGGCTGGCTGGACGACCACTACGGCTCCGACCGCTCCTGGAGCGCGGGCTGGCGTGGCGTGCGCGCGCGTGCGCGCCACGAGGTCAACCGCCAGCGCTACGAGTACATCGCTAGGCAGGCCCGCGGCGGCAGCTTCGAGGGGTTCTGCCTGGCCGGCGAGCGCGAGTTCGTGATGTCGGAAACCGGCGATATCTTCGGCTGCGAGCTGATCGAGCAGCGCATCGCCAACGTGCGCGAGATGGATTACGACTATTCGCGCGTGCTGGCCGCGGCCGACGCCTTCGTGGCCGCCAAGCGCGAGCGCCAGTGCCGCTGCACGCACGAGTGCAACACGCGCACCAAGATCCTGTTCGACCGCAAGCAGGCCTTGCCTATCGCGGCCGCGGCCCTGGGCCTGCGGCACGTCGGCAGCGGGGGCTAGGCCCGCCGCTGCCCAGGCCGCGCATTACGCGCGGCCCTTGAGCCCCGCTGCTTCGCGCAGCGCCTTGGCCCGGTCCGTCTTCTCCCAGGAGAAGGCGGTGGCGCGTTCCTTCTTGCCGTTCGCACCGACGTACTCCAGCTGCACCGGCGCGCGGCCGAAGTGGCCGTAGCTGGCGGTCGGCTGGTAGATCGGGTGCAGCAGGTCGAGCATCTGGGTGATGCCGTAGGGCCGCAGGTCGAAGTGCGCGCGGATCAGC
>CAMPGW010000111.1 GCA_946885735.1 uncultured Gammaproteobacteria bacterium
TGGATGTTCTCGACCACCACGATCGCATCGTCCACCAGGATGCCGATCGAGAAGATCAGCGCGAACAGCGACACCCGGTTCAGCGTGAAGCCCATCGCCCAGGATGCGAACAGGGTCACCGCCAACGTCAGCACCACCGCGCTGCCGACCACGATCGCCTCGCGCCATCCCAGCGCGAACAGCACCAGCAGCACCACCGAGCCGGTCGCGAATACGAGCTTCTGGATCAGCTTCTGCGCCTTGTCGGTGGCGGTGCGGCCGTAGTCACGCGTCACGGTGGCATGCACGCCCTCCGGGATCAGCTGCCCGCGCAGGCTGTCGAGCCGCGCGGTGATCGCGCCGGTGATGTCGGCGGCGTTGCTGCCGGGCTTCTTGGCGATCGCCAGGGTCACCGCCGGTGCGAGGCCGCTGGCAGGCCCATCGCGGCCGGGGGGCGCGCCGAACCAGGCGTAGCGCGTCGCCAGGTCGGCGCCGGCGCGCACCTCGGCGACATCGGACAGGCGCAGCGGCCGGCCCTCGCGCAGTCCGACGACCAGGCCGGCGACGTCGTCCGCACTGGCGAGGAAGGTGCCGGCGGTGACCGGCAATGCAGCGCCGCCCACGCGCTCGCCGGCGTGGCGCACGACGTTCGCGGCCTGCAGCGCGGAGGCGAGTTCGGCGAGGGTCAGGTCGAAGGCGGCCAGCTTCGAGGGATCCAGCGTCACCGCGACGACGCGGTCCGGCGCGCCGATCGTGTAGATGTCGCGCGTGCCGCCGATGCGCTTGAACTCGGCCTCCAGCGAATGCGCGACCTCCGCCAGTTCGGTGGCGCCGCGGCGCGGGTCGTCGGTCCACAGTGTCACCGCCATTACCGGGACGTCGTCGATGCCCTTGGGCTTGACCAGCGGCTGGCCGACGCCGAGGCCCGCGGGCATCCAGTCCTGGTTCGAATAGACCTGGTTGTAGAGGCGCACGATCGCCGGCTGGCGTTCGACGCCGACGGTGTACTCGACCGTAAGCACCGCCATGCCGGGCCGGCTGGCGGAGTAGACGTGCTTGACGCCTTCGATCTCGGAAAGCTTCTGCTCGAGCGGCGAGCTCACCAGCTGCTCGACGTCGCGCGAACTCGCGCCCGGGAAGGGAACGAACACGTTCGCCATCGTCACGTCGATCTGTGGTTCTTCCTCGCGCGGGGTGACCAGCACGGCCACCAGTCCCAGCAGCAGGCCGAGCAGCGCCAGGATCGGCGTCAGCGGATTGGCCTGGAAGGTTGCGGCGAGGCGGCCCGAGAGGCCGAGGCGCTCAGTCATCGGCGCCGTCCCGGACCCGCCGTTGCGCCACCAGCGCAGCCACCGCCGCCACCGGGTCGGCGGCGACGCGCTCGCCCGCCGACAGGCCTGCCAGCACGTCCACCTGCGCGCCGGTGGCATCGCCCAGCCGGACTTGCCGCAGGACGATGCGATCGCCAGCCAGCACGTAGACGCCACTCAGCTCGCCGCGCTGCGAGACGGCGCTACGCGGGATTTTCAGCGACGCGGACGTTTCGCCGCCGGGCAGCAGGACCTTCACGGTCATGCCCGGCACCAGGCCGCTCGCAGCCTCGGGAGGCAGGACGGCGCGCACGGTGACGCTGTGCGTGTTTGGATCGGCGGCCGGGAAGACGAACACGTCGGTCGCCTCGACGAGGCGACCGTCCTGCAATTCGAGCGTGGCCCGCGGCGCGGCGCGGATGGCGCGCGCATCGGATGCCGGCACCTCGGCGGCGACCCGCAGCGCCCCGGGCGCGTAGACCGACAGCAACGCCTGGCCCGGTGCGACCGCCTCGCCCGACTCGACCCGGCGTGCCGAAACCACGCCGGCGAACGGGGCGCGCACCGTGGTGTAGTCGGCCTGCTGCCCGGCTTGCGCCAGCTGCGCACGGGCGGCGTCACGGCGCGCGCGCGCGGCATCGCGTGCGGCGCGCGCCTCGTCGAGTTGCAGCGCCGACACGAACTGCCGCTGCGCCAGGGCGGCGACACGTGCGTACCGGGCGTCGGCCTCGACGGCGGCGGCCTGCGCCTCCTGCACCTGCGCGCGCGCTGCCGCGGCGCCGGCCTGCTGTTCGACCGCGCTCAGGCGCAACAGCACCTGGCCCGCGCGCACCGCGTCGTTGACGTCCACCTCGACCGCGGTGACCCGCCCACCGGTCTGCGCGACCAGGTCGGCCTGCTGCACGGCCTCGACCACGCCGTCCCAGTCACGCATCCCGGACGACGAGGGCGCGGCCACCACGAAGGTCTCGATCGCCGGGGCGGCGCGCGCGGCAGGCTCCGCCTCGCGCGAACCGCAGGCGGCCAGCGCCACGACGAGCGCCAGCAGGGCGAAAATACGTGGCAATGCGCTCATGTCAGCGGGCTCCCCGGGGGCTTCAACGGAACTGGCAGCCCGCGGCCTCGCCACGGCCGATGCCGAGGCGCCGCATCAGCATCGCCGCCGGGCAGAAGCCGGTGATGCTCGACTGCAGCAGGTTGAACCCGATGAAGGCAGTCAGCAGCCACCACCAGGGGGAAACGAACTGCGTCAGCGCGACACTGAGCAGGGTCATGATGCCGGCGAAAGCAAGAACGGCGCGGTCGAGGTTCATCGTTTGTCTCCTCAGGTGGTGTGGGACGGCGACTTGGCGTGCTTGAGCCGCTCGATGCCGAGCATGCCGAGCACGTGCTTTTCGTAGATCGGCTCGGAAGTGCCGCGCCGCATCTTGTAAAGGAAGTACTTCTCGAAGCCGACCTTGGCCAGGTGCACCCACTTGCCCTTCTTCGCCCAGGTGACGTTGCGCGGCGGGATCTGCGGAAGGGCGACGAAGGCCACGCCGCTATCGCCCATGTCGGCCAGGCAGACCGCGTTCCAGGTGCCTTCCGCGGTGGCGGGCCGGCCGCCGAGTTCGGATTCGATGTTGCGCACGATGGTGGTGACCATCGACTCGATCATGAAGCCGGTCTTCGGCGCGCCGGTGGGCACCGGCGTCGGCTCCACGGGCGGGATCGCCACGCAGACGCCGGCGGCGAAGATCTCCGGGTAGCGCGGGCTGCGCTGGTGGGCATCGACGATCACGAACCCGCGCGGGTTGCACAGTCCTTCCACCGCCGCCACCGCCGGCACGCCCTTGAAGGCGGGCAGCAGCATGGCGTAGGCGAAGGGCAGCAGGTAGTCCTTCTTCGGCTTGCCGTCGTCGTCGTGCTCGGTGACGGCCATCTCGCCCTCGCGCACCTGGGTCACCCGCGCGTTGGTCACCCACTTGATGTGGCGCTGGCGCAATTCGGATTCCATCAGGCCGCGCGAGTCGCCGACGCCACCCAGGCCCATGTGGCCGATGTAGGGTTCGCTGGTGACGAAGCACATCGGCACCTTGTCGCGCAGCTTGCGCTTGCGCAGGTCGGCGTCGAGGATCATGGCGAACTCGTAGGCCGGGCCGAAGCAGCTTGCGCCTTGCGCGGCGCCGATCACCACCGGACCGGGCTTGTCGAGGAAGGCCTGGTACCGGGTCCAGGCCGACAATGCGTGCGGGGTGGTGCAGATCGACTGCGTGTGCCCGGGCTCCGGGCCCATGCCCGGCACTTCATCGAAGGCCAGCTGCGGCCCGGTGCAGATCAACAGGTAGTCGTAGGGCAGGCGCTCGCCGCTGCGGGTCAGCACCTGCTTCTCGCCCGCGAGGATCTCGACGACCGGATCAGGCAGGAATCCAATCCCCTTCCTGCCCAGGTGCTCGCCCGCGGCCAGCGTGACGTCGGCCGGGCTGCGCCAGCCCACGGCCACCCAGGGGTTGGAGGGCGTGAAGGAGAAGCGCTCGCCATCGCCGATGACCGTGATGCGATGCGCGTCGCCCAGCGTTTCGCGCAACTCGTAGGCGGCGCTCATGCCGCCGAGTCCCGCGCCCATGACGATGATGTTGGCCATGCCGTGCTCCAGTGATCAGGTGTGGCAGGCGCGCGCTCGCGCCGCCGTGCCGGCGGTTGCCGGCTGGACCAGTGTGGGCGCCCTGGCCGGGCGCGCCTTGACTTCCATCAAAGGCGGGAGAAGGTGCGCACTCATGCCTGCGCGCCGTTGCCGCCGGCACGTTCCGAGCCGCAGTAGATCGCGTGCAGCGCCTGCATGATCGCGTGCACGGGACCCCGCGGCAGCGAGTAGCGCACCGAGGGACCGACCCGCCGGGTTTGCACCAGCTCGGCTTCGCGCAGGACCGCCAGGTGCTGGGACAGTGCGGACTGGCCGAGCTCGCTCTGCGCCAGCAGTTCACCGACACTGGCCTCGCCTGCCACCAGTTGGCATAGGATCAACAGGCGTTGTTCGTTGCCCATGGCCTTGAGCAGGCCGGAGGCCTCGCAGGCATGGGCCCGCATCTGCTGCAGGGCTTGGGCATCGGGTCGGGCGGCGCGTCGGGCGTTCATGGCGGATCCTGGGGCGATGGCGGTATCATATCAGCATATTCTAATTTAGCAAGTGCTAATGAGGTTCCGATGACCCACAACCCCCAGGTCGAACCCTTTTTCCATGCCGACTCCAGCACCTGGACCTACCTGGTGCATGACCCGGCGACCCGCGAGGCGGTCCTGATCGATCCCGTACTGGACTTCGACCCCAAGGCTGGCCGCACGTCCACCGATTCGGCGCAGGCGCTGCTGGACCGCGTCGACGCCCTGGGTCTGGACCTGCGCTGGGTCCTGGAGACGCATGCCCACGCCGACCACCTGTCGGCGGGCGCCTGGCTGCGGAAGGCCGTGCCAGGCCTGCGGATCGGCATCGGCGAGGGAATCCGGGAGGTGCAGTCGACCTTCCGGCCGATCTTCAACCTCGAACCCGGCTTCGCGGTGGATGGCTCGCAGTTCGATCGCTTGTTCGCGGACGGGGAGCGCCTGGCGCTGGGCGAGCTGGAAGTGGAGGTCATCGCCACGCCCGGCCATACCAACGACAGCGTCAGCTACCGCATTGGCGATGCCGTGTTCGTCGGCGACTCGTTGTTCATGCCGGACGGCGGCACCGCCCGCTGCGATTTTCCCGGCGGCGATGCCGGCCGCCTGTATCGCTCGATCCAGCGCCTCTACCGGTTGCCTGACGACCTCCGGGTCTACGTCTGCCACGACTACGGTCCCGGCGGTCGGCCGGTGGCCTGCCAGACCAGCATCGGCGAACAGAAGCGCGGCAACACCCACGTCCGCGAAGGCGTGGCCGAGGCCGAGTACGTGGCCGTGCGCGAGGCGCGCGACGCGACCCTGCCGATGCCCGCGCTGCTGCTGCCGGCGGTGCAGGTCAACATCCGTGCGGGCGAGCTTCCACCGCCGGCGGCGGACGGCCACCGTTACCTGACGTTGCCGCTCGACCGCTTCTGATGGCAGCCTCGACGGATCTCGAGTCCACCGTCGCCGCCATCTTCGATCGCTGCGGGCCGCGCCTGGTATTGGCGGCCCGCTCGGCCTGGGCAAGCCGCACCGCCTGCTCAACGCGATCTACGCCGCGGTCGCTGGTGAAGACAAGCGCTCGCTGGAAATCTATACCGCGCTGTCGCTGACGCCGCCCGCGGCGGGCACCGGCCTGCAGGCGCGCTTCCTCGCGCCCTTCCTTGAACGGCACTTCGGCGCCGACTTCCCGGCGCTCGCCTATAGCCTGGCGCAACGCCGCGACGCGCTGCCGCGCAACGTACGCGTCGAGGAGTTCTACCTGCAGTCCGGCGCCCTGCTGGGTTCGCACCAGGCGCAGCAGAACCACTCCAGCCTCAACTACACGCACGTGGCGCGGGCGGTGGCCGTGCGGCGGCCCAACCTGATGGTGCACAAGGTGGCACGTGATGCCTCGGGGCGCCTGAGCCTGAGTTGCAACCCGGACCTGACCTTCGATTTGCTCGACGAGATGGCCCTGCGCGGGTTGCCGCGACCGATGCTGGTGGCGGAAGTCGACCCCGGCCTGCCCTTCATCGGCGGAACCGCGCTCGCGCCGCCTGGGTTCTTCGACCTGGTGCTGGACCTGCCGGGCCCGGCACCGCGCCTTTTCGGCCTGCCGCGACATCCGGTCAGCGATGCGGACCATGCCATCGGCCTGCGCGCCAGCGCGCTGGTGCGCGACGGCGGCACCCTGCAGATCGGCATCGGCTCGCTGTCGGATGCGCTGTGCCATGCGCTGATCCTCCGGCACCGCGACAACGCCGCCTACCGGCGCGTGCTGGCGGCGCTCGACCCGGCGATCGCCGAGAGCGCGATCGTGCGCGACTGCGGAGGCCTGGACCCGTTCGAGATCGGCCTGTACGGCGCCAGCGAAATGGTCAACGACGGCTTCCGCGCGCTGCACCAGGCTGGCATCCTGCGGCGCCGCGTACTCGACGACGTCGAGGCCATGCGCCGCATCGAGGGCGGACATGCCACGGCCGCGGACCACGACCGCCTGCGGCGCGAAGGGCGCTGGCTCGACGGCGGCTTCTACCTGGGCTCGCACCAGTTGTACGACTGGCTGCGCGACTTGGCGCCCGAGCAGGCCGCCGGCCTCGGCATGACCCGCATCTCCCACATCAACGAACTCTACGGCGGCAACGAAACCCTGGAACGCCTGCAGCGTCGCCACGCGCGCTTCTTCAACACCTGCATGATGGGCACCCTGCTCGGCGATGCGGTGTCGGATGCGCTCGAGGACGGCACCGTCGTGTCCGGCGTCGGCGGCCAGTACAACTTCGTGGCGATGGCGCATGCGCTG
>CAMPGW010000112.1 GCA_946885735.1 uncultured Gammaproteobacteria bacterium
ATACGAGGCTTCGGGGGGCGCCGGGGGCGGGTCATCGTCATGCCGCTATTATTGAACCAAGCGGTACGATAATGATAGTGTACCCGCCGGTTCACTATTCAGGGGCCCCCCGTCATGTCCACCCCCACCACCCGTTTCGGGGGGCTGTTGCCCTTGCTGTTGCTGCTGGCGGCCTGCACCGAGCAGGCCCCGCCGGAGCCTGTGCGGCCCGCGTTGGTGGTGCAGGCGGGTGCGGGGGGCGCGGGCGTCCAGGTCTATGCCGGCGAAGTGCATGCGCGTGAAGAACCGTCGCTCGCCTTCCGGATCCCGGGCAAGCTGCTGCGCCGCCACGTGGACGCCGGTGCACGGGTAAAGGCCGGCCAGGCCCTCGCCGAACTCGATCCCGCCGACGTCCGCCTGCAATCGGAGGCCGATCGCGCCGCCCTGGCCGCGGCCGAGGCGGACCTGGCGCTGGCGCAGTCGGAGGCCGACCGCTACCGCAACCTGGCCGAACGCCAGCTGGTCAGTCGCTCGGCGCTCGACAGCCGGATGGCCCAGCTGCAATCGGCGCAGGCGCGGGTGCGGCAGGCGCGCAGCGCCGTGGCCGGATCACGAAACCAGGTGGGCTACGCGGTGCTGCGTGCGCCGCGCGATGGCGTCATCGCCCAGCGCCTGGCGGAAGCCGGGCAGGTGGTCGCCGCCGGCCAGGCGATCTTCGTGCTGGCGGTCGAGGGCGAGCGCGAGGTGGTGATTGCAGTGCCCGAACAACAGGCTGCGCGCTTCGCGGTCGGGCAGCCGATGGCGGTCGAGCTGTGGGCGATGCCCGGTCGCCGCTTCGCCGGCAAGGTGCGCGAGATCGCCCCGGCCGCGGACGCGCAAACGCGCACCTTCGCGGCCCGGGTGGCGTTCGATGCGGCGGGTGCGCCGGTGGAGCTCGGACAGAGCGCGCGCGTGTACGCCCGGGTCGGCGAACGTGCGCCCGCGCCGCGGGTCCCGCTGTCGGCGCTGTCCGAGGCCGGCGGGCGGCCGGCGGTATGGAAGCTGGATCCGGCGACGTCGAAAGTGCACCGGGTCGCGGTGCGCATCGGCCCCTACGGCGAGGATGGCGTACCGGTGCTGGCCGGCCTGCGCGCCGGTGACTGGGTGGTCGCGGCGGGCGTGCACCTGTTGCAGGAGGGCGAGCGCGTCGCCCCGGTGGACCGCGACAACCGGCCCATCCGTGCCGGCGTCGCCAAGGCGCCCTGAGCCATGTCCGGCTTCAACCTCTCGGCCTGGGCCCTGCGCAACAAGACCCTGGTGCTGTTCGCGATGATCGTGCTCGCGCTGATCGGCGTGAAGAGCTACCGCAACCTCGGCCAGTCCGAGGATCCACCCTTCACCTTCAAGATCATGGTCGTGCGCACCTTCTGGCCCGGCGCCACCGCCGAGGACGTCAGCCGGCAGGTCACCGATCGCATCGAGAAGAAGCTGATGGAGACCGGCGAGTACGAGTTCATCCGCTCGTACTCGCGCCCGGGCGAATCGCTGGTGCAGTTCATGGCGCGCGATTCGCTGCATTCGCGCGACACGCCGGAGCTCTGGTACCAGGTGCGCAAGAAGGTCGGCGACATCCGCCATACCCTGCCCGAGGGCGTGGTCGGCCCCTACTTCAACGACGAATTCGGCGACACCTTCGGCAACATCTACGCGCTGAGTGGCGAGGGCTTCGACTACGCCACGCTCAAGGACTATGCCGAGCGCATCGAGCTCGACCTGCACCGCGTGCCCGACGTGGCCAAGGTGGACCTGATCGGCCTGCAGGAGGAGAAGATCTGGATCGAGCTGTCCAACACCAAGCTCGCCACGCTCGGCATCCCGATGGCGGCGGTGCAGCAGGCGATCGACGCACAGAACGCAGTGGTGCCGGCCAGCTTCTTCGAGACCCCGACCGACCGCGTGCAACTGCGCGTGAGCGGCGGCTTCCGCAGCGTGCAGGAGATCCGCGACTTTCCCATCCGCGCCGGCGGGCGCAGCTTCCGCCTCGGCGACGTGGCGTCGGTCAGCCGCGGCTTTTCCGATCCGCCGGCGCCGCGGATGCGCTTCCTGGGCAAGAACGCGATCGGCATCGCCGTCTCGATGAAGCCCGGCGGCGACATCGTCCAGCTCGGACAGTCACTGGACGTCGCCTTCGGCCGGTTGCAGGGCACGCTGCCGGTGGGCATGGAACTCGAGAAGGTGTCCGACCAGCCGGCGGCGGTGCGCGACTCGGTGGCCGAATTCGTCCGCGTGCTGGCCGAGGCGGTGGGCATCGTCCTGCTGGTGAGCTTCTTCTCGCTGGGCAAGCGCCCGGGCCTGGTGGTCGCGCTGTCGATCCCGCTGGTGCTGGCGATGACCTTCATCGCCATGGACCACTTCGACATCGGCCTGCACAAGATTTCGCTGGGCGCGTTGATCCTCGCGCTCGGCCTGCTGGTGGACGACGCGATCATCGCGGTGGAGATGATGGCGGTGAAGATGGAGCAAGGCCTCGATCGCCTGGCCGCGGCGAGCTTCGCCTACCGCAGCACCGCCTTCCCGATGCTGACCGGCACGCTGGTCACCGCCGCCGGCTTCCTCCCGATCGCCACCGCGCAGTCGGGCACCGGCGAGTACACGCGCTCGATCTTCCAGGTGGTCACGATCGCCTTGCTGCTGAGTTGGGTGGCGGCGGTGGTATTCATCCCGCTGCTGGGCGACCGGCTGCTGCCCGATCCCGCCGCGCACGCGGCGGCGGGACAGGGCGAGGGACGCTGGCGCCTGGCCCGTGAGCGCCTGGCCGTGATGTTGCCGGGCTGGCTCGGCCGCCTGGTCGCGCCCGCGCCGGCGCGCGACATCCACGACACCTACGCCACGCCCTTCTACCGCCGATTGCGGCGTTGGGTCGGCTGGTGCGTGAACCATCGCAAGGCGGTGATCGCGCTCACCGTGCTCGCCTTCGCCTTGTCGATCGCGTTGTTCCGGTTCGTGCCGCAGCAGTTCTTCCCTTCGTCCACGCGGCTGGAACTGGTGGTCGACCTCGAGCTGGCGGAAGGCTCCTCGCTCACCGCCACCGAGGCGGCCACGCGGCGCTTCGAGCAGCGCCTGGCTCAGCGCAAGGACCTGCTGAACTACGTCGCCTACGTCGGCACCGGTTCGCCGCGCTTCTACCTGCCCTTCGACCAGAAGCTGCCGCAGTCGAACTTCGCGCAGTTCGTGCTGCTCACCCGCGACGTGGAAGAGCGCGAGCAGGTCCGGCGCTGGGTCATCGATACGCTGGCCAGCGACTTCCCCGACCTGCAGGGCCGCGTGCTGCGGCTGGAGAACGGGCCGCCGGTCGGCTTCCCGATCCAGTTCCGGGTCTCCGGCGAGCACGTGGACGAGGTGCGCCGCATCGCCAACGAGGTCGCTGCCAAGGTGCGCGCGAACCCGAACGTGGACAACGTCAACCTCGACTGGGACGAGCCGAGCAAGGTCGTGCGCCTCACCCTCGACCAGGAGCGCGCCCGCGCGCTCGGCGTGAGTTCCGCGCAGCTCGCGCAGTTCCTGCGCGGGTCGCTGTCGGGCACCACGGTCAGCACGTTCCGCGAGGGCAACGAGCTGATCGAGATCCTGCTGCGTGGCCCGGACGAGGAACGCAAGCGCCTCTCGCAACTGGCCAGCCTGGCGGTGCCCACCGATGGCGGCCGCAGCGTGCCCCTGTCGCAACTGGCCACGCTCGACTACGGCATGGAGGACGGCATCGTCTGGCATCGCAATCGCCTGCCGAGCATCAACGTGCGCGCCGACATCTATGGCGACGTGACGCCCCCGTCGGTCACCGCGCAGATCCTGCCCACGCTCGAAAGCATCCGCGCCGCGCTGCCGCCCGGCTTCCTGCTCGAGACCGGCGGCACCGTGGAGGACTCGGACCGCGGCTCGAAGTCGGTCGTCGCCGGCGTGCCGCTGTTCGTGCTGGTGGTCACCTCGCTGCTGATGCTGCAGCTGCGCAGCTTCCGCCGCATGGCGATGGTGTGGATGACCGCGCCGCTGGGGCTCATCGGCGTCACCGCCTTCCTGCTGCTGTTCCGCGTGCCCTTCGGCTTCGTGGCGATGCTGGGCACGATCGCGCTCTCGGGAATGATCATGCGCAACTCGATCATCCTGGTGGACCAGATCGACCAGGACATCGGCGCCGGGCAGACGCCGTACCGCGCGGTGATCGAGGCGACGGTGCGTCGCTTCCGGCCGATCGTGCTGACCGCCCTGGCCGCGGTGCTGGCGATGCTGCCGCTGTCGCGCAGTGAGTTCTTCGGACCGATGGCGGTGGCGATCATGGGCGGGCTGGTCGTCGCCACCGCGCTGACCGTGCTGTTCCTGCCGGCGCTGTACGCGGCCTGGTTCCGGGTGCCCGCCGAGCACCTGGATTGAGCGTCGCAAATTGAGCAACGCGGATTGAGTTTCGCGGCCGTGGCCGCCGCCCCTGGTTCCCTCCCCCGGTCCAGGCGGCGGCCCCGGTTCGCGATCTTCGGCTAGAAGCCGAAGCGCGCGCCGACGCCAAGCAAGGCGGCCACGCCGAGCGCAACGAAGACGGCCGCGGCAATGCCGTGCACCAGTTTCATCGGGATGCGACCCGCGAGCCGGTCGCCGAGGAAGACCGCGGGCACGTCCGCGATCAGCATGCCCAGCGTGGTGCCGGCGATGACCCACAGCGGCGCGGCGTAGTGCGCGGCCAGCGCGACCGTCGCCACCTGGGTCTTGTCGCCCATCTCGGCCAGGAAGAAGGTGACCAGGGTGGCGCCGAAGACGCCGAAGCGGCTGGCGATGGACGTTTCTTCCTCCTCGATGCCGTCGGGCACCATGGTCCAGGCGGCCATGGCGAGAAAGCCCAGGCCCAGCACCCAGCGCAGGACCTGCGGCGACAGCAGCTGGGTGATCCAGGCGCCGAGCGCCCCGGCCAGGCCATGGTTGGCCAGCGTGGCCACGAGGATGCCGAGCACGATCGGCAGCGGCTTCTTGAAGCGGGCGGCGAGCAGGAAGGCCAGCAACTGGGTCTTGTCGCCGATCTCGGCCAGCGCGACCACGCCGGTCGAGACGAGGAAGGAATCCATTCCGCCATTGTAACGGGGCGGGCGGTGGCCCTCGGTCGCGCGGGCGGCGCGGACGTGGTGAAATGGCCGCCTTGAAGCGGGGGTGCCGGGCAGTTCGCCATGGCTGAGAGAGTCCCTTCGAACCTGATCCGGCTCGCCCCGGCGTAGGGAGCTTCGCAGCCGGGTCCGCCCGTGCTCCGGTGCCGCCGCTTCGTCTTCGAAAGGACGAAACATGAACGCCCAGCCCTCCGATCTCCTGCGCCAGGCGCAAGAGTTGTCCGACACCGTCACCGCGCCGATCGCCGGCTCGCGCAAGGTCCACGTCATCGGTTCGCGCCCGGACCTGCGCGTGCCGATGCGCGAGATCGCGCTCGCGCCCACCCGCAAGACGGTGGGCCAGGAGGCCAACGCGCCGTTCTGCGTCTACGACACCTCCGGCCCGTATACCGATCCGGAGGTTCGCATCGACCTCGGCGCCGGCCTGGCGCCGCTTCGCGCCGAATGGATCGCCGAACGCGGGGACAGCGAGGCGCTGGCGTCGTTGAGCTCGGCCTTCGGCCGCGGCCGCGGCGACGACGCCCGCCTCGACCCGGTGCGCTTCGCCCAGCCGCGGCTGCCGCGGCGCGCGCGTGGCGGCGCCAACGTCACCCAGATGCACTACGCCCGCCGCGGCCTGGTCACGCCGGAGATGGAATACATCGCCATCCGCGAAAACCAGCGCCTCGACGAGATCCGCGAGCCGCACCTGCTGCGCCAGCATGCCGGCCAGTCCTTCGGCGCCGCGCTGCCGGCGCGCATCACCCCCGAGTTCGTCCGCGACGAGGTCGCCCGCGGCCGCGCGATCATTCCCGCCAATATCAACCATCCCGAACTCGAGCCGATGATCATCGGCCGCAACTTCCTGACCAAGGTCAACGCGAATATCGGCAATTCGGCGGTCAGCTCCGGCATCGCCGAGGAAGTCGAGAAGCTGGTGTGGGCGATCCGCTGGGGCGCCGACACGGTGATGGACCTGAGCACCGGCAAGCACATCCACGAAACCCGTGAATGGATCCTGCGCAATTCACCGGTGCCGATCGGCACGGTGCCGATCTACCAGGCGCTGGAGAAGGTGGACGGCAAGGCCGAGGAGCTGACCTGGGACATCTTCCGCGACACGCTGGTCGAACAGGCCGAGCAAGGCGTGGACTACTTCACCATCCACGCCGGCGTGCTGCTGCGTTACGTGCCGCTGACCGCGCGCCGTGTCACCGGCATCGTCAGTCGTGGCGGCAGCATCCTGGCCAAGTGGTGCCTGGCGCACCACCGCGAGAATTTCCTCTACACGCATTTCGAGGAAATCTGCGAAATCATGAAGGCCTACGACGTCAGCTTCTCGCTCGGCGACGGCCTGCGCCCGGGCTCGATCGCCGACGCCAACGACGCCGCCCAGTTCGGCGAGCTGGAAACCCTGGGCGAATTGACGAAGATCGCCTGGAAGCACGACGTCCAGACCATGATCGAAGGCCCCGGCCACGTGCCGATGCACCTGATCAAGGAGAACATGGACAAGCAGCTCGCCGTCTGCGGCGAGGCGCCGTTCTACACCCTCGGTCCGCTGACCACCGACATCGCGCCGGGCTACGACCACATCACCAGCGCGATCGGCG
>CAMPGW010000113.1 GCA_946885735.1 uncultured Gammaproteobacteria bacterium
GAGCAGAAGACTTTTAATCTTTTGGTCCCGAGTTCGAGTCTCGGACGACCCACCACCCCGGACCTCCCCGCCAGACCCAACCGCCGCTGAAGTACCCCTGCGCATGGGGGCTTCCCCACCGGCGGGGCAGGGGTATTTCCCCATGCCACGCCGGTGCGCGCGGGCGGACAGTCATTGCACCCTCCCCAGTCCCCCCGGGTGCCTCATGAACCGCAACTCCAACCCCCGCACCAATCGCGCCCCGCTGGCGCTCGCCGTGGCGATGGCCATCGCGCTGCCGGCCGGCGCGCAGGCCGACGCCCTCATCTCCAGTGACCTGCAGTCGCGCCTGGCCACGACCGGCGTGCACGAGGTCATCGTCACCTTCAGCGACCGTTCGCAGATGTCGCGCCTGTCCACGCTCACCACCAAGCTGCGCCTGCTCAAGGAACTGCCGATGGCCGGCGCCGTGCTGACCAGCGCGCAGGTCAAGCAGGTCGCCAGCTGGGACGGCGTCGAGAGCGTCTACTACAACGCGCCGCTGAAGTTCTTCAACTACGGCGCCGGCCAGTACACCGGCGGGCACGTCGTCCATGACGGCATCGGCTTGAAGGGCAAGGGCCAGACCATCGCCGTGATCGACTCCGGCATCGATGGTACGCACCCCGACACCGCCTTCGGCAAGACGGTGGTGCAGAACGTGAAGATCGTCGGCGACCTCGACCTCACCGGCGTCAACCTCTACCTGGAGAACGTCGCCGACACCGACACCAGCAGCGGCCACGGCAGCCATGTCGCCGGCATCGTCGCCGGCACCGGCGAGGCGTCGGTGAACGACCCGCGCCGCCCGCGTTATTTCGCCGGCATCGCGCCCGAGGCCAAGCTCATCGGCCTGAGCACCGGCGAGGGCATCAACATCCTGTTCGGTCTGGAGGCCTTCGACTACGCGCTGGCCAACCAGCAGCGCTACGGCATCGACATCATCACCAATTCCTGGGGCAGCTCGGTGAGCGTGTACGACCCCAACAGCCCGATCAACAAGGCCAGCTACGAGGCGTATCGCCGCGGCATGGTGGTGGCCTTCGCGGCCGGCAACGACGGTCCCGCCGAGGACACCATCAATCCGTACGCGCTGGTGCCGTGGGTGATCAACGTCGGCTCCGGCACCAAGGCCGGCGATCTGTCGGACTTCTCCAGCCAGGGCGTGCCGGGCGACTTCTACAAGCACATCGACATCGTCGCTCCGGGCTCGAGCATCCAGTCCACCAAGGCGATCGGCACGCCGCTGCCGTGGACCGGTCCGGTGCTGGACACGACCGACCCGACCTATTCGGCCTACTACGCCACGCTGAGCGGCACCAGCATGGCCACGCCCTTCGTGGCGGGCACGGCGGCGTTGCTGCTGGAGGCCAACCCCGAGCTGTCGCCCGACCAGATCGAGATGATCCTGATGCAGACGGCCAAGCCGATGCCCTATGGCTACCACGAGGTCGGCACCGGCTACATCGACGTGCTGGCCGCGGTGGACCTGGCGAGCAAGACCGTCGGCACGCGGCAGGGCTTCCTGCAGGGCGTGACGGCCTGGTCGAGCCAGGGCAAGTGGAACGCGCTCGCCGACGGCGATGCGCTGGCCGCGTATTCCGGGAGCTGGTCGTCGGTGTCGCTGGCGGGCGCGACCGACGGCAGCTACAAGAAGGCGAGCGTCCACAAGAAGTCGGTGCCGCGCGTGGGCTTCGCCTTCCAGGGCCGTGACCTGCAGATACAGTACCCGCGTGACCCGAAGGGCGGCCTGGCCGACGTGTACGTGGACGGCCTGTATCGCGGCACGATCAATTTCTACTCGGCCACCGCCGGCGCCACCGGGCGCTTCCCGTTCCGCACGCCGGGCGCCGGCCTGCACATGGTCGAGATCCGCGGCACCAAGGGCAACGTCTACTTCGACGGCGCGCTGGTGGACGGGAAGCTGTTCCCGACCACCACGAAGCTGGTGGACGAAACGCAGACCTTCACCGGGCTGATGGGTCCGTCGGCGGAAAATCTCGAGATCGACGAGTATCCGATCACCGTTGGCAACGACGTCACCACGATCAAGGCCTCGGTGTCCTGGACTGGCGGCGTGGACATCGACTTCGCGCTGGTGGATCCGGATGGC
Source organism: uncultured Gammaproteobacteria bacterium (assembly GCA_946885735.1). The sequence goes on from CAMPGW010000113.1 coordinate 2,132, forward strand.
GTCGAGGTGTCCACGGGCGCAACCCTGGCCAACCCGGAAGTGATCGAGTACGCGGTGACCCGCCCGGGCACCTACACCTACCGGGTGAAGGGTTATGCCACCGTGCTCGCCAACTACACGCTGACCAGCACCCAGACGCGGGCCGTCACCACGGTCGCGCAGTGACGCCCTGGTCGGGCGTGGGTCACGGACGGGGCGGCGCGCCCGTCCGTGGCCTCAGGGATCGAGATGGCGCAGCTTCACGGCGACGATCCCGAGCCCGATGACGCGGGCGTCATCGTTGACGCCCGCATCCTTCGGCGAGATCGCATCGGGGAAACCGAACGTTACCCGCAGTCGCGAGGGCTCCGGCGCGACGAGGTCGGCGGGCACCAGGACGCGGCGGCGGTCGTCCGGGTCTCCCGGGGCGTAATGCCAGCGCGCGAGTTCGCGGCCGCCGACCGAGACGATCACGTCCTGCGCTTCGTGTCCGACGGCAAGGAAAGCCGAGCCCCGCACCTCGAGTTCGACGCCTCGCGCCGCCGCCCCGGGGTCCAGCGGAATCGTCAATTGCGCCGTGTCGCCCAGTGACCACGTCCCCCATGCTTCATTGACCGACCAGCCCGCTCCCAGCAGCCCGGTGCCAGCCTCGCCGGACTTGAAGCCCCAGCCCGCGCCGAGCGGACGGGCGAGGGCGCGACGCCGCGCCTCGTCGAGCAGGCGCGGTTCGCATGTTCGGCAGCCACCTGGCGCGAACACGTGGACGCCATCGACGTCACCGACGAAGGCCGCGCCCGTAGCCGCGGCCAGCAGGCGCTGCCAGCGGCCTTCGTCCTGGATCACGTAGAGCGCTTGGGCGTCCGCCGGGCCCTGCTGGAGTTCACGGTCGCGGCGCGCCTGGGCCTCGGCCTGCCGTTGCGCGTCAACGCGCGCAACCGAAAGCGCGCCGCTGTCCAGACCGTGGCGCATGGACAGGTCGGCGAGCCGCAGCCACTGGTCCGGATTGTTGCGCGGAGGCACGAGCACCAGGCGCTCGCGGCCCCGCGCGAGCGGCGCCCACAGCGGCGAGTCCAGGCCGGGCGCCCAGGCCGGCGCCCTTGCCAGCAGCGTGCCGAAGTGGCGCCAGCTGCCCACGCCGTCCACGACCTGCAGCGCCAGCGCGCCGGCGAGCAGCAGCCGCGCCTGCGTCGGCGACAGCCGCCGCGCGAGGATCGCGAGGATCGCCAGGTACAGCAGGTAGACCACCGGCCAGGCGAAGCGGCCCGAGACGCGGAAGGCGCGGGTCAGCGGCGCGAGCGCATCGGGAATCGGATAGGACAGCACTTCGCGCGTGCCGAGCGCGACCTGGTTCGACGCCGCCCACGCCAGCAGGACGACGGACAGCGCTATCAGCGGTGCGAGCGTGCGCCAGCGCAGCGGGCCCAGCCGTCGGTCCGCCAACGCCACGCCCGCCGCCAGCAGCGCCAGCACGATCATGCCGCTGCCGATGAAGGCGAAACCCTCGTAGTCGCCCGGGCCACCGGCGCGGTCGGGGATCCAGCGGGACCATAGCCCGTCGGAATCGATCGGCGACAGCAGGTTCATGTGGTACAGGCCGAAGTCGGTCTGGCTGATGCCGACACCCTTGACACCGCCGACCATGAAGTAGCCGGCCGCCCACATCAGCAGGCCGACGACCGCCATCGCCGCCGCGAACAGGCCCGCGGTCGCGAGCGGACTGCGCTGGCGCAGCCAGAGCCGCTGCAGCAGGTCCGCGCCGAACACCGCCAGGCACATCACCAGCAGGTAGGCGTGCACCAGCGATGCGACTGCGAGCAGGGCGATCCACGCGCGCCGCGGCGCATCGGGGCGCAGGTAGGCATCGAGCGCCGCGAGCAGCAGCCAGTGGCTGGCCAGGGCGTAATGGCCCATCAGCCGCTGGCAGACGATCGGCGCGATCGCGAAAAAGGCCGCGCCGGCCAGTGCCATCCAGCGATCGTCCGTGACGCGACGCGAGAGGCGCCAGCCGAACCAGCCTTGCAGCATGAAGCACAGCGCCAGCCACAGGCCGAAATACTGGAAGTAGGGCGGCAGCCAGGCCGAGAAGGGCTTGAACAGGAAGGCCAGCAGCGGCACCGAATCGGAGAACACGATCGAGCTGCCGAGCTCGAGGCCGTAGCCGGGATTGGCGCCCAGCGGCCACTGCCACAACGGCGTCTGCCGGAAGTACTGCCAGCCCAGCCAGCCCGCGCCGGGATCGCCCTTCATCAGCCAATCGGTGTAGGTCGGCCAGACGATCGCTCCACCGCCGCTGTAGAGAAGGAAGGCGGCGAGGCCGATCAGCGCGGCGAGGGCGGGATCGAAACGCGCGCTGCGGATCACGTGGCCTCGGCCTCCTGCAGCACCGCCAGCATGCGCTCCCCGTAGCGATCGAGCTTGGACGCGCCGACCCCGTTGATGCGACCGAGCTCGTCGAGCGTGGCGGGGCGCTGCGTGGCCATCTCGCGCAAGGTGCTGTCGTGGAAGATCACGTAGGCGGGCAGGTTCTGTTCGCGGGCGAGGCCGGCGCGCAGGGCTCGCAGTTCCTCGAACACGGCGGCGTCGGCGGCGTTGAGCAGGGCGTCGGCGCGCGTGGCCGAAGCGCTGCGGGCGCCGCGGTCGCGCTTGCGCTCCTGCTCGCGGCGCAATAGCACGGATTGCTCGCCGCGCAGCACCGGCCGCGCCGCGGCGGTCAGGCGCAGCGCGCCGAAGCCTTCCGCGTCCACCTCCAGCAGCCCCATCGCCACCAGCTGGCGGAACACGCCTTTCCATTGCCGCGCGTCGAGGTCCTGGCCGATGCCGTAGGTGCTCAGCTGCCGGTGTCCGAACTGCGCGATGCGCTCGGTGTCGGCGCCGCGCAGGATGTCCACCAGGTGGGCGGCGCCGAAGCGCTGGCCGCTGCGGAACACGCAGCTCAGGGCCTTGCGCGCGGCCTCGGTCGCGTCCCAGGTGTCCACCGGCTCCAGGCAGGTGTCGCAGTTGCCGCAGGGCTCGGCCAGCACTTCGTCGAAGTTGGCCAGCAGCACTTGCCGGCGGCAGCGCGTGGCTTCGCAGTAGCCGAGCAGGGTGTCGAGCTTGCGGCGCTCGAGCCAGCGGCGTTCCTCGCCGGCCTCGGACTCGTCGATCATCCGCCGCAGGGTGACGACGTCGCCCAGGCCGTAGGCCAGCCAGGCGTCGGCCGGCTCGCCGTCGCGGCCGGCGCGGCCGGTTTCCTGGTAATAGCCTTCGAGCGACTTCGGCAAGTCGAGGTGGGCGACGAAGCGCACGTCCGGCTTGTCGATGCCCATGCCGAAGGCGATCGTCGCGCACATGACGATGCCGTCCTCGCGCAGGAAGCGGCGCTGGTTGGCGCTGCGGGCGGCCGCGTCCATGCCGGCGTGGTAGGGCAGGGCGCGCAGGCCGTGCTGGGCGAGGAAGGCGGCGGTCTCGTCCACCTTGCGCCGCGACAGGCAATAGACGATGCCGGCATCCCCGGCGTGACCCGCGAGGAAATCCAGCAGCTGCCGCTTGGGATTGTCCTTGTGGACGATCCGGTAACGGATGTTGGGCCGGTCGAAGGAGCTGATGAACTGGCGCGCGTCGCCCAGCCCGAGCCGCTCGACGATCTCCTTGCGGGTCGGAGCATCGGCGGTCGCGGTGAGGGCGATCCGCGGGACCTGCGGCCAACGCTCGTGCAGCAGGTTGAGCTCGCGGTACTCGGGGCGGAAGTCGTGACCCCACTGCGAGACGCAGTGGGCCTCGTCGATCGCGAACAGCGCGATGCGGCTACGGTCGAGCAGGCCGAGGAAACGCTCGGTGAGCAGGCGTTCGGGGGCGACGTAGAGCAGGTCGAGGTCGCCACCGAGCAGGGCGCGCTCGACCTCCGCGGCCTCGCCGGTGGACAGGCTCGAGTTCAGGAAGGCAGCACGCACCCCCAACTGCCCGAGCGCCTCGACCTGGTCCTGCATCAATGCGATCAGCGGCGACACCACGATCGCGGTGCCTTCGCGCAGCAGCGCCGGCACCTGGTAGCACAAGGACTTGCCGCCGCCGGTGGGCATCAGCACCAGCGCGTCGCCGCCGGCGACGAGGTGCTGGACGATGTCTTCCTGCGGGCCGCGGAAGTTCGGATAGCCGAATACGCGGTGGAGGATGTCTTGCGCGGGGGTCATGTCCGCAGTTTACCGGAGCGGCTTCGCGCCGCCGCCGGTAATTGCCGCCCGCAGGGTAGGAATCCGCCTTATTCGAGCAGCGACCGCAACATCCAGGCCGTCTTCTCGTGTGCCTGCATGCGCGTCGTCGCCAGGTCCGCGGTGGGCTGGTCATCCGCGCCGTCGGCGCCCTGGAAGACCTCGCGGGCG
>CAMPGW010000114.1 GCA_946885735.1 uncultured Gammaproteobacteria bacterium
AGGGGCTTCATCCAAAACGCCACTCCCAACAGGGGGTGGCGTTTTTCTTTGGGCGACGTTTGGCGCGTGCCCGTTCGCGCACCTGATTGCGTGCTGCTTCGGGGCGTTGCAGGATGTCGCCAACGCCCGGAGACCGACATGCCCCTGACCCGCCTGACCCCGATGCTGTTCGGCCTTGCCTTGTGCCTGCCGGCGAGCGCGGCGACGCCCGCGGCCGATACCGACCTCGGATGGCTGGCCGGCGCCTGGTGCGGCGGCGAAGCCGGCGAGGCGATCGAGGAAACCTGGCTGGCGCCGGTGGCGGGCGAGCTGGTGGGTCTAAGCCGCACGGCTCGCGACGGCAAGCCGCGCGGCTACGAGTTCATGCGCATCGCGCCCGCCAACGGCGTGCCGACCTTCTTCGCCCAGCCGGGCGGCAAGCCGCCGACCGCATTCCCCGCGACCGAGGCCGGTGAGCGCCGGATCCGCTTCGCCAACGAGCACCACGACTTCCCGCAGTGGGTCGAATACTGGCGCGAGGGCGAACGGCTCCACGCACGGATCGGTGGACCGGGCGGCGATGATGGCAAGGAAATGCGTATCGCCTTCCGCTACGAGCGCTGCGCCACGCCGTCGCGCTGAACCCGGCAAGCGCCGGGTCGTCGAGGTCAGCGCAATGCGTAACCGAACTGCTGGCGGAACTGCTCGGCGAACTCGGCGAAGGTGAAACGCTGGTTCTGCGGGCCGAGGTTCTCGATCTTCAGCGCGCCCATCAACGAGGCGATCCGGCCCGTGGTGGCCAGGTCCATGTCGTTCATCAGGCCGTAGATGAGGCCGGCCCGGTAGGCGTCGCCGCAACCGGTCGGGTCCACCACGCGCATCGCGGTGGCGGCCGGCACCTGCACCATGCCCGCGCGCGTGTGCATCTCCGAGCCGGCCGGGCCCCGGGTCACGATGTAGGCCTGCACGCGCTCGGCGATCTGCTTTTCCGACAGCCCGGTGCGTTCCTGGATCAGGTTCGACTCGTAGTCGTTGACGGTGACGTAGGTGGCCTGCTCGATCATCCGGGTCAGCTCGGCCCCGTTGAACAGGGGCATCGCCTGGCCGGGGTCGAAGATGTGCGGGATGCCGAGCTCGGCGAAGTCGCGCGAGTTCTGCAGCATCGCCTCGTAGCCGTCCGGGCCGACGATGCCGAAACCTACGTCCGCCACGTCGGCGACATGGTTCTCGAACGATCGCATCATCGCCCCGGGATGGAAGGCAGTGATCTGGTTGTCGTCCAGGTCGGTGGTGATGAAGGCCTGCGCCGTGAACAGCCCGTCGATCGCCTTCACGTGGGACAGCTCGATGCCAAACGACTCGAAATGCTCGCGGTAGGGCGCGAAATCCTGGCCGACCGTGGCCATCGGGATCGGGTGCCCGCCGAGCAGCTTGAGGTTGTAGGCGATATTGCCCGCGCAACCGCCGAACTCCCGGCGCATCCGCGGCACCAGGAAGGACACGTTCAGGATATGCACCTTGTCCGGGAGGATGTGGTTCTTGAACTGGTCCGGGAACACCATGATGGTGTCGTAGGCCAGGGAACCGCAGATCAAGGCAGCAGGCATGGTCGTTCCTGGGGGTGGCGGAGGCCCGGAAAGCGGGCGCAAACGGCGGACATGGTACCCCAAGGCAGGGGCGAATCCCCGTGCCCGGTCACGCATTTCGGCCCTTGTTTTCCTTGTACGGGTGCACCCCGGTTGCTAACCTACAAGGCTTACGAATCCCCCCAAAAAGCAGGCATCTCCCCGATGTTCAAGTACCTGCGCGGCCTGTTCTCGAACGATCTGTCGATCGACCTGGGCACTGCGAACACCCTCATCTACGTCCGCGGCCAGGGCATCGTCCTGAACGAGCCGTCGGTCGTCGCCGTGCGCCACGGCAACGGCATGCGCGAAGTCGCCGCGGTCGGCGCCGAGGCCAAGCGCATGCTCGGCCGCACCCCCGGCAACATCACCACCCATCGGCCGATGAAGGATGGCGTCATCGCCGACTTCACCCACACCGAGGAGATGCTCAAGCAGTTCATCCGCAAGGTGCACACCTCGCGCTTCCTGCGGCCGAGCCCGCGCGTGCTGATCTGCGTGCCCTGCGGCTCGACGCAAGTGGAACGTCGTGCGATCAAGGAATCGGCGGAAGAAGCCGGCGCCCGCGAGGTCTACCTGATCGAGGAACCGATGGCCGCGGCGATCGGCGCCGGCATTCCCGTCGACGAGGCCCGTGGCTCCATGGTCATCGACATCGGCGGCGGCACCTCCGAGGTCGCGGTGATCTCGCTCAACGGCATCGTCTATTCGCAGTCGGTGCGCATCGGCGGCGATCGCTTCGACGAGGCCATCATCAACTTCGTGCGCCGCAGCCACGGCACGCTGATCGGCGAGACCACCGCCGAACGCATCAAGATCGAGATCGGCAATGCCTACCCGCAGGCCGAGGTGCGCGAGATGGAAGTCTCCGGCCGCAACCTCGCCGAGGGCGTGCCGCGGATGATCGCCATCAACACCACCGAGGTCCTCGAAGCCCTGCACGAACCGCTCGCCGGCATCATCAGTGCGGTCAAGCACGCGCTCGAGCAGACGCCGCCGGAGCTGTGCGCGGACGTCGCCGAGCGCGGCATCGTGCTCACCGGCGGCGGCGCCCTGCTGCGCGACCTGGACAAGCTGATCTCGGAGGAGACCGGCCTGCACGTGCATGTCGCCGACGACCCGCTCACCTGCGTCGCACGCGGTGGCGGCCGTGCGCTCGAGCTCATCGACATGCACGGCAGTGGCAACGGGATGTTCTCGCCGGAGTGACAATGGCACCGGCCGCGGCGCAAGCGCGCGGCCGGTCGATCAGCGGGTTCATTGCCCGGACGCCGGCGCCTGATCCCCGGCCCATGCCTGCCCGGACGACTGCGTGGCCTACGGTGGCAAAAAGACGGAACGCCTGAGCGAAAGCGCCCTCGCGGTGCTGCCGCTGGCGTTCTACCTCGGCCTGGCGATCGCGCTGATGGTGGCCGACCTGCGCATGGACTACGGCCGCCAGGCACGCCAGCACGCATCCGTGCTCAGCGAGCCCTTGTGGTGGGTGGTGTCGGCGCCGGTGCGGATGTTCCGCGCCACCCGCGACGAGCTCTCGCTGCGCAGCACCCTGCAGGCCGAGCACGACCGCCATGAGCACGAGCTCGAGGTCGCCATGGCGCGCATCCACAGGCTCAATGCCGTCGCCGAGGAGAATCGCCGCCTTCGCCAGCTTCTCGGCGGCACCCGAGGCTATCTTCTCGACGTGCGCCTGGCCGCCATCCTCGACGTGGACTTGGATCCGTACCGGCAGCGCATCGTGCTCGACGCCGGCAGCGACAACGGCGTGAGCAACGGCCAGGCCCTGATCGATTCCGGCGGCGTCCTCGGCCAGGTGGTCGAAGTCGGCCGCACCCGCTCCACCGCCCTGCTGATCACCGACCCCGACCACGCGGTGCCCGTGCAGGTCGCGCGCTCCGGACTGCGCACGATCGCCTACGGCACGGGACGCAGCGACCGGCTCGTGCTGCCGAACGTGCCGCAGAGCGGCGACATCCGCCGCGGCGACCTGCTGATCACTTCCGGCATCGGCGGTCGTTTCCCGGCCGGCTTCCCGGTGGGCACGGTCACGCGCCTGCAGGCCGACAAGCTGCGCCTGTTCGTGACCGCCGACGCGAAACCGGCGGCGCATCTGGAACAGGGCAGCGAGGTATTGCTGATCAGCAACCGTCCCGCGCCGCTCGACGTCGGTCCGCCGGCGCCTCCGCACGCAAACCAGCCGGGGCCGGATGCGGGCGCCGATGATGCGCATGCGCCCGCGGCGGACGGCGCCGCGAAAGCTGCGGCGAAACCTGCGGCGAAACCCACAGCGAAACCCGCGGCACCCGCCGCGCGCACGGACCCGCAGCGATGATCCGCGCACCCACCGGCTGGCTGATCTACGGCAGCTTCCTGCTGGCCCTGCTGTTCGCCGTCGTGCCGCTGCCGGCGATGCTGCAACCGGCGCGCCCCTACCTGCTGGCGATGCTGGTCGCGTACTGGGTGATGGAGGCGCCGACGCGCGTCGGTTTCGGCACCGCCTTCCTGCTCGGCGTGCTCGCCGACCTGGTCTCGGCCTCCATCCTCGGCGAGCAGGCCTTCCGCCTGGTGGTGATCGCCTGGCTCGTACAGCACTTCCGTACGCGGCTGCGGTTCTTTCCACTGTGGCAGCAGGCGGCGGCCGTGGGCCTGCTGCTGTTCAACGATCGCCTGATCAGCGCCGTCATCCACCTGCTCGCCGGCGCCCAGCCCGGGCCCTGGACCGGGTGGTTGTCGCCGTTGCTCGGCGTGCTGCTGTGGCCCTGGCTGTATGTGCTGATCGACATGGCGCGCCTGCGCGCGCGCGAACGCGGCTGACGCCATGGGACCGCGGCGTCGCCACCTGATGAAGAACCCGCACCTGGAGGCGGATCTCTTCCAGCGCCGAGCCCTGGTCGGTTTCATCGGCATCGCGGCGGCGATCATCGGGCTGTGCCTGGGCTATTTCCGCCTGCAGGTGCTTCAGCACGAGGAATACCGCACGCGCTCGGAGGCCAACCGCATCAAGCCGCGGCCCGTGGTGCCGGCGCGCGGGCTGATCTACGACCGCAACGGCAAGCTGCTCGCCGACAACGTACCGGCCTATCGGCTGGAAGTGACGCCGGAGCAGGTCGAGGACCTCGATGCGACGCTGGCCGAACTCGACGCGATGATCGGACTGAGCGCCGAGGAAGTGCAGCAGTTCAAGGCCAACCGCCGCGCCACCCGTGGCTTCCGCCCGGTGGTGCTGAAGCTGCGGCTGAGCGAGGCGCAGCGGGCGCGACTGGCGGTCAATCGGCACCGTTTCCCCGGCGTGGACGTGGTGTCCTACCTGACCCGCCGCTATCCCTACGGTGACCTGTTCGCGCACGTCGTCGGCTATGTCGGCCGGCTCGACGCCGCCGACCTGGCCGCCCTCGGCGACAGCAGGTACGCCGCGCTCACGCACGTGGGCAAGTCGGGGCTGGAGCGCAAGTACGAGGAACGGCTGCGCGGCGAGATCGGCTACGAGAACGTCGAGACCAACGTCGAGGGCCGCGCCCTGCGGGTGGTCGGCAACGTGCCCTCGAAGCCGGGCGAGGACCTGCAGCTGAGCATCGACGCCGACCTGCAGCAGGCGGCGATCACGGCCTTCGGCGATCGAGATGGCGCGGCGGTGGCGGTGGACGTGCGCACCGGCGAGATCCTGGCCATGGTCAGCCTGCCGCAGTTCAATCCCAACCTGTTCGTCAACGGCATCTCGCACGCCGACTACAAGCGCCTGACCGGCAATCCGTCGGTGCCGCTGTTCGACCGCAACCTGCACGGCGGCACGCCCCCGGGCTCGACGATCAAGCCTTTCGTCGGCCTGGCCGGCCTCGACGCCGGCTTGCGGACGCCGCAGGACCGCATCCTGTCCACCGGCACCTTCCGCATCGGCGGCCGCGGCCGCGGCTTCGGCGATTCGCACGCGCACGGCCACGGTTGGGTGGACCTGAAGGAATCGATCGCGCAGTCGGTCAACACCTACTACTACCAGCTGGCGCTCGATCTCGGCGTGGAGCGCTTCGACGACTACATGGCGCGCTACGGCTTCGGCCAGCCGACCGGCGTGGACCTGATCGGCGAGACCGGCGGCATCCTGCCGTCGCCCGAATACAAGCAGAAGCGCTGGCGCCAGCCGTGGTATCGCGGCGACCTGGTCAATGCCGGCATCGGCCAGGGCCTGTGGAAGGCGACCCTGCTGCAGCTCGCGCAAGGCACCGCCGCGCTTGCCGACGATGGCGTGCGTCGCCGGCCGCACCTGCTGCGCGCGACCCGCCGTGGCTTCGACGCCGCATGGATGCGCGAGCCGCAGCCCGAAGGCGTGCGCATCACCGACAATCCGGCGCACCTGGCCGCCGTGCAGGAAGGCATGGTCGCGGTCGTGCACGGACCCACCGGCACCGCCCGCGGCATCGGCCTGCGCTCGCCCTTCCTGATCGGCGGCAAGACCGGCACCGCGCAGGTGGTGAGCAACAAGAACAACCTGCG
>CAMPGW010000115.1 GCA_946885735.1 uncultured Gammaproteobacteria bacterium
ACGTGCTGGTGCAGGGCAAGTTCTGGACGATGTTCTCGCTGCTGTTCGGCATGGGCTTCGCGGTCATGCTCAGCCGCGCCGAGCGCGCCGGGCGCAACTTCATGCGGCCCTACCTGCGGCGGATCGCGGCGCTGGCGGTGTTCGGCGTGTTGCACAACATCTTCATCTGGGGCGGCGACATCCTCTTCAGCTATTCGGTCGCCGCGGTGGGCCTGCTGATCGTGTTGTACGGGCGAACGGCCCCCATCCTCGCCGCCATGGGTTTCCTGCTCGTGGTCGGCATCCTCGGCGCGATGGACGTGGTGCCCCAGGGCACGGCGGCCTTCCAGGTGCTGGTCGGACTGATGTTCATGGGGATCGCGGCGCTCTACCTGCGTAGCGAGGGGCGGTCACGCTTCCTTGGCAAATCCTGGCTGAGCTTCTCGATCCCGTTCCTGGTGCTGGGCGTGCTGGCGGCCCTGGCGGCGATCGCCTTCGTGTTCATTCCCGGCCCGCTCGGCGAGGCCAAGGTCCCGGTCGCGATCTTCGCGGGTGTCCTGCTGCTCATCGCCTGGGCGTCCGACCACTACCACGATCCCGCGGAGCCGCGCATGCGCCGCCTCGGCGCCGGCCTCTACCTGTTCCCGTTCGTGATGATGCTGTTGTTCGGCATCGCGCAACTGGTGATGGGTCCGCGGCCGCCGCCGCCCGGCGGCGACGCGGCGCTGGTCGCGGTGCGCGCCGAGGCCGCCGCCGCGGACGCGGCGGGCAGGGAATGGCCTGCCAAGGAAAAACCCGGCAAGAAGAATGCCTCCAGGGACGAATCCACCAAGCCCGGCGCCGCCGGCAGCGGCGCAGACCCGGCGTACGCCTGGGCGCGCGGCAAGGTCGAGGGTGAACGCTACCGCGCCGAATCCGCCCGCGACATCGCCGAGGAACGCCGTATCGAATCGGGCGGCACCTACCTGGAAGCCGTGCGTTTCCGCGCCGGCAAGCTCGCCGAGAACGCACCCAACGAGGCCAACTTCGGCATCATCCTGGTCGGCATGTTCCTGCTGGGCGCGTGGTTCGTGCGCTCCGGGGTGATGGAAGACACCGGCGCGCACCTGCCGCTGTTCCGCAAGCTGGCGCTGGTGGGCATTCCGGTAGGCGTCGGCCTCGGGTTGGTGGGGGCGGCGATCGACACCTCGGCTTCGCCCGGCGTCCCGGGCGATCCGTACCAGGTCGCGCAGGGGCTGATGTACATCGGCAACCTGCCCGCGTGCCTGGGCTACGTCGGCGTCATCGTGCTGATGTTGCATTCGGCCAGCGCATTGCAGCGCGTGCGCGTGCTGGCGCCGCTGGGCCGCATGGCCTTGACCAACTACCTCACGCACTCGTTGTTGGGCACCTGGTTCTTCTACGGTTATGGACTCGGCCAGTGGGGCATGGGCCGCGCCAGCCAGGTCGCGTTCGTGGCGGCGGTCATCGTCCTGCAGATCCTGTTCTGCCACTGGTGGCTGTCGAAGTTCCGCTACGGCCCGATGGAATGGCTGTGGCGCGCGATCACCTACTGGCAGCTGCCGCCGATGCGCCGCGGCGTCGAGCCGACGCTGGAGGCTCGCGCGGCCGCCTGAGCGCGCACCCGGAGCGCGGGCCTGCCGCCTTACAATGGCGGCATGAGCGAAGCCGACATCGTCGTGCTGGGAGGCGGTGCGATCGGCCTGTCCTGCGCCTTGCACCTGCAACTGGCCGGTCGCCAGGTGCGCGTGATCGAACGCGGCCGCGTGGGGGGCGCGACCTCGCACGGCAACTGCGGAACGATCACGCCCAGCCACGCTCCGCCGCTGGCGGCGCCGGGCACCTTGCTGAAGGCGATGCGATGGATGCTGCGGCCGGATGCGCCGCTCTACGTCCCCCCGCGATGGGACCCGGCCCTGGCGGGCTGGATGCTGCGCTTCGCATCGCGCTGCAATCGTCGCGACTGGCTGGCGAGCGCCAGGCCCAAGGGTGAGTTGTTGTCGCTGTCGCGCCGGATGCTCGAGGACCTGGTGCGCGAGCACGGGCTCGACTGCGGCTTCGAGGCCAGTGGCCTGCGCTATGTGCACCGCGACCCGCGCCTGCTGGAACAGGACCTGGCGCAGTTGCCGGGCCTGCGCGAGCTGGGCATCGAGGCGCAGGCGCTGGATGCGGCGCAGCTCGGAGCCCTGGAGCCCGCGCTGCTGCCCGGCCTGTCCGGCGGCATCCATTTCCCCGGCGACGCGCAGCTGCGGCCGGACCACTACACCGCGGAGCTGGCACGCGTGCTGCGCCAGCATGGGGGCCTCATCGAGGAAGGCACCACGGTGCAGGGCTTGCGCCGGTCCCGCGGCCGCGTGGAAGGTGTGGACACCGATGCCGGCCCGCGCGCAGCCGCGGCCGTGCTGGTCGCGTTGGGCCCCTGGTCCGCGCCCTGGCTGGCGCCGCTGGGTGTCCGACTGCCGATCCAACCGGGCAAGGGCTACTCGATCACCTGGTCGCGGCCGCGCCTGGCGCCGAAGGTGCCGCTGGTGCTGCGCGACGACAGCGTCTGCGTGACGGCCTGGGAAGATGGTTACCGCCTGGGCAGCACGATGGAGTTTTCCGGATACGACGCCCGGCTCAATCGCGTGCGCCTGGACGCGCTCGAGCGTGGCGCCGCGCGCTTCCTGCGCGAACCGGTCGGCGCGCAACGGCGCGAGGAGTGGTTCGGCTGGCGGCCGATGACGCCGGACGACCTGCCGGTGCTCGGCGCCGCGCCCGGCGTCGAGGGGCTCTGGCTCGCCACCGGCCACGGCATGATGGGCATCGGCATGAGCGCCGCCACCGGCCGCCTGATGGCCGAGCTGATGACCGGCGCCGAGCCCTGCCTGGATCCGCGCCCGTTCCGCCCGGAACGCTTCGGCTGAGTACCATGTCCGGCATGGACATCCTTTCTCTGCATCGCGGCACCGCGCCCCTTCTGGTGAGCCTGCCGCACGACGGCAGCCACATCCCCGCGGAACTCGCCGCGCGCATGCAGCCGGAAGCCCGCCGCGCGCCCGACACGGACTGGCACGTCGCACGGCTGTATGGCTTCGCCCGCGAGCTCGGCGCCTCGATGCTCGTGCCCTCGCACTCGCGCTATGTCGTGGACCTCAATCGCCCGCCCGACGACGTCTCGCTCTACCCGGGGCAGAACACCACCGGCCTGTGCCCGATCGTGCGCTTCAGCGGCGATCCGGTGTACCTGCCCGGGCAGGAGCCCTCGCCCGACGAGGTTCGCGCTCGCGTGCAGGCCTACTGGCAGCCCTACCATCGCGCCCTGCAGGAGGAATTGGCCCGGCTGCTGGCCGCGCATGGGCGCGTGCTGCTGTGGGAGGGACATTCCATCCGCGCAGTGGTGCCCTTCCTCTTCGAGGGACGGCTGCCCGACATCAACGTCGGAACGTCGGGCGGGTCCAGCTGCCAGGCCGACACCCAGTCGCGGATCGAGTCCGTGCTGGCGGCGCAGGCCGATTACCAGTGGGTCGTGAACGGACGTTTCAAAGGCGGATACATCACCCGCCATTACGGCGATCCGCGGCAGGGCATCGACGCCGTGCAGCTCGAACTCGCGCAGTGCAACTACATGGACGAAGACAGCTTCGACTGGGATGAAGCCCGTGCCTCGCGCCTGCAGCCCTTGTTGCGCGACCTGCTGCGGGCCGCGCTGGGCTGAGGCTCCGCGGGAGCCTCAGACCTCCAGCGAGGCCAAGTCTCCCTTCGACTCGAGCCAGGACTTCCGATCCGGCGCACGCTTCTTGCCCAGCAGCATGTCCATCAGCGAGCGGGTCTGCAGCGCATCCTCGACGGTCAGCTGCACGAGCCGGCGGGTGTCCGGATGCACGGTGGATTCGCGCAACTGCGAAGGGTTCATCTCGCCCAGGCCCTTGAAGCGCGTCACGTTGACCTGGCCGCGGATTTTCTCCTTCTCGATGCGCTCGAGCAGGATGCGTTTTTCCTCCTCGTCCAGCGCGTAGAAGACCTGCTTGCCCACGTCCACGCGGAACAGCGGCGGCATCGCGACGAAGATGTGGCCGGCGCGCACCAGCGCCGGGAAGTGGCGCAGGAACAGCGCCGCCAGCAGGGTGGCGATGTGCAGGCCGTCGGAATCGGCATCGGCCAGGATGATCACCTTGCCGTAGCGCAGTCCGGAGATGTCCTCCACGCCGGGATCGCAGCCGATCGCCACGGCCAGGTCGTGCACTTCGGTCGAAGCCAGCACGCCGCCGCTCTCGACTTCCCAGGTGTTGAGGATCTTGCCGCGCAGCGGCAGGATCGCCTGGAAATCCTTGTCGCGCGCCTGCTTGGCGCTGCCGCCCGCGGAGTCGCCTTCGACCAGGAACAGTTCGGTACGACCGAGGTCCTGCGAGATGCAGTCGGCGAGCTTGCCGGGCAGGGCAGGCCCTTGCGTGATCTTCTTGCGGACGATCTGCTTCTCGGTCTTGAGCCGCGCGGTCGCCCGGTCGATCGCCAGCTGCGCGATCTGCGTGCCGACCTCGACGTGCTGGTTCAGCCACAGCGAGAAGGCGTCGTGCGCCGCGCCCTCGATGAAGGCCGCGGCCTGGCGTGAGCTCAGCCGTTCCTTGGTCTGTCCGCTGAACTGCGGGTCGGTCATCTTCAGCGAGAGCACGTAGGAAACGCGGTCCCAGACATCCTCGGGCGCGAGCTTCACGCCGCGCGGCAACAGGTTGCGGAAGTCGCAGAACTCGCGCAGCGCATCGGTCAGGCCCGAGCGCAGGCCGTTGACGTGGGTCCCGCCCTGCGCGGTGGGGATCAGGTTGACGTAGCTCTCCTGCACGAGTTCGCCCTCGGCCGACCAGGCCACGGCCCAGTCGACGATCTCGTTTTCCTTCGACAGGTTGCCGGTGAACAACTGCGACGGCAGCAGCTCGCGGCCCGACAACTCGCCCAGCAGGTAGTCGCGCAGGCCGTTCTCGTAGTGCCATTCGTGGCGCTCGCCGCTGCCCTCGTCGAACAGCTTGACCGTCAGGCCCGGGCAGAGCACCGCCTTCGCGCGCAGCAGGTGGCGCAGGGCGCGCACGGCGAATTTCGGCGTGTCGAAATACTTCGGGTCCGGCCAGAAGCGCAGGCGGGTGCCGGAGTTGCGCTTGCCGACGCTGCCGACGACCTCCAGCGGCGACGACCGGAAGCCGTCGCGAAATTCCATCCGGTGCTCGCTGCCGTCGCGCTTGATCAGCACCTCGACCTTCTTCGACAGCGCGTTCACCACGCTGACGCCGACGCCGTGCAAGCCGCCGGAGAAGGTGTAGTTGCGGTTGTTGAACTTGCCGCCGGCATGCAGGCGCGTGAGGATCAGTTCCACGCCCGGCATCTTCTCCTCCGGGTGCATGTCCACCGGCATGCCGCGGCCGTCGTCGGCCACCTCGCAGCTGCCGTCCTCGTACAGGCTGACCTCGACCGTCTTCGCGTGGCCCGCGAGGGCCTCGTCCACGGAGTTGTCCACGACTTCCTGCGCCAGGTGGTTGGGCCGGGTGGTGTCGGTGTACATGCCGGGCCGGCGCTTGACCGGATCCAGGCCGGACAGGACTTCGATGTCCGCGGAGTTGTAGCGGCTGCTCATGCGTTCCAGGGGGCGGGAATGAAGCGACAGGATGGGCAGGGTGGCGAGGGCGGTCAAGCTTGACGCAAGGCCGGGAGCATGAACGCGAACCGAACGAAGCCGCCGCTTCGAAGCGGCGGTTAGAGCCCCGTTACTGTTGAGCCGGCTAGCGTTC
>CAMPGW010000116.1 GCA_946885735.1 uncultured Gammaproteobacteria bacterium
GCCGCGGCGCCCGCAAGTAAATTTGCGACAATGGCGACCATGTTCGCGAGGCTTCCCTTCGTGCTGCGTGTTCCGCTGGTGGTCGGGGTGATCCTGGCCAGCACGGTGCTGCATACCTTGCCGTTGTTCGTCGTCGCCTTCCTGCGCTGGATGCTGCCCGGCGCCGCCGGCCGGGCCTGCGCGCGGCTGCTGGTGCGGATGGCGGAAAGCTGGATCGCCGTCAATGCGTTCCTGTTGCGGCGCTTCACCCGCACGCGGCTTGGCGTGGAAGGGGGCGAGGGGCTGCGCCCGGATGGCCACTACCTGGTGCTTGCCAACCACCAGAGCTGGGTGGACATCATCGTGCTGCAGACGGTCTTGAATCGGCGCATCCCCTTCATGCGCTTCTTCCTCAAGCGCCAGCTGATCTGGGTGCCGTTCCTAGGGCTGGCGTGGTGGGCGCTGGATTTTCCCTTCATGCGCCGGGCGTCGCGGCGAGAGCTGGCGCGGCGACCCGAGCTGGCGAAGCGCGACGTCGAGGCGACCCGTCGCGCCTGCGAGCGCTTCCGCGGCATGCCGGTGTCGATCATGAATTTCGTCGAGGGCACCCGCTTCACGCCGGACAAGCACCGGCGCCAGGCCTCGCCGTACCGACACCTGCTCAAGCCCAAGGCCGGCGGCGTCGGCTTCACGCTCGAGGCCATGGACGGCGCACTGCACTCGGTGGTGGATGCGACGCTGGCTTATCCGGCCGGCATCCCGACCATGCTCGACCTGGTGGCGGGCCGCATTCCCGAGGTCGGGGTGAAGCTGCGCGAGCGGCCCATCCCCGCCGACCTGGAGCACGTGGACTACGAGGCGGACCCACAGTCGCGCGTGCGCGTGCAGCGCTGGATCAACGGCCTGTGGGCCGAGAAGGACGATGACCTGTCGGGCCTGCTCGGGCGCGACGCCCACGCCGACCACGGCAACGGCTAGACTGGGGCCATGACCCTGTCCATGACGCTGATCCTGATCGCCATCACCTGCGCGGTGAGCCTGGTGGCGATGAAGAACGAAAAGATGATCGAGGCCCTGATCCTGTGGCCTCCCGCGATCGACCGCCGCAAGGAGTGGTACCGCCTGGTGAGCTACGGGCTGATCCACGCCGACTTCATGCACCTGGCCTTCAACATGATCACGTTGTTCTTCTTCGGACGCGTGATGGAGGGCTTCTACGAGGACGCGCTGGGGCCCTTCGGCTTCGCGATCTTCTACCTGGTGGGGCTGGTGGCGTCGATCCTGCCGACCTACCTGCGCCATCGCCACGATGCGCAGTACTACAGTTTGGGCGCCTCCGGCGCGGTGTCGGCGGTGCTGTTCGCCTTCATCCTGTTCCAGCCCTGGCAGATGATCTACATCTTCGTGCTGCCGGTGCCGGCGATCCTGTACGCGGTCGCCTACGTGGTCTACAGCATCTGGGCCGACCGCCAGGGCGGCGATCGCATCAACCACAGCGCGCACCTGTGGGGTGCGGCGGTGGGCGTGGCCTTCACGGTGCTGCTGGAGCCGGCGGTGGTGCCGCACTTCCTGGGCGAACTCGCCAGTCCCTTCGGCGGCTAGTCGGCCGCGGCGTCGTCCGCCGGCAGTCCCAGCGCGGCCTCGAGCCGCGCGATCCGCGCTTCGAGTTCGGCCACGCGGCGATCGAGTGCCTCGTCGGATCGCGTCGGCGCGCGCGGCGCGGCGGCGACGGCGGGCAGGGTGGCCTCGTCCACCGGCCCGCACAACAAATGCACGTAGCGATCCTCGCGTTGCCCTGGCTGGCGTGCCAGTCGGAGCGCGAGCCCGCGCTGCTGCAGTCGCTCGAGCGTCTGCCGCGCGTCGTCGAGGTCGTCCGGTGCCTGCAGGCGCTCGCCGCGGGCCAGCAGTTCGGCCGCGGTCTGCGGGCCGCGCAGCATCAGCACGCAGAGCAGCGCCTGTTGCTTGAGCGTGATCGAGTAGGCCTGCGCGAAACGATGCTCGTAGCGTTGCGCGCGGGCGCCGTGCACCGAGCGCACCAGGCCGCGTTGTTCGAGTTGGCGCAGGGCGTGGCCCACTTCGCCGGCCTCGAGCTCGAGCACCGGTTCGCGGTTGGTCTTCTGGTTGCAGGCGAGCTGCACCGCATTGGCGGTCAGCGGATACGCCTCGGGCGTGGTGGACTCCTTCTCCACCAGCGCGGCGAGGATGCGGGCCTCGACGGCATCCAGCGGCGGCAGAGCGCCTTCCGTCGCCGGATCGTTCATGCGGCCTCAGCCCTGCCGGATGTCGAAGCCCGGCTTCTCATTGAGGCTGCCATCGGACTCGAGTACCGCGTAGTTCTTGCGGTCGCCGTCGAAAACCACCGCGACCGGCGGCTGGAAGGGCTTGCGACGGACGAACTTGAGCTCCCAGCCGAACTGCTCCAGGCCGTTGAGCGTGGCCAGCTGGGCGTCGTTGAGTTCGCGCTTGAGCACGCTGGACAGTTCGCGCAGCGTCTTGCGGCGTTCGATTTCCAGGTTCTGCATGTCGGGACCCTCGGGCTGTAGGACGCAAGGCCGGCCGGGGGGAGCGCAGCGGTCCCGGGATGCCGGGACAGCGTGAATTGCATCACATCCCGGGCGCTTGCGGAAGTCCCGCCCGGTTTTCGGCTCGCCACGCGGCCGCGGCCAGGCCGGCGCGACGTCCGCTGGCGAAGCTGGCCGCGAGCAGGAAGCCTCCGGTCGGCGCCTCCCAGTCGAGCATTTCGCCGGCGCAGAACACGCCCGGTCGAGCGCGCAGCATCAGCCCTGCGTCCAGCGCTTCCAGGCGCACGCCGCCGGCGCTGCTGATGGCCTCGGCGATCGGCCGCGCCCGCAGCGGTTGCAGGGGTAGCGCCTTGATGGCGTCGGCCAGGCGGGCGGGGTCGCGGCGCAGGTCGGCGACGAGCTCGTGGACGAGGCCGATGCGCACCGGGTCCAGCCCGACGCGGCGCCGCAACACGTCGGTGAGCGAGCGCCCGTCGCGCGGGGCGAGCAGCGCGGCGAGCACGGCGGCGTGGCTGCGGGTCGGCGCGAGGTCGAGTTCCAGGCGCGGCGTCGCGCCGGCATCGAGCGCATCGCGGATGCGCGGCGAGAGCGTGTACACCAGGCTGCCCTCGATGCCGGTGGCGGTGATGACGAACTCGCCGACGCGCCAGTCGCGCGTCCCGTCCTCGCCGACCCAGGCCAGTCGCGCACGCTTGACCGGATGCCCCGCGAACCTGGCCGCGAAGATCTCGCTCCAGGCCAGGTCGAAACCGCAATTGGCAGGACGCAAGGGTGCGATCGCGTCGTCGCCGCCACCCAGCCACTGCGTCCATGCACCATCCGAACCGAGCTGCGGCCACGAGCCGCCGCCGAGCGCCAGTACCGTGGCGTCGGCGTGCACGCGCCGTTCGCTATCCGGCGTGGCGAAGCGCAAGGCTCCATCCGCGTCCCAACCCAGGCAACGATGCCGCACGTGGATGCGCAACCCGGCCGCGCGCAGGCGATGCAGCCAGGCGCGCAGCAATGGTGCGGCCTTCATGTCGGCGGGAAACACGCGACCGGAAGTGCCGACGAAGGTCGCGATGCCCAGGTCCGCGGCCCAGCGCCGGTGCGCATCAGCGTCGAAGTCGGCGAGCCATCCGGCAACGATGCTGGCGCGCGTGCCGTAGCGGGTGGCAAAGGCCGCCGGCGGATCGGAGTGCGTGAGGTTGAGTCCACCGCGGCCGGCGATGAGGAACTTGCGGCCGACCGAGCCTTTGGACTCGTACAGATCGACTGGATGGCCGGCGGCGAGGGCGGCTTCGGCGGCCATCAGGCCGGCCGGACCGCCACCCACCACCGCCAGCGTGACCTCGTCGATCTACTTGCCCTTCTTGGCGGCCTTTTCGGCGCGCTTTTCCTTCAGCGTCTTGGTCGGCTTCTTCTTCTCGGTCTTCTTCTGGTCCATGCCCTTGGACATAGGGGACTCCGGTGCGGGGCGGCGGGATTGCCGATGACGATGGTAAGCCAGCGCCGCCCGCGTGGGATAGGCTGCGCAGGCTTTCGCACGGAAACTCCACGCATGCCCTACCAGCCGATCCTGGCGACCCTGGGATACCTGATCTCGCCCGACCGCCGCCGCGTGTTGATGGTGCATCGCAATGCCCGCGCCGACGACGCCCACCTGGGCAAGTACAACGGCCTTGGCGGCAAGCTCGAAGCCGGCGAGGACGTCGCCGCCGGCATGCGCCGCGAGATCCGCGAGGAAGCCGGGCTGGAATGCCAGGCCATGCAGTTGCGCGGCACGCTGAGCTGGCCAGGTTTCGGCAAGCAGGGTGAAGACTGGTTCGGCTTCCTGTTCCTGATCGAGGGCTGGAGCGGCGAGCCGCCCGCGACGAACGCCGAGGGCTCGCTGGAATGGGTGGAACTGTCGGCGCTGGATTCGCTACCGCTGTGGGAGGGCGACCGTCACTTCCTCCCGCTGGTTTTCGACCGCGACCCGCGGCCCTTCCACGGCGTCATGCCGTATCGCGACGGCCGCATGCTGTCGTGGTCCTTCAGCCGCTAGCCCGAACAGCGGGCGCAGCCAGCGCACGCGACGCGCGACGGCGAAGCCCAGCCAGCACCCGGCGATCGTGCCGGCCAGCACGACGGTGGCTTCCACCGGGCCCGACAGCCGCCACGGCACCAGCAGGTAGGCCAGGCCGACGATCAGGCTCTGGTGCAGCAGGTACCAGGGGTAGACCGCTTCGCGCGCCCACGGCAGCCAGCGGAACGGACGGTCCAGGTAGCGGGCCGAGTAGCCGAGTATCGCGACCAGCACCGTCCACACGTAGACATTGCGCAGTGCCCATACACCCGCCTGCGCCCACGCGCCGACCTCGTCGGGCAGGGCGGCCACCAGCGCGAGGTAGCCGCCGCCGGTGAGCGTCGCGGTCACGAGCGCGGCCCGTCGCAGCCGGCGGAACTCGCCCCACAGGTCGGCCTCGCGGGCGATCAGCACGCCGTACAGGAAACAGGTGAAGTACATGGCGTTGCGATACCCGTCGTGGAAGAAGTCGCCCGTGTCGGGAAAGCGGGCCTGCAGCAGCAGGGTCCACGCCAGCAGCGGCAGCGCCGGCAACACCAGCAGCCAGGCGCCGCGCAGCGAGGCCAGGCGAGTGCGCAACGCGCGGCCGCGGGTGGAATCGAGCAGCGGCCACAGCAGCAGCAGGGCGACCGTGTAGTGCCAGAGGTAGAACAGGTACCACAGGTGGTTCCAGGTGAAGCTGTCCTTCCAGCCGTCGAAGGCGTCCACCGGCCAGGGGCCGCCGCTGAAATACTTGCCGAGGAAGGCGAGCAGGCCGGGCTCGACGGCGCCGTTGACCACGCCTTGCACGTACGGCTGGATCGGCACGATCACCAGGCAGCCGAACACCAGCGGCAGCAACAGCCGCGCGCAACGTCGCCGGAAGGTCGCCCACAGTCCGCCCGGCCGCAGCATGAAGGCCGTGGCCACGCCCGAGACCAGGAAGATCAGGTCCATCCGCCAGCGGTTCATCGCCAGCATCGGCCACTGCAGCCAGTCGTAGGTGTGGCGGCTCTTGATGTGCCACTCCCACTCGCCGACGTAGAGCATGCCCAGGTGGTAGAGGATCAGCAGGGCGAAGGCGAGGGCGCGCAGGGCGTCGATGTCGTGGCGGCGTTGCATGG
>CAMPGW010000117.1 GCA_946885735.1 uncultured Gammaproteobacteria bacterium
GGCCCATGCCCGGCAGCTTGTCCATCAGGCCGGCCAGGCCGCCCATGTTCTGCATTTGCTCGAGCTGGTCGCGCATGTCGTTGAGATCGAACTTCTTGCCCTTGGCGACCTTCTCCGCGAGCTTCGCAGCTTTATCCTGATCGACTTGGCCTTGCACCTGTTCAACAAGCGACAGCACGTCGCCCATGTCGAGGATGCGGTTGGCCGCGCGGTCCGGATGGAAGACGTCCAGGCCCTCGGGCTTCTCGCCCACGCCGACGAACTTGATCGGCTGCCCGGTGATGTAGCGCACCGACAGCGCCGCGCCACCGCGGGCGTCGCCGTCGGTCTTGGTCAGCACCACGCCGGTCAGCGGCAGCGCCTCGCTGAAGGCCCTGGCGGTGTTGGCGGCATCCTGGCCGGTCATCGCGTCCACGACGAACAGCGTCTCGACGGGCCTGATCGCGGCGTGCAAAGCCTTGATCTCGCCCATCATCGCCTCGTCGATGGCGAGGCGGCCGGCGGTATCCACCAGCAGCACGTCCACGAAGCTCTTGCGCGCATCGTCCACCGCGGCGCGCACGATCGCGACCGGGTCCTGGCCGACCTCGCTGGCGAAGAACAGCACGTCCACCTGCTTGGCGAGGGTCTGCAACTGCTGGATCGCCGCCGGGCGGTAGACGTCGCAGCTGACCACCATCACCTTCTTCTTGCGCTTTTCCTTCAGGTGCTTGGCGAGCTTGCCGACGGTGGTGGTCTTGCCGGCGCCCTGCAGGCCGGCCATCAGCACGATGGCCGGCGCGGGCACGTTGAGGTTGAGATCGCTGGCCTGCGCGCCCATCACCGCAGCCAGTTCGTCGTGCACGACCTTGATCAGCGCCTGCCCCGGGGTGAGGCTGGTCAGGACCTCCTGCCCAACGGCACGCGTCTTGATGCGCTCGATCAGCGCGACCACCACCGGCAACGCGACATCGGCCTCGAGCAGGGCGACTCTCACCTCGCGCAGGGACTCGCGGATGTTCTCCTCGCTCAGGCGACCGCGGCCGCGCAGCTTCTGCAGGGTGCTCGACAAACGCTGGGTGAGGGACTCGAACATGCGGGCTCTTCTCTTCAGTGACGGCCAATTATAGCCTTTGGCGCCGGACCACCCGGACTGGCGGCACGGGGAGGCCCGGCGCGGATCGCCGGCCGACGATCCGTCCCGGAATGAAAGCAGGACTGTGAGAAACTGCCGGCATGCCTGAATTCGTGATTCCGTCGTTGGCGGCGCTGGCGTACCTGGGCGCCGCCGCCGGCCTGGTGCGGCGCCTGCGCGCGGGCGAGCCCGGCGACCGCGCCAGCCTCGCCCTCGCGCTGGTCGGCATTGCGTTGCATGCCGTCGCCCATGCCCTGAGTTGGCACCGCGCGCAGGGCGCGGAGCTGCACTTCGTCGCTGCCCTCTCGCTGGTCGCGCTGGGAATGGCGGTGCTCGGCACTCTCGCAGCTGCCACCGAACGGCTCGAGGCACTCGGCGTGGTGATCTACCCCCTCGCCGCCCTGGTGGCGATCGTCTATGGCGTGGCGGGGACGGGCGCGACCACCGAGCTCGACTGGCGGCTGCAACTGCACGCCTGGCTGGCCCTGCTCGCGTATGCGGCACTCGCGCTTTCCGCCGTGCTGGCGCTGATGCTGTGGTTCCAGGAGCGGGCCCTTCGGCGCCGGCAACTGCATGGCTGGCTGCGCGCACTGCCGCCGCTGGTGCAGATGGAGACGCTGCTGTTCCGCTCGCTAGGGGCCAGCTTCGGCTTGCTGACGCTGGCGCTGGTCACCGGCGTGATGTTCGTCGAGGACATGCTGGCCCAGCACCTCTGGCACAAGACCGTGCTGAGCCTGCTCAGCTGGGCGGTGCTGGCGCTGCTGCTGTTCGGCCGCTGGCGCTTCGGCTGGCGCGGCCCGCGCGCGGTGAAGCTGACCCTGACCGCGATGCTGCTGCTGGGGCTGGCCTTCTTCGGCAGCAAGTACGTGCTGGAAGTGCTGCTGCAGCGCTGAGCCTTTCCGGCTAGAACGCCGCCGCCAACGCGTCGGCCAGCCGTTCCACGGCAATCACCTCCAGCTCGCCGATCCGCCCCTTGCGCGGCGCGTTGCCCGCCGGCACGATCGCGCGGCGGAATCCGTGGGTCGCCGCCTCCTTGAGGCGCTCCTCGCCATTGGGCACCGGGCGGATCTCGCCGGACAGGCCGACCTCGCCGAAGGCCACGGTCTTTTCCGCCAGGGGCCGGTCGCGCAAGGAGCTGACCACGGACAGCAGCACCGGCAAGTCCGCGGCGGTTTCCTGCACGCGGATGCCGCCGACCACGTTGACGAAGACGTCCTGGTCGAACACGCCCACCGAGCCGTGCCGGTGCAGCACCGCCAGCAACATGGCCAGGCGGTTCTGCTCGAGCCCCACGGTGACACGGCGCGGATTGGACAGGGGACTGTGGTCCACCAGCGCCTGCACCTCCACCAGCAAGGGTCGCGTACCTTCGCGCGTGACCATCACCACGCTGCCGGGCGTGGGCTTCTCGGCGCCGGACAGGAAGATCGCCGAAGGATTGGGCACTTCGCGCAGCCCGCGGTCCGACATCGCGAACACGCCGAGTTCGTTCACCGCGCCGAAGCGGTTCTTGAAGGCGCGCAGGATCCGGAAGCGGCTGCCGCTCTCGCCCTCGAAGTACAACACCGCGTCCACCATGTGCTCGAGCACGCGCGGGCCGGCGATGCCGCCTTCCTTGGTGACGTGCCCGACCAGGAACACGCTGGTGCCGGTTTCCTTGGCGAAACGCACCAGCCGCGCGGCGCTCTCGCGCACCTGGCTCACCGAGCCCGGCGCAGCGGTGAGCTGTTCCGACCACAGGGTCTGGATCGAGTCGGCGACGATGATGCGCGGCCGCGCCTCGGATGCGAGCGCGAGGATGCGCTCGACCGCCGTCTCGGCCAGCGCCTCCAGCCCTTCCAGCGACAAACCGAGGCGTGTCGCCCGGCCCGCCACCTGGGCCAGGCTTTCCTCGCCGGTGACGTACAACGCCCGCGACGTCGCGCCCATGGCTGCCATCGCCTGCAGCAACAGGGTGGATTTGCCGATCCCGGGATCGCCGCCCACCAGCACCACCGAACCCTCCACCAGGCCGCCGCCCAGGACCCTGTCGAGCTCGCCGATGCCCGTGGAAACACGGACCTCGCTGGTCTGGCTCACCTGTCGAAGGGGGGTGATGCGGGGCGGATCCACCGCACCCGCGTAGCCCGTCGAACGGCCGCCGCCGGCACCCTTCACCGCCGCTGCCGCGGGCTCGACCACGAACTCGGACAGGGTGTTCCAGGCGCCGCAATCCCCGCACTGGCCCTGCCAGCGCGGAGTGCTGGCGCCGCAGTCGGCGCATACGTAGGCGGTCTTGGCTTTGGCCACGGGAATTCCTCGATAGGCCGTCATGCTAGCCGCCCGGGCCCGCCCGGCGATACCCGCCCCGCGCGCCGGCCTGTCGGGAAATTGCGGCTTCTACGCATTTGCGTGGCGGCGCCGTCGGCGCACAATCGGGCCGGGACCGTGCGTTCGCGGTCGTGGCGAGGGGGAACCATGGCAGCCGATCCGGCGATGCCCGAATTCAGCGAGGTCAGCCTGCGCACGCTGCGGCTGCGCCCCGGCATGTTCCTGCAGACCCAGCGCATGGAGAAGAACTCGCCCAACTACGAGGCGCAATTCCTCGGCGTGATCGAGGACAAGTGCCTGATGGTGGTTCCGGTGGGCACCTTCAGCATCAAGACGGGCATGAAGGCCGGCGAGAACTTCATCGTCCGCGGCTTCACCGGGCAGTACGATTTCTACTTCAGCTCGCGGGTCATCCAGGCCTTCGACTTCACGTTCCGCGAACCTGCCTTCGCATACGCCGTGCTGTCCTGGCCGGAGTTGGTGGAAGCGCGCAAGGTGCGCAACTCGCTGCGCATCCGCACGTCCATTCCCGCCACGCTGGCCGCCATTCCGCCAGGCGAGCCACAGCCGGTGACGGTGCTGGACCTCAGTGCGGACGGCGCCCTCATCCGCTCGGAGGACGGCGCCGGCGCGATCGGCGACCGGGTCAGCCTGGAGTTCTCGATGGGGCCCGACGGCGCCCTGTCCTACGTGGTCGTCGTCGCTCGCGTCTGCCACGTCCACCTCGGCGACGAGGGCTACCTGACCGGACTGCTGTTCGAGAACATCGCGCCGTCCGATCGCATGCTCATCCGCGAGTTCGTGGTCAGCAACGCGGACTGAACTCAGGCCGGCCTGTCCACCGTGCGGTCGGGCTTGCGAGCCTGCACGAAGGCGCCCGCACAGGTCAGGTCGTCGTCGCTCAGGTCGCGCCAGCGCGCAGCCAGTTTTTCGCGCGCGATGCCGCGGTCGCGGATGTGCTGGCGCAGGATGCATACCAGCTCGAAGCCGTTCTCCCCCAGCAGGCGCTGGTGTACCGACCACGGCTGCCGGTTCAGCAGGAAGGGTCGGTTGCCGAGCACCAGTCGCCACAGCGCTTCGGGATAGCCGCGATAGCCGTTCCAGTGGCCGGACAGGCCATGGCTCTTGAAGTCGATCTGGTGCGACATCCATCCGCCCGGCCTGAGCCACGCGCGTATCGCCCGATAGGTCGACTCCAGGTCGACCACGTGCTCGAGCACGGAATGCGACAGGATCAGGTCGACGCTTTCCTCCTCGAGCACCCGTTGCTCGTCCCAGGGCACCACGGCGCGAAGACTGACGCGATCTCCGGGTTCGGCGCGGCCTTCGAGCGCACGGCGGATGGCGGCAACCCGCGCGGGCGCGAGCGCGGCCTCGAGGCGCTCCTCGGTGAGGATGTGGGAGGGGAAGCCGCGCTCGTCCAGGAAGGGATCGATGTCGGGCCAGCCCCGCCGCCAGCGCGGAGCGCGCGCACGGAAGCGTTCCACCAGTTCGTCGAAGATCGCCAGGTTGGAGCGGGCGTCGAAATGCTGCACGACGTCGAGCGCGATGTAGTGGTCCACGCCCGATAGCAGGGCCGAGAGTCCGATGCCAAGCGAATCGCCGGGCCCGAGCTCGGCCATGGTCGCGGGCACGCGCCGCATGCCGCTCTCCCAGAGCATGCACAGGTGCTTGAGCCAGACGCCGTGGCAATAGGCGGCCGAATCGGTACCGCCGGTTCCTATGCCGATGCGGGGGGCGACGCGTTCGATGCCGGGCACCAGGGTCAGCGCGCCGCGAAGGATGGTGCCCGGTTGGAGGTTCATGCCGCGGAGCACGCGCGGCCCGGACCAAACGGGCCAGCCCCGGTTCACGCCGCGTGCGGATTGCTGACGTTTGCCCGAACGGGATAAAGAAAAACGCGCCCAACGGGTGCGCCCTCTGGTAAGCCAGCAGGGCGCGTTGGGCGCGCGTTTCAGCCTGTGGTGCCGGAAATAGGAATCGAACCTACGACCTACGCATTACGAATGCGCCGCT
>CAMPGW010000118.1 GCA_946885735.1 uncultured Gammaproteobacteria bacterium
GGCTGGTGATGCTGCTCACGGATTCGGCCTCCATCCGCGACGTGCTGCTCTTTCCTTACATGCGGCCCGAGGCCTGACGCGCCGGGCCCGGTGGATCGCGCTATGCTGGCGCCGCCGGGACCCCGGGAGGAGCCGGACATGAACGTCTTGATCGTGGACGACCAGGCCTCGCAACGGGCCATCGTCCGGCACCTGATCCAGGACATCGACGCGGACCTCAAGATCAACGAATTCGCCGATCCGGTGGAGGCGCTGCTGTTCTCGCAGCAGGAGCCCCAGGACATGGTGATCCTCGACTACCGCATGCCGAACATGGACGGGCTGGAATTCGCCCGCCGTTTCCGCCGGCCGCTGTCGCAGCGCGACGTGCCGGTGGTGCTGGTGACCGTGGTGGGCGACGAGCCGCTGCGCCAGGCCGCGCTCGACGCCGGCATCATCGATTTCATGGTCAAGCCGATCCGGCCGCGCGAATTGCGCTCGCGCTGCAAGAACCTGCTCGACCTGCGCCAGCGCCAGCAGGCGCTGAAGTCGCGCACCTTCGCCCTCGAGCACAAGTTGCTTGCGGGTACCCAGGACGTCGAGCAGCGCGAGCTGGCGCTGCTCACTCGGCTCGCGCGCCTCGCCAGCCAGCGCGAGGGCAGCGACCTTCGGCTGTTCGAGCGCGTCTCCGCGCTCAGCGCCGTGCTCGCCGACGGGCTCGGCGTGGGCGAGCGCCAGGCGCGCGCCATCGAGCATGCCGCCCAGCTCCACGACATCGGCAACATCGGCTTGCCGGACGCGCTGTTCTCGCAGCCTGGTCCGCTCACGCCCGAGCAGCGCACGCTGATGCAACAGCACACCGTGCTCGGCCACGAGGCGCTCAAGGGCGGCTCGGGCCTGCTGCAGATGGGTGCGGAGATCGCGCTGCACCACCACGAACGCTGGGACGGTTCCGGCTATCCGCACGGACTGGCGGGCGAGCGCATCCCGCGTTCGGCGCGCATCGTGGCGGTGGCCGACGTGCTCGACGCGCTGCTCAGCCCGCGACCCTGGCGCGACGCCTGGCCGCTCGAGGCCGCGCTGGGCCACGTGCACGCACGTTCGGGCAGCGACTTCGATCCGGCCGTGGTGGCCGTGCTGGGGGCGCGCGAACCCGCGATCGTCGCTTCGCTGCAAGCCTTCGATGTCGATTGAATCGCCCGCGCCCGCGAAGACCCCGCCCGCGGTGGGCGGGTGGGACGGGCTGGTCCGACGCTTCCGCAACCGGGCCGACAGCGAGCACGAGCAGGCCCTGGTCCGCCTGGTCATCGCATCGCTGATCCTGGCCTACCTGTGGATGATCACCGCGGTTGGGCCGTCCACCGCCGCCGACGCGACCCCGACGCTGCTGGTCATGCTGGCGGAGACGCTGGTCGGGATCGGGCTGGTGGCGATGATCGCGGTCTCGCCCGCACCTTCGCACCTGCGCCGCTGGATCGGCATGGTCGCCGACTACGGCACGCTCACTGCGCTGATGCTGCTCGATCCGGTCGCCCTGGCGCCGCTCTACGTCATCGTGCTGTGGGTGACGATCGGCAACGGCCTGCGCTATGGCCGCAACTACCTGCTTGCCGCCGCCGCCCTCGGCACGACGAGCTTCCTGGCCGTCGTGCTCGGCAGCGACTACTGGCGCGCGCAGCCCATGCTTGCCTCGGGCCTGCTGGTCGGGCTGGTCGCGATTCCCCTGTACATGGCCTCGCTGCTGCGCGCCCTCGGCCGCGCGGTGGAGGAGGCGCGCCGCGCCAATGCCGCCAAGTCGCGGTTCCTGGCGACGATGAGCCACGAACTGCGTTCGCCGCTGAACGGCATCATCGGCATGTCCGAGCTGCTCAAGGGCACGCGGATGGTTCCGGACCAGCGCGAGTACGCCGAAGTCATCCACGCCTCGGCACAGACGCTGTTGCTGCTGGTGGACGACGTGCTCGACATCTCGGCGATCGAGGCGGGCAAGCTGCGGCGCAAGGACACCGACTTCGACCTGCACGAACTCGTGGCGCGGGTCGGCCGCATGATCCAGGCCGCGGCGCACGAAAAGGGCCTGGCCCTGCACGTGAAGATCGCCGACGACGTGCCTGCGCGCCTGCATGGCGACGGTCCGCACCTGGTGCAGATCCTGCTCAACCTGCTGCACAACGCCGTGAAGTTCACCGAGCGCGGTTCGGTGTCGCTGGACGTCGAGCGCCTGCCGGGCGCGGGCTTGCGGCTGGCTTTCTCCGTGCGCGACACCGGCATCGGGATTCCCGAAGCGGATCGCGAACGGATCTTCCGCGCCTTCGAGCAGCTCGATAGCGGGCCGGGGCGCCGTTTCGGCGGCAGCGGCCTGGGCACCACCATCGCCCTCACGCTCGTGCAGTTGCTCGAGGGACAGATCGAGGTCCGCGACAACGACGGCGGCGGCACGTATTTCCGCGTCGAGTTGCCGTTCCGGCCGCTGGAGGCCCAGCTGCCGGAAGAGCCGGCGGGCGCCGGCAAGGTCGTGGCGATCGACGACCCCTTCGTGCGGCATCGTGCGCGGGTGCGGCCGATGCGCGTGCTGGTGGCAGACGACCAGCAGGCCAACCGCACCGTGCTGAGCCGGATCCTGGAGCGGGCCGGGCACCGTGTGCAGCAGGCCGCCGACGGCGAGGAGGCGCTGGACCTGCTGGAATCCGATAACTTCGACCTGGCGATCGTGGACATGCACATGCCGCGTTTCACCGGGCTAGACGTGCTGCGGCAGCTGCGCTACATGCAGGCGGGAGGCGGTCGCCTGACCCCGGTCATCGTGCTCAGCGCCGATGCCACCGCGCAGGCCGCGCGCGATGCCGCCGAGGCCGGCGCGCCCGCGTTCCTGACCAAGCCGGTGGTGGTGTCGCGCCTGCTGGAGACCATCGCCGAAGTCACCCAGTCGCCGCGTCCGCGTGTCGCCGTCGAGCCGTCGCCCCAGGGCGCGGCGTCGGCGGTGCTCGATGAGTTGGCGGGCATGCAACTGGGCGAAAGCTTCCTGCGCGAGTTCGTCGAGCAGTGCATCAAGGATGCCGACGAGTGCATGCGCCAGTTGCGGCGGCATGCGGCGGCGCGTGACTGGGCCGAATGCCGCGAGACCGCGCACGCGATGAAAGGCATCGCCGAGAACCTCGGCGCGGCGGCGGTCTGCGAGCGTTGCCAGCTGATCCTGCGCGCCAGCGACGAGGCCCTGGCCCGCGATCTCGGCCGACTGGTTGGCGAGCTCGAGGGGCAACGGCTGGTGATGGCCGAGCAGGCTCGCCGGCAGGCCGTGATCCTGTCCCAGGCGCCCGCCGCGGACGAGGATGCCGCGCCGGGCCCCGAGCCGGCCTGAATTTCAGCCGCAACCAGCGCGCTTCTGCTGCGCCCTGACCAGGCGTTCCATGGTCTTCAGGCCGCGGTCGCCCAGGCGCATGGCCGCGTCCACCCACTCGGTGGTGACGGCCAGCAACTCGTCCAGGCTCACCGGCCGGCAGGCTTGCCGCACGGCGTTCATCGAGCGCAGCGCATTGCCGATGCGCTGGTGCTTGCGCACGAGTTCGCGCGCCGCTGCCAGTCCTTCGCCGCGCGGGACGACCTGGTCCACCACGCCCATGCGCAGCAGTTCCTCCACCGGGTAGACGCGCGCGTCGAGCATCATGCGCTCGGCCTGCGCGGGCGTGACCCGGCGGGTGAGGAAGGTGTAGGCGCCCATCCCGGGGAACAGGTCGAACAGCACCTCGGGGAAACCCATGCCCGCGCCTTCCTCGGCGATGATGGTATGGCAGCACAAGGCCGCCTCGAAGCCGCCGCCCAGCGCCTCGCCCTGCACGACGGCGATGCTGTGAACCCGGTCCTCGTAGAGCCGCGAGAAGTTGAATGCGACCTCGATGCACAGGCGCGCGTACTCGAGCATGCGTCCGCGGTTGCCGGAGCGGATCAGGTGCGAGAACAACGCCAGGTCACCGCCCAGGTTGAAGACGTCGGCGTCCGAGGCGAGCACGAGGTGGTGGATACCCGCGTCGGAGCGTGTGTCGGCGGCGAGTCGCCGACGCAGCGATTCCTGCGCGCGCCGCATCTCCTGCAGCAGGCGCTCCGAGAAGCAGGGATGGTAGGCCGACGGACGGCCCGCATGCATGTACATCCAGTCGCTGGCCTGCGCGGCATCGCCGGACATTCTCAGCAAGGGGGCGGCTTGGGTGGGAAACGCGAGGTCGACGACGGACATGGGAGGCACTCCAGCGAGGGGAACGGCGGACGAGGGCGCCCGAAGGGCGGCCCGAATGTACACCCGTGTCCGCCCGGCCCGGTGAGCCGTGGCGCGCAGTTTCAGGCCGGCGTTTTTGCCGACTCGCGCAGTTCGCGTCGCAGGATCTTGCCGACGTTCGACTTCGGCAGCTCGTCGCGGAACTCGACGAACTTCGGCAGCTTGTAGCCGGTGAGGTTCTCGCGGCAGAAGGCCTTGACCTGTTCGGCGGTCAGAGCCGGGTCCTTGCGCACGATCACCACCTTGACCGCCTCGCCGGATTTGTCGTCGGGCACGCCCACCGCGGCGACCTCGAGCACGGCCGGCATCATCGCCACCACGTCCTCGATCTCGTTGGGGTACACGTTGAAGCCCGACACCAGGATCATGTCCTTCTTGCGGTCGACGATGAAGA
>CAMPGW010000119.1 GCA_946885735.1 uncultured Gammaproteobacteria bacterium
GCTCGAACCCGGCGACATGCTCTACCTGCCGCCGGGCATGCCGCACCACGGCGAGGCCGTGGACAACTGTATGACCTTTTCCATCGGCATGCGCGCGCCTTCGCAGGCCGAACTCATCGTCGACCTGGCCGAAGAACTGGCCTCGACGCTGCCCGAGGATGCGCGCTACGCCGATCCCGACCTGTCCGAACCGCAGGATGCCTTCGAGATCGACGAGGCCGCCTTCGCCCGCGTCGATCGCGCGCTCGCCGCCTGGCAAGACCTTGACCCGGCCCGTCGCCGGGACTGGTTCGGGCGTTTCATGACCCGCTACCGCAGCGCCGGTGACATCGCACCGTGCCCGCGCGTGCCGCGGCCTGCGGCCGTCGCGCAGGCACTGGCCGATGGCGGCATGCTGCTACGGCATCCGTTCTCGCGCTCGGCCTGGTCGGCGGAAGGATCGCGCCGCCTGGACCGCGCGCGATTGTTCGTGGACGGACGTTCGTGGCCGATGGATCGGCGATCGGCGCACGTGCTGGCCAGTTACGAGGCGCTCGACGAGGCCGCCGTCGCCAAGCTCGACGAATCCGGGCGCGCCGCGCTCGACGACCTCGTCGCCCAAGGACACTTCCAGTTGCGGCGCGCGCCGCGCAAACGCCCATGACCCAGACCCTTCCCGAAATCGGCTTCCGCGTCGAACCGGCCGACTACCAGGCCGACTTCAAGGACCTGCGCGCGATCCGCGAGCCGGTCTTCGTGGTCGAGCAACAAGTGCCGATCGAGGAAGAGTGGGACGAGCTCGACCCGGAATGCCACCACGTAATCGCCCGTGACGACGCGCACCGGCCGATCGGCACCGGCCGGCTGACGCCCAAGCACAAGATCGGCCGCATGGCCGTGTTGCGGGAATGGCGCGGCAAGGGGGTCGGCGAAGCCTTGCTGGTGGCCCTGATCGAGAAGGCCAGGGCGCTGGGCCTGCGCGAGGTCAGCCTCAACGCCCAGGTCGGCGCGCTGGGTTTCTACGAGAAGTTCGGCTTCACCGGTTTCGGCGAACGTTTCTGGGAAGCCGGGATCGAGCACCAGGCCATGCGACTGGAGCTTGGTCCGGTGCTGCCGTCCCCACGGCCTGCCGCGCGGCCGCGCGGGCCCTCGCTCAAGCCGGTGGACGTGGAAGGCCTGGAGGCCACGCTCGACGCGGTGCGCACGCTGGTGCACCAGGCCCGGCGCGAGCTGGTGGTTTATACCCGCGAACTCGAGCCCGCCCTGTTCGCGCATGCCTCGATCGTGGATGCACTCAAGGGTTTCGCCGTCGGCACCCGCGGCGCCCGTGCGCGGTTCCTCGTGCAGGACCCCGGGTTGGCGCAGCGCCAGCCCCACCCGCTGCTGGCCCTGGCCCAGCGCCTGCCCTCGGTGTTCCAGTTCCGGGCGCCGCAGGACCCGGAGGAACTGCAGTATCCCTCGGTCTACGTCGCCAACGATGCCGACGGTTACCTGTTCCGCCTGCTCGGCAGCCGCTTCGAGGGCGACTGGAGCCCGGCGCTGCCGGGCCGGAATCGACAATTGCGCGAGCTTTTCGACCGTAGCTGGGAGCGGGCGCGGCCCGCCTCTGAACTCCGCTCACTGGCGCTGTGAGGCTATAATTCGCGTTCTGCCCAAGCCCATCAAGCGACGTCGTGGATAGCCTGACCAAGCAGTTCTCCCGGACTTCCCAGCTTTCCGGCGGCAATGCCGGCTTCATCGAGGACCTCTACGAGCAGTACCTCGTGGACGCCGACAGCGTGGGCCAGCAGTGGAAGGCGTATTTCGACGCGCTTCCGGGCGGCGGATCCGACGTCCCTCATTCGGCGGTGATCGCCCAGGTGCAACGCGCGGCGCATGAAGGCGCGGGCGCGCGCGGGGGCGCCGACGAGGAAGCGGCGCGCAAGCAGACCGCCTGCGGCAAGCTGGTGACGGCCTATCGCTCGCGCGGCCACCTGGGCGCGGCGCTCGATCCGCTGGCCATGGCTCCGCCGCAGCCGGCGCCCGACCTGGAGCTCGAGTTCCACGGCCTGTCCGAAGCCGACCTGGACCGCGAGTTCGCCGTCACCACCTGGTTCGGCGGCGACCGTTTCAAACTGCGCGACCTGCTCGCCCGCCTGAAGGCAACCTACAGCAGCACGATCGGCGCCGAGTTCATGCACATCTCCGACGCCGCCCAGCGCCACTGGATGCAGCAGCGGCTGGAAAGCGCCGCCGGCCGCTTCGGGCTCGACCACGATGCGAAGCTGCGCGTGCTCGAGCGGCTCACCGCCGCCGAGGGCCTGGAGCGCTACCTGCACACCAAGTACGTCGGCCAGAAGCGCTTCTCGCTGGAAGGCGGCGATTCGCTGGTTCCCCTGCTCGACACCATCGTCCGGCGCGGCGGCAGCCACGGCGTGAAGGACATGGTCATCGGCATGGCCCATCGCGGCCGCCTCAACGTACTGGTCAACACGCTCGGCAAGCCGACCGGCAAGCTGTTCGCCGAGTTCGAGGGCAAGTTCGACCATCCCGACACGCCGGAGCACTCGGGCGACGTCAAGTACCACATGGGTTTCTCGGCCGACATCGCCACGCCGGGCGGTCCGGTGCACCTGGCCCTGGCCTTCAACCCTTCCCACCTGGAGATCGTGGATCCGGTGGTGGCGGGTTCGGTGCGCGCGCGCCAGCTGCGCCGCCAGGACACCGCGCGCAAGCAGGTGCTGCCGATCCTGATCCACGGCGACGCCGCCTTCGCCGGCCAGGGCGTGGTGATGGAACTGTTCCAGATGTCGCAGGCGCGCGGCTTCGCCGTCGGCGGCACCGTGCACGTGGTGGTCAACAACCAGGTCGGCTTCACCATCAGCCGCCCCGACGACGCCCGCTCCACGCTGTACTGCACCGACCCGGCCAAGATCGTCGGCGCGCCGGTGCTGCACGTGAACGGCGACGACCCGGAGGCGGTGGTGTTCTGCGCGCAGCTGGCCTTCGACTTCCGCCAGGCCTTCGCCCGCGACATCGTGATCGACCTGGTCTGCTATCGCCGCCACGGCCACAACGAGGCCGATGAGCCGGCGGCCACGCAGCCGCTGATGTACCAGAACATCCGCGCCCGCAAGACCA